>JAHYJI010000025.1 GCA_019429145.1 Coriobacteriia bacterium | reverse complement strand
GGCGGGGGTCAGCGCTATCGAGTCCGGTCGTGCCGCCCGCGTTGCGGTCGTGGGTGCCGACGCGCTCACCCGCATCATCGATTTCACCGACCGGTCCACCTGCGTTCTGTTCGGCGACGGTGCCGGCGCGGTCGTCCTCGAGGCCACCGACGAGCCCGGGGTTCTCGGAATAGTTCTCGGCGCGGACGGTTCCGGCGCCGATATGCTGAAGGTTCCTGCAGGCGGCTCCGCTCGACCCATGACCCGCGATGCGCTCGACGCGCGCGAGAACTTCCTGACGATGAACGGCAGCGAGGTCTTCCGGTTCGCGGTGAAGATAATCCCGCGTGCGACGAACGAGGCGCTCGCAGCGAGCGGCTTGAGCGTTGCAGACCTGGACTGGCTGGTGCCACATCAGGCCAACCAGCGCATCATCCAGACAGTCGAGAAGCGCCTCGGAATCGCGCACGATCGCGTGTTCAGCCACGTCGATCGGGTGGGAAACACCTCGGCGGGATCGATCCCGCTGGCTCTGGACCACCTGTATACTAGCGGGCAGCTCGCGCCCGGAGACCTCGTAGCACTCGTCGGGTTCGGCGCAGGGCTGACGTGGGGTGCCGGTGTCGTTCGCTGGACCATGGCTCGACCTACCAAGGAGGCATGAGATGGCCCTTCGAACCCGGCTCACCGATCTGCTCGGGATCGAGCATCCGATCATCCAGGGAGGCATGGCCTGGACCGCCACCGCCGAGCTTGCCGCGGCTGTGAGCAAGGCCGGGGGGCTCGGCGTCATCGGCGCCGGTCACATGCCCACCGAACTTCTACGCGATCAGGTGCGCCGCGCTAAGGAGCTCACCGATCGCCCGTTTGGCGTGAATCTGATGCTGCTGGCGCCTCACATCGACGAACTGGTTGACATGGTTGTCGAGGAGGGTGTCAGCGCAGTGACTACCGGTGCCGGCAATCCCGGCAAGTACATGAGTTCCTTCAAGGACCGTGGCATCAAAGTGCTTCCGATCGCACCGAGCGTGGCGCTGGCCCGCCGCCTCGAAGCTATCGGTGCCGACGCCATCATCGGCGAGGGCATGGAGGCGGGGGGCCACATCGGAGAACTGACAACGATGGTCCTCACGCCCCAGCTGGTCGACGCGCTGAACATCCCGGTGGTTGCCGCCGGCGGTATCGCCGACGGGCGTGGGATCGCTGCCGCGTTTGCGCTGGGTGCCGAGGGCGTCCAGGTCGGTACGCGCTTCATGTGTGCGACCGAGTGCACGATCCACCCCGACGTCAAGGAGCGGATCATCAAGGCTCGCGACCGCGACACCGTGGTCACCGGCTACTCCACCGGTCACCCGGTCCGTGTCATCAAGAACAAGCTTGCCAAGAGTATCGCCGAGCTCGACCGTCAGAACCGTCCCGAGGAGATCGAGGTCCTCGGCACCGGCAAGCTCGCACTCTGCATGCGCGAGGGCGATCTGGAGATGGGATCGATCATGGCGGGTCAGTCGGCCGCGATGGTCGATTGCGTCCAGCCTGCCGCAGAGATCATCGAGGAGATGATGGCCGAAGCCGTTGAGGTGATGGGCCGTCTCGCCGCGACCCCGACCCGATCCACCGAGTGACCGTCATGAACGCCGTCCTCGTCTTTCCCGGCCAGGGCTCGCAGCGCACAGGCATGCTCGACGACATCCCCGAGGTCGAGGCGCTCGACCGGTTGCTCGATGCGGCCGAGGCGCTGACAAAACGGGACCTCCGCCGGCTCCAGCGGGAGGGCACCCCGGCCGAGCTCGCCGACACGCGCGTCGCACAGCCACTTCTCTACCTGGCCGATTGGGCATGGGGAAGCGTGCTGCTCGATGTGGGAGTCCGTCCTGTCGCGGTAGCCGGCCACAGTCTCGGCGAACTCGCGGCTCTTGCCGTAGCCGGAGTCTACTCGGTCGAAGCAGGTCTGGAGCTCGTGTGCGAGCGCGCCCGGATGATGGCGGACGCCGTCGCCGGGAGCCCAGGCTCGATGTCCGCCGTGCTCGGCCTCGACGGTCAGGCTGTCGCCGACGTGGTGCACGGTATCGATGGCGTCTGGCTCGCCAACGACAACGCTCCGGGACAGGTCGTGATCTCCGGGCTGCGCGAAGCCGTAGCCGAGGCGGGCGACGCCCTGCTCTCAGCGGGTGCGCGACGAGTCGTTCCGCTGGACGTCGCCGGGGCGTTCCACTCACCGGTGCTGCAGAAGGCCGCAGATGCATTCTCTGACGTCTTGGACTCAGCCGAGTTCTGCGACGCGACGTTCCCCGTCCTCCAGAACACACGCCCCGAGCCGGCAACTGAGGCCGATGAGATCAGAGCTGCGCTCGCCACCCAGATGTCCTCACCCGTGCGGTGGACCGAGACCATGCACTCGTGCACGCGATACGCGCCGGTGACGCTGATCGAAGCGGGCCCCGGCTCCGTGCTGCGCGGACTCGCCAAACGGGTGGATGGTATCAACGCGGTGAGCATTGACGACGCGGGCGTACAGGCGGTTGTGGAGGAGGTACTGCGATGAAGCCACTCGAGGGACGGACCGCTGTGGTCACCGGCGCGTCACGCGGCATCGGCGCGGCTATCGCGCTGGAACTCGCTCGCAGAGGTGCCGCTGTCGCCGTCAACTACGCGGGCAGTGCCGACGCGGCTGCCGGGGTGGTTGCGTCCATCGAGGCACTGGGTTCACGGGCCGTCGCCGTTCAGGCCGATGTCTGTGAGGCGGATTCGTGTGCAGCGCTCGTGGACACTGCCGTCGCCGAGTTCGGCTCCCTCGACATCCTCGTCAACAACGCGGGAATCACCAGGGACGGTTTGCTGGTCCGGATGAGCGACGAAGACTGGGATGCGGTCATCCGGACGAACCTGACAGGCGCTTTCACGATGACGCGTGCCGCGGCAAAGCTCATGATGAAGGCCCGCAGCGGCTCGATCATCAACATCTCGTCCGTGATCGGGCTCGTGGGCAACGCCGGCCAGGCCAACTACGCAGCCGCCAAAGCAGGGCTCATCGGCCTGACCAAGTCCGTGGCCCGTGAGCTTGCCCCGCGCTCAGTGCGGGTCAACGCGGTCGCACCGGGCTTCATCGAGACCGACATGACCGCTGCGCTGCCCGAAGCCGTGCGCGAGACGGCGCTCGGTCAGATCGCTCTCAGGTCCTTCGGCGAACCCGGTGACGTGGCCATGGCGGTCGCGTTTCTCGCCTCGGACGATGCTAAGTACATCACCGGACAGGTACTCGCTGTCGACGGAGGCATGACGTTCGTCTAAAGTGTCCGCGGGTGGTACCACACGGAACCCCCGGAGGGAGGTGTTGTTGTACCTATGGAGCGTGAAGAGATCCTTGAGAAGGTGTCCGAGGTGATCGTCGACCAGCTCAACGTGGAGCGTGACGATGTGACCGAGGAAGCGGCCTTCATCGATGACCTCGGTGCCGACTCGCTCGACCTCGTCGAGCTGGTCATGGCGCTTGAGGCCGAGTTCAACGTCTCGATCCCCGATGAGGACGTCGAGTCGATCAAGACCGTCGCTGATGCGGTCGCCTACATCGAGGCCAACGCCTGATCAAACGTTAATGCCTCGCCCCGACCTCGACCTGCACCCCGGGTCGGGGTCGGGGTATGCTTTCATCCTGCAAGCCCGTACGCCGAACCGGGAGTCATGCCGTGCCCCAGATGCCTGCACTGACCATCGGTGACAAGACCGCGCGCCTTCCGATCATCCAGGGAGGGATGGCGGTTCGCATATCGATGGCGCCGCTTGCCGGCGCAGTTGCCCGTGCCGGAGGTATCGGCCTGATCGCCGGGTCCGGACTCGAGCCCGATGAGATGCGCAACGAGGTTCGGGCTGCCCACGCCCTCGCCGCTGGCGGGGTCGTGGGGGTCAACATCATGGTAGCCATCCGCAAGTTCAAGGAGACGGTGCACGCCGCCCTGGAAGGCGGGACGAACCTTCTCGTCTGTGGCGCGGGCTTCTCGCGGGATGTCTTCCAATGGGCAGCGGACGCCGGCGTGCCCGTGGTCCCCATCGTGGGGTCCGCCCGGGTTGCGACGCTGTCGCAACGCTTCGGGGCTGCGGCGGTCATCGTCGAAGGCGTTGAGGCCGGTGGCCACCTCGGAACGGACCGCACCATGCTCGACCTGCTCCCCGAGATCGTCGAAGCGGTCGACATCCCGGTCATCGGGGCGGGCGGTGTTGTCACCGGTGCGGACATCAGGCGGACCCTCGATGCCGGTGCTGCCGGGGTCCAGATGGGCTCTCGCTTCGCGGCCACAGCGGAGTCCTCCGCCCCTGAGGCGTTCAAGCAGATGTACGTCGACGCCACCGACGACGACATCGTCATTGTGCGAAGCCCGGTCGGACTGCCCGGCAGGGCGATCCGCAACCCGTTCTCGCAGAAGATGGCCGACGGGGAGTTGGCGCCCATCGGGCGCTGTATCTCCTGCCTGAAGAAGTGTGGCAAGGAGTACTGCATCATGGAGCGCCTGAAAATGGCGCAGGCCGGCGACGTCGAAGACGGTCTGGTCTTCGCAGGCTCCGCGGCAGCGCGGGTGCACGACATTCCAACGGTCGCCGAGCTCATGGACCGGCTCGTTGGAGAGTTCGCAGCGAGCGGGGAGGGGAGCGAGGATGCGTAGAGTCGTTATCACCGGAGTCGGGGTCGTCTCGCCCATCGGTATCGGCAAGGAGCCGTTCGCCAACGCCCTTGAGCAGGGACGCTCGGGAGTGCGGCCGATCACACACTTCGACGCGAGCGAGTTCACCACGCGGTTCGCCGCCTACATCGACGAGTTCGATCCGTCTGCAACCCTGAATCCGAAGGAGGCACGCCGGATGGCGCGCTTCCAGCAGTTCGCGGTGATCGCGGCCGACGAGGCGGTCGCTGATGCCGGGCTAGAGTTCGACGAGACGGAGGCCGATCGCATCGGCGTCATCGTCGGCTCGGGCATCGGAGGCCTCTACGTGATGGAGGAGCAGAAGCAGCGCCTCCTGGAGGGTGGGCCTCGCAAAGTCAGCCCGTTCCTGGTCCCGATGATGATCGTGGATCTCGCTGCCGGCCTGATCTCGATCCGGCTCGGCGCAAAGGGCATCAACTACGCGCCGGTGTCGGCGTGTGCGACCGGTTCGCATGCTGTCGGCGAGGGCATGGAGGCCATTCGTCGCGGACAGGCCGATGTGATCATCGCCGGGGGGGTCGACGCGGCCATCACACCCCTGGGTGTCGCCGGCTTTGCGGCCGCCCGCGCGCTTTCCACACGTAACGATGAGCCCGTGCGCGCCTCACGTCCCTTCGATGCCGGTCGGGATGGTTTCGTGATGGGCGAAGGATCCGGGGTCGTCGTTCTCGAGGAGCGCGAGCGCGCCGTGGCGCGCGGTGCGCGCATCTACGGCGAGGTAGTCGGATACGGTGCGACCGGGGACGCCTATCACATCACCGCACCCGAGCCGTCGGGCGACGGTGCGGTACGCGCGATGCTCCACGCGCTGGACCAGTCAGGTCTGGCACCCGCGGACATCGGATACATCAACGCCCACGGCACGTCGACACCGCAGGGTGACGTGATCGAGACACGCGCGGTCAAGACCGTGTTCGGCACCGACGCGCCGCCGGTCTCCTCCACCAAGTCTATGACCGGACACCTTCTTGGCGGTGCGGGAGCGGTCGAAGCGGTCGCGTGTGCGTTGGTCCTCGAACGTGACTTCCTCCCGCCCACCATCAACCTTGATGAGCCTGACCCCGAGTGCGACCTTGACTACGTCGCCAACACCGCACGCCACCAGCGCGTCGACGCCGTCATGACCAACTCCTTCGGGTTCGGCGGACACAACGCGACCCTCATCATCGCGCGGAGCTGAGAACCGTGGCCCCGGAGAACCCGCATGATGCGGCGACACTGGCCAGGGCGGAGAAGCTGGTGGAGCACCGGTTCTCCGACCGCTCGCTGCTCTCCCGCGCCCTGACTCACCCGAGCATGACACCCGAGGCCACCTCGGAGCTGGACTACGAGCGACTCGAGTTCCTGGGTGACGCGGTTCTCGGTCTGGTGGTGGTCGACGAGATCTACCGTCGCTTCCCGGAACTTCCCGAGGGCGTGATGACCAAGCTGAAAGCGTCACTCGTATCGGGCGGCTCGCTGGTCAGCGCCGCCGAGGAACTGGGTCTCGCATCGCTGATCGCTCTCGGTCAGTCCGAACAGGGCACCG
This sequence comes from Coriobacteriia bacterium, assembly GCA_019429145.1. GTDB lineage: Bacteria > Actinomycetota > Coriobacteriia > Anaerosomatales > SLCP01 > SKKZ01. Next base: position 13,644 of record JAHYJI010000025.1, on the reverse strand, counting down.
GACAACGGGGTCTCCGTTCCGCACTCGAGAATGCCTTCGAAGCGCTCGTCGGCGCCCTCTATCTGGACGGAGGCCTCGATTCGGCGCGTCGCTTCGTCATCTCGACGCTTGGCCCGCGCATCTCCCTCGACTCATTTGACGCACTCGAACTCGACCATCCCAAGTCACGCCTGCAGGAGATAGTCCAGGCTGAAGGAGGCGAGGTCGCCTACGAGATCATCGCCCAGGAGGGTCCCGCTCACGCCATGAGCTTCACCGCCGAAGTCTCTGTCGACGGCCGTGCGCATGGCAGGGGAGTGGGCGCCACCAAGAAGGAAGCCGAGATGGGTGCCGCCCGCGAGGCTCTGACCAGGATTTCTTCGGCACAGACCCGGCGTTCCAGGACACGCCGCTGACCCCGCTCTATGGTAGAATCACCTGCGTTCGCGCGCCGCTCGCCCTCTGATCCGCACCCCTTCAGTCGAGAGGTCACCGTTGTACCTGAGGTCACTCATACTCAAAGGCTTCAAGTCCTTTGCTGACCGCACAGTGCTCTCTCTCGAACCCGGTGTCACAGTCGTCGTCGGTCCGAACGGTTCGGGTAAGTCGAACATCTCCGATGCCGTCCTGTGGGTCCTCGGCGAACAGTCAGCCAAGAGTCTCCGAGGACAGGCGATGGAGGACGTCATCTTCGCCGGCTCCTCCGCGCGCCAGCCGGTCGGGATCGCCGAGGTCGATCTGGTGCTGGACAACTCGGATGGCACACTGCCCATCGAGTTTACTGAAGTCACCATCACGCGCCGCATGTTCAGAAGCGGCGAGAGCGAGTACCTCATCAATCAGTCGCCCTGCCGGCTCATGGACGTACACGAGCTCCTTCACGACTCGGGGCTGGGTCGCGACACCCACTCGATCATCAGCCAGGGACGGCTCGATGAGGTCCTCAACTCGCGTCCCGAGGAGCGCAGGGCGCTTATCGAGGAAGCCGCCGGCGTCCTGAAGCACAAGAAGCGGCGCGAGCGCGCCCTGCGCAAACTCTCGGCCATGGATGCTCACCTGGAACGGGCTCGCGACATCTCCGCAGAGATCGATCGGCAGCTCCGTCCTCTGCAGCGTCAGGCGTCTCGCGCCGCCCAGCACGCCGAGATACGCGAGGAGCTGGTTGCGGTCGAGACCGCGCTCGCCGTCGATGATCTTCGCCAGCTGCAGAAGACGTGGGAGGTCCTCGGCAAGCGTGAGAAGGAGCAGGACGCCGAGATCGAGCTGACGCGCTACCGCCTCGCCGAGAAGGAGCGGGAGCTCATGACCTTCCAGGCGCTTCTCGAGGAGAAGGGGCTCTTTGTCGGCGACCTGTCCGAGCAACGCCGCAGACTGCAGTCGATCCTCGAGCGGATCAACTCGGGTCTTCTCCTGCTCGAGGAGAAGGGCAAGAACCTCATCGAGCGTCTGAGCGACCTGCGGGCCAAGCTCTACCAGGCGCAGACCCGGTCCGAGTCCCGCACGATCGAACTCCAGCGCCTTACCGAGGAACGCGTCGAGACCGACGCGCGGCTCGGGGCCCTCTACTCCCAGCTCGGCGAGCTCAGGCGGGAAACCGAGACCACCAAGAAGGAGCGCATGGCGGCGGACGACGCCCTCGCGCAGATCACCGGAGAGATCCGCCGTAAGCGCAAGGCCGCCGATGACTTGCGCATCGAAGTCTCCGTTCTCGAGCAGTCCGTCTCTGCGTACCGTCTCGAGGTCGACCTGCTCGCCGAGCGCCTTATCACCCTCGCCGACCAACGGCAGACCGTGGCGTCCACGCTCTCCAGCCGCCGAACGCGCCTGGAGCAGCTTGAAGAGGACCTCACCCGGACCCGAAAGCTCCGTACGCTTGCCGACAGCGACGTCGACAAGCGTGTGCGCGTGCTGGCCTCGCGCCGAAAGGAGCTGGCAGAGGTTCGCGAGCAGCTCACTTCGGCGCGTGCCGAAGTCCGCGCACTCGGCGAGGTCGACCGTGCGTTCGAGTCAGCCTCGCCCGCGCTTGCGTGGGCACTCTCCCGCCAGCGGGACCTTCCCGGATTCGTCGGGCCCCTCGCAGAGCGCATACGCGTTCCGGCCGAGTACGAGCGTCTCCTGGAGCACCTGCTCGGCACCGACCTCTTCGCGGTGCTCGTTGACGATGTGGACGCCGCAGCCGACATCGCGCAGAAGGCCGCGACACAGAGCGAGGGTGAACTCGCGCTGATACCCGTATCCGGCACCGCGACCCGTACGCGCACACCCTCGGCGATCGGTACCCCCCTGATCGACCTCGTGGAGTGCGATGAATCGCTCAAACCTGCGCTTGCAGCGCTGCTCGGAGACGTCTTCGTAGTCGAGTCGCTGCCCGAAGCCGTCGAAGCGTTGCGTTCCGACTCGACCGGTGCACGCTTCGCCACACCTGCCGGCGCTATCGCATGGCCCGGAGGGAAGGTCACCGTGGGGCGCGTGGTCGCGACTGACGGCGCGGGCGTACTGACGCGCAAGAGGCGTATCACCGAGCTCGAGGACGAGGTCGGCGCCCTCGACGTCGCCGTCGGCGACTCAGAGGCCAGCGCCTCCTCGGCCGAGGAGGCGGTTGCAGCCGCCCAGCAGGACGCGCTGGAGCTGGGGCAGAAGATCGCACAGCTTTCCGGCGAGCACGACTCGCTTCGCGAGGAGATCGGTCGCCTCGAACAGGCGCTCACCTCACACGACGCTGAAGCGGTTACCATCGCCAGCCGACGCGAGGAGATAGAGGCCCGCGTCCAGAAGGACGCTCCGGGCATCGACTCGATCAAGCAGCAGATCGAAGCTGCGGTCGTGGAATTGGAACAGCTTGACGAGGAAGCCACCGCCTCCCGGGAGCAGCGCGATTCGCGCTTCAGGAGCGAGGCGGCGATCAACGAGCGCCTCTCCGCATGTCAGGTCGACATCGCCACCGTGTCCGAGCGCGAGGTGCACCTGAAGCGGCAGATCGGTGCAATCACCTCGGAACTGACCGAGCTGGCCAACACCGTGGCACAGAGCGGCCAGACCGAAGCCGCCCTCGAACTGTTGCGCGAGAGGATCGAGCCGGTCCACGACCTCTACACCGCGCTCCTGGAGCGCGCGGAGCACTGGGCTGTACGCCTCAAGGACCGCGCCCACTTCGAGCAGGCCGACTCCGAGTCGCTGCGCACCACCATCCACGAGGCGCAGGACGGTGTTCGCGAGATGCAAGCGGTGATCGACGAGCAATCGTCGGTGATGAGCGACATCCGCGTCGAGAAGGGCCAGCTCGAGGTGCAGGTCAACGCCGCGGTGGCGCGCATCGTCGAGGAGTATGGCGTGCCCCTGGAACGCGCGCTGGAGCACGAGCCGCTCGACGAGCGGCGCTCGGCCGAGGACCGCGCACACGCGCTGCGCAAGCGCATCGAGAACATGGGACCCGTCAACCCGGTCGCCATGCAGGAGTTCGAGGCGCTCAGGTCACGCCGTGACTTCATGAACGATCAGATCCAGGACCTCGTCGCCAGCCGCCAGGCGCTGCAGAAGATCGTCGCGGCGATCGATCGCAAGATCCGCGACCGGTTCCTCGAGACATTCGAACAGGTGGACAACCATTACCAGGAAGTGTTCGCCGTTCTCTTCCCGGGCGGGCACTCCTCGTTAGAGCTCACGGATCCCGACGACCCCGAGGCGACGGGCGTCGAGGTCATCGCCCAGCCCCGGGGCAAGAAGCTCTCGAAGATGTCGCTGATGAGCGGCGGGGAGAAGTCGCTTACGGCACTAGCGCTCCTGTTCGCCGTCTACCGCACTCGCCCGTGCCCCTTCTACATCCTCGATGAGGTCGAGGCCGCGCTGGACGACACCAACCTCAGACGCTTCATCGCCTTCACCGACACGATGCGTACCCACACGCAGTTCATCATCGTCACACACCAGCGTCGTACCATGGAGATGGCTGACGTGCTCTACGGCGTATCGATGCAGGCCGATGGCGTCAGTAAGGTCGTGAGCCAGAAGCTCGACCGCGATGTCACCGAGGAGGCCGCCGATGGCCACGCCCTGGTATAGACGGGTCTCCGAAGGACTCACCAAGAGCCGCGAGCGGCTGGAAGGGCAGCTCAACGTTCTCCTGCGCAAGGGCCCGGACCTCGACGACGAGTTCTGGGAGGACCTCGAAGACACGCTGGTCGGAGCCGACATCGGGGCTACTGCGGTGACCGAGATCGTCGATCGTCTTCGTGACAGCGCCGCCCGTCAGGCGCTTCCCGATGCAGCGGCAGTCCTCGATCACCTCGCCGGCGAACTGGCCCGGGAGTTCGATTCCGACGCCGCTGACCTCCTCGCCGAGGGTCCGGTCGTGGTCCTGGTCGTCGGGGTCAACGGCACGGGGAAGACCACTACCGTCGGCAAGATCGCGACCGAGGCCGCTCGCGCGGGTCGGAGCGTACTCCTCGGCTCAGGCGACACCTACCGGGCTGCCGCCGTCGAGCAACTCGACATCTGGGCCGAGCGGGCGGGCGTGCCCGTCGTCCGCCGGGAGCGCGGGGCCGATCCCGCGGCAGTGACTTTCGATACGGTCAAGCAGGCCAACGAGACCCGCCCGGACCTGACACTGATCGACACCGCCGGTCGCCTCCACACCTCGGCAGACCTCATGCGCGAACTCCAGAAGGTCCAGCGCATCGCGAAACGTGAGAGTGACGCGCCCGTCAGGAGCCTGCTCGTGATGGACGCCACCACGGGCCAGAACGGTCTGTCGCAGGCGCGCGAGTTCCACGCGGCGCTCGACCTCGACGGGCTTGTCCTCACGAAGCTTGACGGGACCGCCAAGGGTGGCATCGCCGTGGCGGTCGTCCGTGAACTCGGCCTGCCGATCGTGCGGATCGGTGTTGGCGAGTCAGCCGACGACCTCAAGCCGTTCGTTCCGGACGAGTTCGCGCGCGCACTTGTGGGACGAGGCTAGCGTGGCGGTGTTCGGTCCGCCGGGTCGCGGAGACCGCGTTGCACGCAGACTGGTGGTCCCCCTCGTCATAGTGCTCGCGCTGCTGGTGGCGGTCTTCTGGATCGCGTACGCGACCCTGCGCGTCGACGGCGACTCGATGCTGCCCGGGCTTCAGCACGGGGACCGCGTACTGGTGACCCGCGGCTACGGTGAACCCATGCACGGTGATGTCGTCCACATCGAGGACTTCGGCCCGCCCGACCGCGTCGGCCGACAGCTGATCAAACGGGTAGTGGCGGTTCCGGGCGACACGGTCCGTATCGAATCCGGGCGCGTGATACTTAACGGGGCCTGGCAGGAACTGGACGCAGACGTGCTCGTCTCCGACAGCGACCGCTCGGACGCCGAGATCGTCGTCCCGGAAGGACACGTCTACGTACTCGGCGACAACCGCCCGGTCTCGCTCGACAGCCGGTTCTTCGGTACGGTGCCGCTGTCGGCTATCTCCGGACGACTCGTGTTTCGCTACACACCCGTCACACGCATCGGTATGGTTGACTGACGCCGTCTCCCGCACTAGCCTCGACGGACTCGAGAGGAGCCCGTACATGTTCGAGAACCTGTCGCAACGACTGCAGACGGTCTTCGCCGGCCTGACCGGCAAGGGACGTCTGTCCGACGCCGACGTCGACGCCGCCATGCGCGAGATCCGGCTCGCGCTTCTCGAGGCCGATGTCAACTTCCGGGTCGTCAAGGAGTTCGTCGCCCGCGTCCGCGAGCGGGCAGTCGGTGCAGACGTGGCCAAGAGTCTCACTCCCGGTCAGACGGTCATACGCATCGTCTTAGAGGAGCTGACCGAGCTTCTCGGGGGGACCGATGCACGCCTCGTGTTCACCGGCCGGATCCCCGGCGTGGTCATGCTCGTTGGTCTGCAGGGCTCGGGAAAGACCACCGCGAGTGCAAAGCTTGCCAACCTCATGCGCAAGCAGGGCAAACGGCCGCTGCTGGTCGCCGGCGACGTCTACCGGCCTGCCGCGATCGATCAGCTCGAAGCGCTCGGCCGCGAACTCGACATCCCCGTATACCGCGGCGAATCCTCCGATCCGGTCGAGATCGCCCGGGCAGGCGTCAAGGAAGCCGTCGCCCAGATGCGCGACGTCGTCATCATCGACACCGCCGGCAGACTGCACGTCGACGAAGAGATGATGACCGAGGCCGCCCGGATCAAAGATGCGGTCCGGCCCGATCAGATCCTGATGGTCGTCGATGCGATGACCGGTCAGGATGCCGTGACGGCGGCACAGGCCTTCTCGGAGCGCGTCGACTTCGATGCGGTGATCGTCACCAAGCTCGACGGCGATGCCCGGGGTGGCGCGGCACTGTCGGTCAAGCACGTCACCGGCAAGCCGATCATGTTCGCGGGCGTGGGGGAGAAGCTCGACGCCCTGGAGCAGTTCCATCCCGACCGCATGGCCAAGCGGATCCTCGGCATGGGGGACATGGTGTCTCTCATCGAGAAGGCGGCAGAGACCGCCGACACAGAGATGGCCGAGGAGATGGAGGAGCGCCTCAGACGCGCCGAGTTCACATTCGACGATTTCTTGAACCAGCTTCGCCAGGTCAAGAAGATGGGCGGCATCGGCAGTATGCTCAAGATGCTTCCGGGCGCCGGCCAGATCGCAAGAGAGCTCGACGGGGCCGAGATCGACGAGCGCCAGATGGACCGGGTTGCCGCGATCATACAGTCGATGACCGCGCAGGAGCGCGCAAACCCGAAGCTGCTGAACGGCTCCCGGCGCGAACGCATCGCCCGTGGTGCCGGCGTGACCGTCTACGACGTCAACCAGCTGGTCAAGCAGTTCCAGGCCGCTAAGAAGCTCATGAAGCAGTTTCAGGCGGGTGGAGCAGGTAAGGGTCGGCGTGGCAAGTTCAGACTCCCGGGCGGAATGCAGCCCCCGTTCTGAGCGCACCGGGCACGGATTCGGCCCCGGGAGCAGTGTTTTGACCCCTACGGGGGTATGGCGTATCATGGGCAATCGTTTTGCGTGCGTGTGGCCGCATCCGGCCACCTTACCCGGAGGTGAACTTTTGGCAGTCAAGATCCGTCTTGCCCGCGCTGGTGCGAAGAAGGCCCCCTTCTACCGCATCGTCGCTGCTGACTCACGGTCCCCGCGTGACGGGCGCTTCATCGAGATCCTCGGCCGGTACAACCCGCGTACGGAGCCCAGTCACATCGAGCTCGATGTCGAGCGCACCGATGAGTGGCTCGGCAAGGGCGCTCAGATGACCGAGACCGTCGCCAAGCTCTACGAGATCGCTAAGAACCCCGAGACGGCCGCACCGGCCAAGGGGCCGAAGCTCTCAAAGAAGGCCCAGGCGAAGGCCGATGCAGCCGCTGAGGCAGCTGCCACCCCCGCCGAGGAGCCTGCAGCACAGGAATCTCCTGCCGAGGAAACTCCCGCCGAGGAGGCCGAGGCCGCTTCCAGCGAGGAGCCGGCCGAGGCCGCCGAGTAGCGCGACCATGACGCAATCCGCCGATACCGAAGCTCTCGTTCGATTCCTCGTCACCTCGCTTGTCGAGAACCCGGACTCGGTCGACATCGCCAAGCGGGTATCTGGCGACTCGGTCGCCTACGAGATCTCGCTCCATCCCGATGACGTCGGCAAGGTGATCGGGCGCCAGGGCAGGATCATCAAGGCGATCCGTACGCTCGCGCGCGCATCTGCTGGCACCACGGGCGAGCACGTGGACGTGGAGGTGCTCGGGTAGGCGCCATGAGTGATGCGACCTTCGTCCCAGTGGGGCGGATCGTGAAGGTCCACGGTTTGAACGGGGAGGTCTCGGTGGCGGTGGCCGCCGGTCCTCCCTTCTCCATTCCCGAGAACCTCCCGGTCTGGGTCGTACCGCCTCCCGCAGGACCACTGCAGTCTTCGGTCGAGTCGGTGAGGCCCGGACCCAAGGGCCCGCTGGTCAAGCTGAGCGGCTTCTCGAACCGTGCGGACGCCGAGGTCCTGCGGGGCAGAACGCTGGTTGCACGCCCGGAGGACCTGCCGGAAGGGTGGAGCGAGGTGCCGGAGGACGACATCGGCCTGACGGTCACCGACACCAGACGCGGTCTGCTCGGAACCGTCGTCGACGTCATCCGCACCGGCGCGAACGACGTGTGGGTACTCGCAGACGGGCCGTTTGGAGAGGTGCTCGTACCGGTGATAGATGACGTGGTACTCGAGATCGATGACGACCAGCGCGCAGCGACGGTACGTCTCCTCCCTGGACTCATCGAAGAGGACGGTGACCGAGCGTGATCGTCGACGTCATCACCATCTTCCCGGAGATGCTCGAAGAACCGATGTCGGCCTCCATGGTCGGGCTCGCGCGCGAGCGTGGCATTCTCGAGCTGCGCGTTCACGACCTGCGGGAGTTCACCGAGGACCGCCATCGGAGCACCGACGACTACCCCTACGGCGGCGGACCGGGCATGGTGATGCGGCCCGAGCCCCTCTTCAGGGCGGTCCGTGCCGTGCAGGACCTCGGGCCGGGGACGGCGCTCGTCGTGTTCCTGACGCCGGGCGGCGACCGGTTCACGCAGCAGGCCGCCCACGAACTCTCGGCTGCCGAGCGGATCATCTTCGTCTGCGGGCGTTACGAGGGCTTCGACGAACGAGTCTTCGAACTCGCCGACCTTCGTTTGTCGATCGGTGACTACGTACTGACGGGAGGGGAGCTCCCGGCGATGGTCGTCATCGATGCGGTGACGCGACTTCTGCCCGGGGTGCTCGGTCACGAAGAATCCACAGCGGATGAGTCGTTTTCCGAGGGACTTCTCGAGTATCCTCAGTACACTCGTCCTGCAACCTTCGAGAACATGAGCGTTCCCGAGGTGCTCTTGAGCGGGAACCACGCACGAATCGCCGAATACCGTCGCCGGCAGGCGCTGGTCCGAACAGCCCTGACACGACCTGATCTGCTCGACCATGCCGATCTGTCCGATGAGGAGCGAGCGCTCGTAGACGACGTGCTCGAAGGGAGTCATGACCGTGACTGAGCCGAACATGTCCGTACCGACCAGCGAATCGACGCAGGAAGACTCCGGCACCCACTTCGGCCGTTGGCTTCTCGAGACGGCGATCATGATCGCGCTCGCGTTCCTGCTTGCCCAGGGGATCAAGACCTTCGTCATCCAGCCGTTCGTGATCCCGACCGGCTCGATGGAGCCGACTATCATGACAAACGACCGCGTCCTTGCCGAGAAGGTCTCGTTCCGCTTCCGCGAGGCCCGCGTCGGCGAGATCGTGGTCTTCGACGATCCGACCGGTCGCCACCCGCAGCTCATCAAGCGCGTTATCGCGACGGGCGGACAGACCGTCGACATACGCGATGGCGCCGTCGTCGTCGACGGCGAACCCGTCAGCGAGCCCTACGTCCACGGCAAGGTCAGTGACCCGGGAACCGTTCCGCTCCCTCTCACGCTGGCCGACGACCAGGTGTGGCTCATGGGTGACAACCGTCCTAACTCCGGAGATAGTCGCTTCATGGGGCCCATCAACGAGTCACTCGTCAGAGGCAGGGCATTCTCCATCTACTGGCCGATCGCACGCATCTCCGCCCTGCGCTAGAGATTCTCTCCCGTTCGGGGTTTGCATAGCGCGGAACGGGTAGTCTATACTTTCGCCTTGCGCCTGAACGGCGCCTGACCGTTCTACAACGACCGAGGACACTCATGGACACCATTCGAGCCATCGAACAGCAGCAGATCCGCGACGATCTTCCGGCCTTCGGGGTCGGCGACAACATCAAGGTTCACTACCGTGTCGTCGAGGGAACCCGGGAGCGCGTCCAGGTATTCGAGGGGCGCGTCATTCGCCGCCACGGATCCAGCAATCGAGAGACTTTCACGGTACGCAAGATCTCGTTCGCGGTTGGCGTCGAGCGCACCTTCCCGGTCCACTCGCCCAAGATCGTCAAGATCGAGGTTACCGGCCGGGGCAAGGTACGCCGCTCCAAGCTCTACTACCTGCGAGACAAGGTGGGCAAGTCCGCTCGCCTCAAGGAGAAGTCCTACTAGGACCAATCACGTACCGCACACAACGACCCCGGCACCCGCCGGGGTCGTTGTCGTATGCGGGTATACTCGTGCCGACCCAGCGGAAGGAAACCAGTGGCCCGGGCACCATCGAGCGTCGCCGAGGTACGAGCCGCGCTTGGGCACGCGTCCGTTGATGTCCTGCCTGCCCTCATCGACCTGCACGAGTCTGACGCCCGTCCGGGCGTCAGACAGGCCGTTGAAGCCGCCCGCCGCCGACTCGATCGGCACAACACCGAGTCCGAGCGTCTAGACCGCCTTCACTCGCTCGAAGATCGCCTCCGTGCCGACGGATGGCTGCGCATCGCAGGGCTTGACGAGGTCGGTCGCGGTGCACTTGCCGGACCGGTGACCGCTGCGGCAGTGGTGCTTCCACCGGATGCCCGCATCGAGGGACTGAACGACTCCAAACAACTGACTCCTCGCCGGCGGGAGGGACTCGCAGTCGCGATCGACTCCGTTGCCGTTACGTGTGCGGTGGCCCACGTGCCCGCGCACGTCGCCGATGCACTCGGCATGACGCGTGCCGTGCACCGGGCGATGGAACTCTCGCTCTCTCGTCTCACGCCGTCCGCCGATCACGCGATCACCGACGGACTGCGAATCGGGCTCGCCATCCCGGAGACCCCGGTGGTCAAGGGTGACTCCTCGGTAGCGGCTGTTGCTGCTGCCTCGGTTCTTGCGAAGGTCGCTCGGGACCACCTCATGTGCGATCTCGCAACCTACTACCCCGAGTACGCCTTCGAGGTGAACAAAGGGTACGGCACCGCCGAACACCTCGAGGCGATCGCAGTACACGGCGTGTGCCCGCTTCACCGGCGCTCCTTCGGTCCGTGCGGCGACACTCCCACGCTGTTCTGAACGGATAGAGCACGGTAAGGTCCTGTTTCTACCCGCGTGCCATGCTCGCCCCGAAAGGGGGAGCGATGACACGAGAAGAGACGGCCAAGCGGGGAGAGGACGCAGCTGCAGCGTATCTGGAGCGGACGGGGTGCACCGTCGTCGAACGCAACTGGCGATGTCCGTCAGGCGAGGTCGACATCGTCGCACTCGACGGAGTGACGCTCGTCATCGTCGAGGTCAAGACACGAAAGACCGCTTCAGCCGGTACCCCGGAGGAGGCTGTGTCTCCTACCAAGCAGCGCAGGTTGGTCAGGATCGCCCGCCATTACCTGGCACATGCGGGGCTCGATGACGCCGAGGTCCGCTTCGACGTGATCGCGATCCGCCCGATCGCGGAGGACCGTGCCTTGCTCCGACACCATCGCGCCGCCTTCACGGCGTGACACAGGTGTACGGACAGGCCACGGTGGGCACGACCACCCTGGTCGGCACTGAGCCGGCGCCGGTCGAGGTCCAGGTGGACGTCTCGTCCGGTCTTCCGGGCTTCTCGATCGTCGGTCTTGGAGACACGGCAGTGCTCGAGGCGCGAGAGCGCGTACGCTCCGCGCTGAGGTCGACGGGCTTCCGCTTCCCTAACGCCCGGGTCGTCGTGAACCTCGCGCCGGGTCCCTTGCGCAAGCATGGAACCGGGTTCGACCTCCCGATCGCGCTTGCCGTGCTGGCAGCGACCGGGCAGATACCCGCCCGACTGTGGATGGGGCGTCGGGCCGTCGGCGAGCTGTCGCTCGACGGAGCCGTGCGCCCGGTACCCGGCATGCTCGCGCACGCGCTGGGCGCCCGCAGGGATCGGGTGGTCCTGCTCGGACCCCTCGAATCCTGTCATCTGGCTGCCGGCCTGCCGGAGTTGGAGTACCGGGGTATCTCGTCACTCGGCAGACTCACGCTCGAGGAGTCTGCACCCCGGGTACGCTCCTCGCGCCCGGGTACCGGACCGGATCCCGACCTCGCGGAGGTGTCCGGTCTCGACACGGCACGCAGAGCGCTTGAGATCGCAGCGGCGGGAGGACTCAACCTGCTGCTGATCGGTCCGCCGGGGTCCGGGAAGACCATGCTCGCCCGCCGTCTGGGTCCTATCCTGCCGCCCCTTGAAGGTGAGGAGCGCATCGAGACGGCTCTCATACACTCCGTGGCGGGTCTCGACGAGACACCTGCTCTGTCGGGCAGCAGACCCTTCAGGGCTCCGCACCACAGCGCGTCGCTTGCAGGGCTTGTGGGAGGAGGCTCGCCGCCCCGTCCCGGTGAGGTGAGTCTTGCTCACAACGGCGTGCTCTTTCTCGACGAGTTGCCCGAGTTCGCACCCTCGGCCCTGCAGTCTCTTCGCCAGCCGATGGAGGACGGATGGGTCGCGCTCGTGCGTGCCGAGGGACGACTGCGATTCCCCGCACGGTTCACGCTGATCGCGGCCGCCAACCCCTGTCCCTGTGGCTACCTCGGTGACCCGGTCAAGGTGTGCCGCTGTCCTGAAGCAGCCGTGCAACGGTATCAGGGCCGGATCGGTGGCCCACTCATGGATCGCATCGACATGGCGGTCACTGTCGAGCGCATAGACCCCGCGGCACTCGTGCGCAGCTCATCGGCCGAACCCTCCGCCCGCGTTCGGGCGAGGGTGTGTGCAGCGCGCCGACATGCCCGCGCTGCCGGTCGTCCGCTCGCCGCCCGGCTGAGCGGCGCGGAACTCCTCGCCGGCTGTCACTTCGATGCGCTGACACGTCAGACTCTGGGCGATCTCGGTAGGCAGAGCCACCTGTCCGGCCGTGCCGTGACCCGACTCATGCGTGTGGCCCGCACCATCGCCGATCTGGAGGAGTCTGCCGTGGTGACCGTTGACCACGTGATGGAAGCGTCTGCATTCAGACGGGAGGACCTTCGATGAGCGCATCTGCAAGGTGGTGCCTGCAGCGTGGTGAGGACGGGTACCCGTTCGAGCTCGAGGACCTCCCGGATCCTCCCGAGTTCCTCTACGGCTACGGTGACCCGGACCTGCTCGGCGGGGGTCTTGCCGTCATCGGCTCACGGCGGGCGACACCGTACGGTCTGGCTTGCGCACGCAGGTTCGCCGGCTGGGCGGCCTCGAACGGGCTCCCCGTGGTCTCCGGTGCAGCTATCGGGTGTGATCTCGAGTCACACCGGGCCGCGCTTTCGGTCGATGGGCCCACCGTGGCCGTCCTGCCGTGCGGCGCCGATGTCGACTATCCACGACGTGCATCGCCCACCCTGTCCGAGATGCGGCTTCGCGGGACCGTGATCTCGGAAGCCCCGTGGGGCACCGACCCGAGGCGTTGGTCGTTCGTCCGTCGCAACCGCCTGATAGCGGCGCTGTCTGTCGCGGTACTCGTTGTCGAAGCCGGTCTTCCGAGCGGAACGTTCACCACGGCGGATCATGCACTCGATATCGGGCGGCAGGTCTTCGCCGTCCCCGGCTCGATCCTCGCGCCCGAGTGCCGGGGCGCCAACCGCCTCATACGCCAGGGTGCTCCGCCCATCACAGACGTGGCTGATCTCGCCCAGGAGCTCGGCTACGAGGCACAGACCGAGGTCCCGGCGCACTGTACCGATCGCTTGCTCACCGGTTTGACGGCCACGCCCATGCGTCCGGACGACATCGCGCGCGCGTACGACCTGGATATCGTGCAGACGATACGAACGCTCGGCACACTGGAATCCCGGGGCTATCTCACTCGCTACCCCGATGGTCGATACGGGGTGCTTCCGCGCTGAAGCGCGGTACAATGCCCCCAACCAACC
>JAHYJI010000141.1 GCA_019429145.1 Coriobacteriia bacterium | reverse complement strand
GCTGGAATGAGTGCGACCGTGGCGGTGTCGAGAAGAGGGGGAGCGTCATGAGCACGGGTGCGCGTCCGGTGAGATCGCCGCAAGGCACTGAGCTCAGTGCGCGGGGCTGGCAGCAGGAGGCGGCGCTGCGCATGCTGATGAACAACCTCGACCCCGAGGTTGCCGAGCACCCCGACGAACTTGTCGTCTACGGCGGCACCGGAAAGGCTGCCCGCGACTGGAAGTCGTTCGACGCTCTCGTCCGCACGCTCCGCACCCTCGCCGACGATGAGACGATGCTCGTGCAGTCCGGCCGCCCCGTCGGCGTCATGCAGACGCACGAGTGGGCGCCCCGTGTGCTGATCGCGAACAGCAATCTCGTGGGCGATTGGGCGACGTGGCCGGAGTTCAGGCGGCTCGAGCAGCTCGGACTGATGATGTACGGGCAGATGACTGCGGGCTCGTGGATCTACATCGGGACCCAGGGCATCGTGCAGGGCACGTACGAGACGTTCGCCGCCGTCGCGGAGAAGCGGTTCGGCGGCTCGCTTCGCGGTACGCTCACCGTCACGGGTGGATGCGGCGGGATGGGTGGTGCGCAGCCGCTCGCCGTCACCATGAACGACGGCGTCGTGCTCGTTGTCGAAGTCGACGCCACCCGGCTCGAGCGCCGCGTGCAGACCCGCTATCTGGATGAGTGGACGTCGGACCTCGACGACGCAGTAGTACGCGTCGAATCCGCGAAGCGCGAGCGGCGTCCGCTGAGCGTCGGGCTCGAGGGCAACTGCGCCCACGTGCTGCCCGAGCTTCTACGGCGAGGTGTCGAGGTGGACATCGTGACCGACCAGACCTCGGCGCACGACCCGCTCGCCTACCTCCCCCTCGGCGTGAGCGTTGCCGAGTGGCACGAGTACGCCGAGCGCTCGCCCGATGAGTTCACCGAGCGCGCCCGCGAGTCGATGGCGCGGCACGTCGAGGCGATGGTGGGCTTCATGGACGCCGGAGCCGAGGTATTCGACTACGGCAACTCCATCCGCAAGGAGGCCGAACTCGGCGGGTATGGTCGGGCCTGGGAGTTCCCCGGGTTCGTACCCGCCTACATCCGGCCGCTCTTCTGCGAGGGCAAGGGCCCGTTCCGGTGGGCGGCGCTCTCCGGCGACCCTGCCGACATCGCCGCCACCGATGAGGCCGTGCTCGAGCTCTTCCCCGATAACGCCGCGCTGCATCGCTGGATCGGCCATGCGCGCGAGAAGATCGCGTTCCAGGGGCTGCCCGCCCGCATCTGCTGGCTCGGCTACGGAGAGCGCGACCGGGCCGGGCTACGCTTCAACGAGATGGTGGCCGACGGTCGTCTCAAGGCGCCGATCGTCATCGGGCGCGATCATCTCGACTGCGGCTCGGTGGCCTCGCCCTACCGCGAGACCGAGGCGATGCTCGACGGAAGCGACGCCATCGCGGACTGGCCGGTGCTCAACGCGCTGGTGAACGTCGCCTCCGGGGCCTCGTGGGTCTCGTTCCATCACGGCGGGGGAGTGGGGATCGGACGTTCGCTCCACGCCGGGCAGGTGAGCGTTGCCGACGGTACCTCGCTCGCGGCGGAGAAGCTCGCACGCGTGCTCACGAACGACCCCGGGATGGGCGTCATCAGACACGCGGACGCCGGCTACGATCAGGCGCTCGAGGTAGCCGAGGAGCGGGGAGTCAGGATTCCGATGCGGGAGGGTGAGCGGTGAGATCCACACTCATCACCGGCATCGGCGAGCTGGTCACGAACGACCGCACGCTGGGCGACGGCAGCGCGCTCGGCATCCTGCGAGAAGCGGCGCTCGTCATCGAGGACGGGCGGATCGCGTGGGCCGGAGCGGCCACTGCCGCACCCGCGGCCGATGAGCGGGTAGACGCTGGCGGTCGCGCGGTGGTACCCGGGTTCGTCGACAGCCACACGCACCTCGTGTTCGCGGGTGAGCGCTCGGCGGAGTTTGCCGCACGGATGGCGGGCGAGCCTTACACGGGCGGCGGCATCATGACGACGGTGGCTGCCACGCGCGCAGCGACGTGCGAGGAGTTGCGTGCGAACACTCGCCGGCTCGCCGATGAGATGCTCTCGCTGGGCACCACCACCGTCGAGATCAAGAGCGGCTACGGGCTGACCGTCGCCGACGAGGTGAAGCTCCTGGAGGTCGCATGCGAGTTCACCGATGAGACCACCTTTCTCGGTGCACACGTCGTTCCTGCCGAGTTCGCGCACGATCGCGCGGCGTACGTCGCCCTCGTGTGCGGCGAGATGCTGGACGCCTGCGCGCCGCTCGCGCGCTGGATCGACGTCTTCTGCGACACCGGCGCCTTTGACGAGGAGGAGACCCGGGCCGTGCTGGCGGCAGGGGTCTCGGCGAGTCTGCTGCCGCGGCTGCACGGCAACCAGCTCGAGCACGGGCCCGGCGTGCAGCTTGCGGCTGAGTTCGGGGCGGCGAGCGTGGATCACTGCACGCATCTGACCGACGACGACATCGGCGCGCTACGAGATTCGGGCGTGGTGGCTACGCTGCTCCCCGGGGCGGACTTCTCGACACGCGGACCCTATCCGGACGCACGGGCGCTGCTGGAGGCCGACGTGACGGTCGCGCTCGCCACCGACTGCAACCCGGGCAGTTCGTACGTCACGTCCATGCCGTTCTGTATCGCCCTCGCCGTCCGCGAGATGCGAATGACGCCCGCCGAGGCGCTGTATG
>JAHYJI010000024.1 GCA_019429145.1 Coriobacteriia bacterium | reverse complement strand
GGGCAGGCCGCTCGACCGGTACCCCCACTCGATCTCGGGGCCGCGCAGTACCGCCAGACCATCACCCGGAACGTACAGGGTGACCGACTCGACCCGCTCGCCGATCCACTGGTCCCTCGATCCCGCGTTCATCGCGAGCGCCCCGCCAACGGTCCCGGGAATCCCGACCGCGAACTCGATCCCGGAAAGACCACGAGAATACGCGTCCTGGACGAGCCCAGCGAGTATCACGCCCGCACCGGAGCGGACCTGCTCGCCCTCGGTACGGTGCCGTTTGAACTCCTTGCCCAGGATGATGACCGCGCCATCGTAGCCATCGTCGGAAACGAGGACATTGCTCCCCTTGCCGAGCACGGTCCACGCCATCCCCTCGTCCTGCAACAGAGCGATGGCGCCGGAGAGGTCCGCGATCGTGTCGCACACGATGAGGAGGGCCGCCGGACCGCCGATGCGATACGTGGTATGCCTCGCCATCGGCTCGTCACGCCGGACCGGCCCGCTCAGCTGGCGAGCCAGGCGCTCGTGGATCTGCGCCAGAGTCACCTGATGACCTCCGTCTCGTCCGTCAAAGCACGGAGGATCTCCGGGGCGAGAGCCGTCACGTCACCGGCTCCCATCGTGATGACAAGGTCGCCCTCGCGCGACGAAAGGGCGAGGTAGGCAGGGATGTCCGAACGGTGCGGCAGGTAGGTCACGCGGGCACGGGGGTCAGCCAGCAAGAGCTCCTCGACTATCGTCTTGCCGGTCACGCCCGGTATCGGCGTCTCGCCTGCGCTGTAGACCTCCATGAGGATGACGCGGTCAGCGTCGCCGAAGGCCGCACCGAACTCCGTCGCCAGTGCCGCGGTCCGGGAGTAGCGGTGCGGCTGGAAGACGACACACACGCGCGTGGCGCCCACGGCCCGCGCGGCTGCCAGGGTCGCCCGCACCTCGGTGGGATGGTGAGCGTAGTCGTCGATTACCCGCACTCCACCGGCCTCGCCCACATCATCGAAGCGTCGCTTCACACCGGCAAAGCCCGCGAGGGCACCTGCTGCGGCGGCGACGTCCAGACCGAGAGCATAGGCGACGGCGAGGGATGCCGTCGCGTTCAGGACGTTATGGGTGCCCGGGACTGTGATCGACGCCGCGCACGTCACTCCGCCGTGCAGCCTGACGGTGAACGAGTGACCCGCTCCCTGCGGCACGAGATCGTCACAGCGAACATCGGCCTCGGCCGAACAGCCATACGTGACCATCCGGGCTCCGCTACTGCGCGCTACCGCCATCGCTCGCTCATCGTCCGCGCAGACGACGACCGCGCCGTCCGGAGCGGTACGGCGAGCGAACTGCCCGAAGATCTCCTCCACCGCTGCCAACGTGCCGTAGTGGTCGAGATGATCGGCCTCGACGTTGGTGATCACAGAGATGGTCGGATCCAGGTACAGGAAGGAACCGTCCGACTCATCGGCCTCGACCACGTAGTGATCGCCCGTACCGCAGGCAGCGTTGGTGCCGAATCCGCACACCTCGCCTCCGATGAGGTAGGTGGGGTCCAGCTCCATACCGGCCAGCATCGTCGCGACCATCGAACTCGTCGTGGTCTTGCCGTGCGTGCCTGCGACCGCGATGGTCCGACGCTCTCCGGCCAGATGGGCCAGCATCTTAGCTCTCGGCCACACGGGCAGCCCGCGCTCCCGGGCCGCGACGAGTTCGGGGTTCGTATCCGGAATCGCCGAGGAGATAACGACGACCTCGGGCTCGCCTAGGTTGGCTGCCGCATGACCGATCGCCACGGATATGCCCGCTTCCCGCAGTGCGTGAGAGTACCGCGACTCCCTCAGGTCCGAGCCGGTCACAGCGATGCCGCGGTCGTGCAGGACCCTCGCGATGCCGCTCATCCCGGCACCACCGATGCCTATGAAGTGTGCGTAGGCCGTACTGCTCACCGCTTGTCTCCGTCTTCCGTGTGCCGCGCACACCCTAGTATGAGTTGTTCCAGACGCTCCGCAGCATCGGGTGCCCCGAGCCGGCGAGATGCGGACGCCATGCTCTCCCGGCGTGTCTCGTCTCGAAGCAGGGAGTCCAACGCCTCCGCAAAGGAGTCCGAATCCAGTTCGCTGTCGGGAACGAGCACGGCGCCCTGCCCTTCGGTCACGTCCCGGGCGTTGAGCGTCTGGTGGTCATCGGTCGCGTACGGGTACGGCACCAGGACCGCGGCTCTGCCGATCGCGGTGATCTCGGCGATCGATGTCGCACCCGCCCGTGCGACGACGACGTCGGCGGCGGCGATCGCCGAACCCATGTCCTCGATGTAGTCGACGACCCGATACCGCCCGTCCTCCTCGCCTCCCTGGCGATGAAGGGCTTCTCGCACTGAGGCGGCCTCATCTCGGCCTGCCACGTGGACGACGTGCACCCGCATGTCGGCAAGAAGCCGGTCGCGCAGGGCAACGACCGCCTCGTTGATGTGACGAGCTCCCCTGCTCCCGCCGAAGACGAGCAGGATCACCGCATCGTCCGGAAGGCCGAGAGACACACGACCCGAGTCCCTGTCCGCACGAAGGATCGCCTCACGCACAGGATTCCCCGTCACCACTGCCCGGGTTCCCGGCTTCAGGTAGCGCGCCGAGCCTTCGTAGGTCACGCCCACTGCGCATGCTCGTCGCGAGAGCGCCTTGTTGGCCATTCCCGGCACAGAGTTCTGCTCGTGTAGCACGAGCGGAATGCGTCTCAAGACGGCAGCCGCTCCCACCGGAAGCGACACGTAGCCGCCAAAACCTACGACCACCCCCGGCCGCAGCCTGCCGAGCAGGAGCCACGAGCGCACCGCGGACGAGGCGAGCTGGAGCACGGCGGTCAGGAGCGAGAGCGGTCGGGAGCGGTCGAAGCCCCGGGCCGGCATCGCGTGGAAGACCAGGCCCGCCTCACGAGCGAGACGGGCCTCTGGGCCGTTCGGAGTGCCGACGAAGCTCACCTCATGCCCGTCGGCGCGCAACCGATCTGCCACCGTCAACGCTGGATAGATGTGACCGGCGGTCCCGCCGCCGCTCAACACTACTCGCACCAGCGGTCTCCCTGCTCCCGGAGCGTTCGCGCCTCACCGCGCGCCCTCCGTAGGTCGAAACGGACAGTATGATGCCGATGCACAGCATCGTGAAGATCATCGACGATCCACCGGAGCTCACGAGCGGCATCGGGATACCGGTCACCGGTAGCAATCCGGTGACCGCGCCCATGTTGATGACGGCCTGCGTGACCAGCATCGCGGTAAGCCCGCCCGCGAGCACCCGGCCGTAACCGTCGCGCGCCCCGAGAGCGATCCGCACACCCGCGTATGCCATCACAGCGAACGCGGCCACAACGGACAGGGCCCCGATGAGTCCGAGCTCCTCCCCGATGATAGCGAAGATGAAGTCGGTATGCGCAGCCGGCAGGTAGAAGAACTTCTGTCGCGACATCCCGAGGCCTACTCCGTCCAGTCCGCCCGAGCCGAACGCGTAGAGCGCCTGAATGGACTGGTAGCCGGCTCCCTGGGGATCTGCAAAGGGGTCGATGAAGGACGTGATCCGCCGCATGCGGTAGGGCGCGACCATGACGAGTCCGGCTATCCCGGCCAGACCGCCCAGCGCGACTCCCCCGAGCAGGCCGAGGCTGACTCCCCCGATCAGAAGAGCGAGGTAGACGGAGAGCACGATGGCGATCGTGGTGCCGAGGTCGGGTTGGAGCATGACGAGCAGCACCACCACGCCAACTACGAGACCTACCCTGCGCCAGAACGTTCCCCTGTCGATCCTGCCCGAGCGGTACTGCTGCAGGAGCAGTGCCGCGACCATGACACACCCGAGCTTGGCGAACTCCGAGGGTTGCACCGTGAACGGACCGAGATCGAGCCAGCGGGTCGCCCCCCACTTCCCCACCCCGAGCGCCAGGACGAGCAGGAGCCCGAGTACCGAGACACCCCACATCGCCGGACCCGCCCAGCGTACCTTGCGGTAGTCCACCGCCATCGCAACGAGCAGCGCAACGCCGCCGAGCAAGGCGCCGATCGCCTGTCGCTTGAGGTGATACGCGCTGTCCTGCAGGTTGACGAAGTCCGCGACCGAGGATGCCGAGTAGACCATGACCATGCCGCCGAAGAGCAGAAAGAGCATGCTCCCGAGCATGAGGTAGCGCGGCAGTGGGCCTCCTGCGTATGTGGTGCGCTGCTTCACCTCACACGTCTCCCTCGGCCATCTCGTTCACGAGGCGGCGGAAGACGCTACCCCGCTCGGCATACCCACTGAACTCGTCGAAGGACGCGCAGGCGGGCGAGAGCACGACCGCACCGCCCGACTTCGCAAGGCCGGCTGCCATCCGCACCGCATCCGCCAGCCGGTCGGCCCGCTCGAACGCCACGCCAGTGGCCTGCAGGTCGCCAGCGATCTCTTCGGCGGCTTCTCCGAAGACGATCGCACGGGCACCGGCTCGCGCCATCGCCCGTCCGAGCTCGCCGAAGTGCGCACCCTTGTTCCTGCCACCGAGCAGCATCAGCAGGTCGCGCCCGGCCAGCGCCGCAAGCGCTTTGAGGGCGGCATCCGGGTTGGTCGCCTTCGAGTCGTTGAAGTACTCGATGCCGCGAAGGACGCCCACCGGCTCGAGCCGGTGTTCGATCGGCTCGAACGTGCGCAGACCTGTCGCGATCGCGTCGGCCGTAGCACCGAACGCGTGGGCGGCGGCAGAGGCAGCCAGCGCGTTGCTGACGTTATGGTCTCCCTTGAGGAGCAGCTCATCGCGGTGAACGAGTCTCAGGGTACCCGCGGTCGTGTCGAGGGTGAGCGTCCCGTCAGGCGCCAGGCCTGCTCCTCCTTCAGGAACGCTCCCGATGCTGACCTCCACGACCCGCACACCCTGCGAGCGGACCGCTCCGATCATGCGCGCGGCACCAGGATCGTCACGGTCGATGACCGCCGTGTCTTCGGTGTTCTGGCGCGCGAATACGCGTGACTTGTCCAGCGCATACCTCTCGATGCTCCCGTGCCAGTCGAGATGATCGGGCGTGATGTTGAGGAGCACGGAAACACGCGGGTGGAAGTCCCGGACCAGGGCGAGTTGGAACGATGAGACCTCGGCGACGAGCGCGCCAGCGGGACCCACCTCATCGACCATGCTGATGGCGGGAGTTCCGATGTTCCCGACGACGGTTGCAGACACGCCTGCCGTTTGCAGGAGATGCCCGAGGAGACTCGTCACCGTCGTCTTGCCGTTGGTGCCCGTGACCGCAAGCCACGGGGAGTCAGATCGCCGGTACGCGAACTCGAGTTCGGAGATCACCTCGACGGCCGCCTCGCGCACCTCGCCCATCAATGCTGCATGCGGGGGTATGCCGGGACTTGCGATCGCCAGATCGTACGATCCTGCCACGTGCGATGCGCTGAGGCAGACGCTCGCGCCCGCCTCAGCCAGGTGCTGCGCACGGACCCGGAGCGTGTCCGAGTCGCTGGAGTCGATGACGGTCACCGTCACCGGATCGCCGTTCGCCGCGCGCTGCACGCAGTACCTCGCCGCAGCCTCTCCGGAAGTCCCCAGTCCAACGACGAGGATGTCACCGTGGAGCTGTTCCACGTCATCCCCTCACGGACTCGACGAAGTACAGTGCGAAGCCGGCGCCGGCAAGGGTTCCGGTCACCACCCAGAAGCGCACCATGACCTTCGTCTCCGACCACCCCTTCATCTCGAAGTGGTGGTGGATCGGCGCCATGCGGAAAATGCGCTTCCCCGTGAGCTTGAACGACGCGACCTGGAGCACCACCGACAGGGCCTCAACAACGTAGATGCCGCCGATGAGTGCGGCCAGCAGCTCCGTCTTGGTGATGACCGCCAGTCCGGCGATCGCAGCACCCAGACCGAGCGAACCGGTGTCACCCATGAAGATGTCGGCGGGATACGCGTTGTACCAGAGGAACCCGATGCAGGCCCCTGCGATGGCCGCGGCAAGCAGCGCGACGTCGAGGCTGTCCTGACGGAATCCGATGCCCGCGTAGGCGAGCATGACGATCATCACGGTCCCCGCCGCCAGGCCGTCCAGACCATCGGTGAGGTTCACGGCGTTCGAGAAGCTCAAGATGATGAAGAATACGAGTCCGAGGTAGAGCCAGGGCACGACGATCGCCACGCCTCCGACCTGAAAGACGCTCGTGATGGCTCCCATGTCGAGCATCAGCCCGGTCAGCGGCACTTCGACATCGGTCGAGAGCCCCGCCCAGTTGACAGCCAGCACGCCGAACGCCAGTGCAACCACGGCCTGACCCGCTATCTTCGCGCGCGGCGTCAGCCCGAGCGAGCGTTCGTGGACGACCTTGGCCCAGTCGTCGATGAACCCGAGCAGGCCACAAGCACCCGTTAGGGCGAGCACCAGCAGGCTTGTCCGCCCGAAGCTGCCGAGGAAGACGTAGGTACCTGCAACGACGAGCAGGATGAGGACTCCCCCCATCGTCGGGGTCCCCTGCTTCACGAGATGTCCCTGGGGACCGTCTGCTCTGACCTGCTGCCCGATGCCGCGGAACCGCAGAAGGCGGATCCAGAAGGGCAGGAGCACGATCGCCGCGACGATCGCGATGACTATCGCGACGAATACCTGATATGACGGGTACTGCGCCAGCCTAAACACGGGGCTCGACGATCCCTTCGACGACGCGTTCCAGTCCCATCACCCTCGACGCCTTGACGAGCACGACGTCCCCCGGCTCGAGCAGGTCGTCAAGCACCTCGGACGCTTCCTCGGGAGTCGCACACGGACGCACGCGGTCGGGCTCCATCCCCTCGGCGCGCGCTCCGTCCGCGATGCGTGAGGCACGCTCACCGACGGTCACCAGGACGTCGACCGGCTTACCGGCAAGCTCCTCACCTATCCGGAAGTGAGCAAGTTCCGCCAGCGACCCAAGCTCTGCCATATCGCCAAGGACGGCGATGCGACGCTCTGCGCTCGCGATGCCCGCAAGCGTCTCGATCGCCGCGCGCATCGATGTGGGGTTCGCGTTGTACGCATCGTTGATCACGTGGACGCCGCCGGCGCTCGTGAAGCTCTGCATCCGCATCTCGCCCGCACTCGCACCGGCAAGACCCTCGCTTATCCGGTCGGGCTCCAGGCCGAGACGCATCGCGATCGCGGCAGCCGCCAGCGCATTGTACACGTTGTGCCTGCCCGGGACCGCGAGGGACACGGGAGTCGTCACCTCACCGACGATGATCTCGAATGAGGCGAGGCTCTGATCGTCCACCGTGATATCGACCGCGCGGACGTCGCACGAGTCGCCGAGTCCGTACGTGACGATGGGTGCGCGCGATGACAGGGCGAGCGCGGCGCTGAACGCATCGTCGCCGTTGAGGAAGACAACGCCCTCCTCCCGGATCGCCTCCACGAGTTCGGCCTTAGCGTCAGCGATGGACTCCTGTGTGCCGAGCAGCTCGATGTGGCTCATGCCCACGTTCGTCACGAGCCCCATCGTAGGACGCGCGATCCTGCACAGCTCGGCGATCTGTCCCCGCCCGCGCATCGCCATCTCGACGATGAGGACGTCGGTATCGGCACCGGCGTCCATCACCGTCAGCGGCACACCGAGCTCGTTATTGCGATTTCCCTGCGTGGAGACGACCTTCATCCGCGTGCCGAGCACGGCGGCGAGGAACTCCTTGGTGGTCGTCTTTCCGGTCGAGCCGGTAACGCCGATGACCGGGCAGAAGAGGCGCTCGCGGTGGTGCTGGGCGAGGGCCTGCACGGCGGCGAGTACGTCGGAGACCTGAACGATCGCAACGTTCCTCCGGGTAGCGCTCTCTACGACATCGCCCATCTCATCGGCGGAACGGGTAACGAGCAATGCCCGTGCTCCCGAAGCGATGGCCTGGTCGAGATAGTCGTGTCCGTCGACCTGCTCGCCCGCAAACGCGACGAACAGCCCGCCCGGCTCGATCGCCCGGGAGTCGGTGAAGACACCGTTGACCATCGTGTCGGCGGAACCCTGAAGGAGGGTGCCACCCGTCACCGAGACCAGCATCTCGACAGGGAGCGTCAGCACTGCTCCTCCAGGATCTCGCGCGCGACCTCGCGATCGTCGAAGTGGATCGTCCGGTCCGCGAATATCTGGTAGTCCTCGTGACCCTTTCCGGCGATGAGTACCGCGTCTCCCCGGGTGGCCTGCGCGAGTGCAGCAGCAATGGCGGTCCGACGATCGACCTCCACCTCGTAGGCGACGCCCGTCTCACGAACGCCGTCCTCGATCTGAAGGATGATGCCGACCGGGTCTTCCGATCGCGGGTTGTCGCTCGTGATGATCACGTAATCGGCCTCTCTGCCGGCGGCCGCACCCATGAGGGGCCGCTTCTCCGGATCGCGGTCCCCACCGCATCCGAACACGACGAAGACCCGGCCCGGAGTGATCGCGCGCACGGCCCGGGCAGCTTTGCCCAGACTATCGGGTGTATGTGCGTAGTCGACGTAGACGCCGAAGCCCTGTCCCGCGTCGACACGCTCGAGCCGTCCGGGTACCTGCGGCGCCGACGATAGTCCTTCGACGATGGCATCCAGCCCGACACCGAGGGCCAGACCACACCCTGCGGCCACGAGAGCGTTGCTGACGTTGTACTCCGCGGCAAGTGGCAGCTCGACGCGGTGTGCACCGATCGGTGTCACCAGGGTGAACCGGGACCGATCAGGCAGAAGCTCCTCGTCTATGGCGCGGACGTCAGCATCCTCATCGCGGCCGACGGTCAACACGGTATCGAGTTCCATTGCCATCCCCGCACCGTAGACATCGTCGATGTTGACCACCCGCTCCCCCACCTCGAGATCCGTGAAGAGCCTGCGCTTCACGGAGTAGTACTCCTCGATAGTGTGATGATAGTCCAGGTGGTCCTGTGTGAGGTTGGTGAATGCTGCCACCGCGAAGCGTACGCCCTCGACACGCTTCAGGTGTATGGCATGCGATGAGACCTCCATCGCGACGCTGCTCACGCCGGAATCGCGCATGCGGGCCAGCAACTCCTGAAGGTCCGCGGACTCGGGAGTCGTTCGACCGGCGTCCAGGCGATCGGGCCCGATCCTCGTCTCCACGGTCCCTATCAGGCCGGTCCTGCGGCCTGCGGCACGGACGATACTGTCGATGAGATAGGTGGTGGTCGTCTTGCCGTTCGTGCCGGTCACGCCCACAACGGCCAGCTCGCGACTCGGGTTGCCCCGAAACGTCGCCGAGGCTCGCGCAAGCGCTGCCCTGGCGTCATCCACCATGGCGACGGCAACCTCACCGATGTGCTCTGGGCGACGCTGACACACGAGCGCCGCAGCCCCGCGAGCCACGGCGTCTGCGGCGAAGTCATGGCCGTCGTGCGCGAATCCCGGAATGCAGAAAAACGCGTCACCAGGGGTGACGCGGCCCGAACGGTAGGCGACGCCACTCACCCGGACGTCGTCAGCACCGGCGTCGATCCGAGCATCGATGCCTCTGAGCAGGTCGTGAAGTCGTATCGTACTCACACTCTCTCACCACGATCGAACGGTCGATTCTAGCACGGACATCTGCTGCTCACTGCGGGCTGTCCGCAGGTGTTGCCGTTTCGCTATCCGACCCCACTCCTGTGCGTATGGAGGTCGGTGGGATCTTCAGGTGCGAGACCGCGAACGACGCGACCTCGGAGAACACCGGTGCCGCGACGACGCCACCGTAGATCGCGCCTTTGGGCTCATCGATGATCACGATCACGAGGACCTGCGGGTCGTCGGCGGGCAGGAACCCGGAGAACGATCCGATGTACTTCCCGGCGGCGTATCCACGGCCGTCCGTGCGCGCTTTCTGGGCCGTCCCGGTCTTACCCGCGACCTCGTAGCCGTCCACCGCGGCCGCACCGCCGGTTCCCTCGGTGATGACCGCTGTCATCACTTCGCGCGTTGCCGCAGCGGCTTGCTCCGAGATAGCGCGCTCCCTCGGCCAGCTCGTCTTCAGGCCCGAGCCCTCGGGGGCTTCGAGAAGGAAGTGCGGGGTCACGAGTTCTCCGCCGTTGGCGATCGCCGAGAGCGCGCGGCCCAGCTGCAGCGGTGTCATGGACACACCCTGCCCGAAGGGGATGTTCGCGATCGACGTCGCCGACCAGTTCTCCACGGCCGGCAGGTAGCCCACCGCTTCACCCGGGAAGTCCACGCCGGTTGCCTCGGTGAACCCGAAACGCTCCAGATACTCGTGGAGCGGCTTCTCACCGAGTGCCATGCCGAGCTTGACCGCGCCGACGTTCGAAGAGTTCGTGACGATCTCGGTGAGCGACCAGTTGACGGTCGGCCGCGGATGCGCCTCTTTGATGGTCCGCCCGCCGATCTTGAGTGTCGGCGGCAGTTCGAACATGCTCTCCGGTCCGAAGAGTCCTGCGTCGATGACGGCGGCCGCCGTGATGGACTTGAACGTCGAGCCCGGCTCATACACGTCTGTGACCGGCCTGTTCCGGTAGAGCGACGCATCCGCCTCCCCGAAACGATTGGGATTGAACGCCGGGACCGAGGCCATCGCAAGGATCTCGCCGCTGCGCGGATCCATCACAAGCACAGAGCCCGCCGCCGCACTCCACTGTTCGACAGCGCTCTGCAGGGCGACCTGTGCGGTGTACTGGATGTCCTTGTCGATGGTCAGGACGATGTCGCTGCCATCGACCGGATCCTCGTAGTGCATGACACCGCCGGGAATCGGACGCCCGAAGGGATCGCGCTCTGCCAGGACCGAGCCCGCCTCCCCGGCCAGTACGGAATCGTAGTACTGCTCCAGACCGCTCAGACCGGAATCCTCGATGCCGACGAAACCAAGGACCTGGGCCGCCAGCTCGCCCGAGGGGTAGGTCCTGCGAGAGTCCTTCAGGATCCCGATCCCGCTCATGCCGAGCGCCGCTATCGCCTCTGCCTGTTCGACCTCGACCTTGCGCGCGACGTAGGCGAATCCGCTGTCCTTCTGGAGCCGCTCGGCGTACTCGTCCGTATCGCCACCGAGCACGTGGGCAAGCGCCTCCGCTGTGCTGGTCGCGTCGGTGACGAAGCGGGGGGAGGCGTAGATGGTCCGGGCCTCGCGAGACACCGCGAGCGGGTCGCCCTCCCGGTCGTAGATGGTGCCCCGCTTCGGCGCGATCTCGATGTCCCGGGTGCGCTGGGCGTACGCCTTCTCGGCATAGGCCGGAGCCGCGTAGACCTGGAGATAGACGAGGCGCGCGCCGATGGCGAGCAGGCCAAGTGAGATCAGCGCGAGTACCAGACCGTGGCGTTCGCGACCGTGGCGCCGTGCGGACCTGCGCTTACCCACCGGCACACCTCTTGCGCGCCGCGGCTTCTTCATCGTGAAGACGCAAGCCCCGCATCGCCGACGAGGAGTACCTGCGCCTCACCGGCGGTCATCCTCATGATGCTCGCCAACAGCCCGGCGATGCGCCCGGATGACACGGACACGTCCGACCCGGCGTCCGCATATCGCGTGCCGGATTGATCACCTGGCGCTGCAGGCATCTCGATGTAGGCCACGTTGTGCGCCGATCCCATGCGCATCGACGTCTCGGCGATGCCCTCGATGCGCGCAGGGGTCGCCAGTGCCGTGCGCTGTGCCTCCAGACGTTCACTGCGGATGCGCTCGCTCTCGATGTCCTTCCGGAGCGCATTGGCGGTCAGCGAGGCCTCGGTAGCACGCACCGTGAGCTCCACTCTGACCATCGCCAGCGCAGACATGAGCACGATCACCGCGCATGCGACGCGGAACCCGCGCCTGCAGCGGGCGACCTCGGCGGTGCGAGAGCGCGAGGGGGCACACTGTCGCGACCGGCCGGCGACAGGCCGTGTTGGACGCACGAGGCGCAGACGCGGCGCTACCGCCGGGCTGCTGGGGTGGTCTCGTTTCACTGCCGGCAACGCCATCTCTGCACCTCCGTCCTTTAGTCTCTGGCGCGCGTACGCGCTCACACTCTCTCTGCGGCTCGCAGCTTCGCGCTGCGCGCCCGAGGGTTCTCCTCTATCTCCTGCGGCCCGGGAACGACCGGGCGTCGTGTCACGATCCGGAGTACCGGCACCTTGCCGCACGTGCAGACGGGCAACTCGGGTGGACATTCGCAGCCCGAGGCCAACTCGGAGAAGACGCGCTTGACGACGCGGTCCTCCAGAGAGTGGTAGCTGATGACGACGATCCTCCCGCCGGGAACGAGCCATCTGACGGCGGAGCGCAGCCCCTGCTCGAGTACGTGTATCTCCTGGTTGACCTCTATCCGCAGGGCCTGGAATGTCCTGCGCCCCGGGTGCGGGCCGCCCCTGCGTGCGGAAGCCGGGACTGCGTCCTTGATGATCCCGACGAGCTCGGCGGTGGTCTGTACGGGACGGCGGGCCCGCGCGGCTACGATGAATGCTGCGATGCGCGAGGCCCACCGTTCCTCACCGTACTCCCGGATGATCCGCGTCAGCTCTGCTTCCGAGTACGTGTTCACGACATCGGCAGCGGTGAGGCCGCCTCCTGCCGGATCCATCCGCATGTCGAGCGGCGCCTCGTCGTGGTAGGAGAAGCCGCGTTCGACCACATCAAGCTGGGGCGAGGAAACCCCGAGATCGAAGAGGAACCCGTCCGCGTACGCTATGCCCGCCTCGGACAGGAGACGGTCGAGCTCGGAGAAGTTCCCCTTCTTCAGGATGATTTGCCGGCCGAGGCGGAGTGTGTCTGCTGCTGCGATGAGTGCTGCGTCATCTTGATCGATCCCCACCAGTGTCCCGGTGGGTGCTATGGAGTCTGCTATCCGCTTCGCGTGTCCTGCCCCGCCTAAGGTACAGTCGACGACGATCGAACCGGGGTGCAACGATAGGTACTTCGTGACCTCGGCCGGCAAAACTGGGGTGTGCCGGTATTCCATTCTCAATGTCCTCTAGAGCAAACCCGAATCGGCAAGCTCCCTGGCGAGGTCCTCGATCGATCCCTCGGCCTCGCCCGTCTGATACGTGGTCCACGCATCGGCGTCCCAGATCTCGATCCGGTTGCCGTTGCCGGTGACCGCGACATCCTTGTTCAAGCGTGCATACTCGCGCAGGTTGCCCGGCAGGCTCACGCGGCCGGCCGAGTCAAACTCGGTCTCGACAGCACCGGTGGTGAAGAACCTGCGGACCTTGCGGATGCGGGGATCGAAGTCCTCCCGGGAGACCAGCTCCTCGACAAAGGCGTTGTACTCCTCGGCGGGGTACACGTAGAGGCACTCGTCAAGACCTTTGGCGATGACGAGCTTGCCCGTCATCGCACCACGGAACTTCGCAGGCAGAGACACGCGCCCCTTGGCGTCCAGCGTGTGCTGGTAGTCGCCCAGAAACATCTCCGCGTGCCCTCCCCTGCTCCTCCCGCGGCGTCCCGTGCAGCTTGTGTGTGCCGGTGACGTCGTCCCTGATGCACCACACTGTATGACACTTCATCCCACTGCGCAATACTTTTGTGGGAATTCATCCCACCAACCTACACATCGTCACACCGCGGGCCCGGGTTGAGCGCCGACCTCACTCCTCCGGCGCGAACCACGCCACCCCCGGGAGCGTCTATAGGAAAGGAACGGGAAGGGAATCGGCCTTGACAGCGGAATCCAACGACCAGGGACACGCGTGCACAGGTTGCCCGCCGCGCGCGTGAGCGAGTAGAATCATCTGCAGGTAATTCGGGCGATACGGAGGTGACACTCCCTGATGACGGCGAACATCGCAGGTGCCCTGTTCAACACTCTGGTCCTGATCTTCTTTGTCGTGGTGGCTATCGGCGTTGCGCTCGGCGCGTACGCGGCAACACAGATGAAGAAGATGGAGGAGAAGATCCAGAAGTAGCGCCTCCTCTCCGCGTATGGCCCGGACGCCCTCCCGCCGAGATCGGTGACGGGGGCGTTCGCTTGTTCGGGCGAACCCCGATGACGGGAGGCTCACGATGAAACGCATATCACGCCGGGACCCACGTATAGCCCGATGGGCGGTCGTTGTCGCTGTTGTTCTCGGCGTCGCACTTCTCGCCTCGTGCAGTTTTGTGGCGAGCAGCGGGACCGAGGACGAGGCCGTGACCGACACCTGGCAGATGACCGCCGACGAGATGACGGCCGGCTACGGGGATGGCGCCGAGTACTCGCGCGACTATGTCGCGGTCCCTCCCGAGAGCCCCATCGAGCCGCCCGTCGGCGGTTCAGGCGAGGACGCATCGACCGTCCCTCCTGACGAGCGATATGTCATCCGGTCCGTCGGACTCCGCATCCAGGTCGACAAGGTCGCCGATGCCATCGAGCAGGTCCGCGACGAGGTGGCGAAGGTCGAGGGGATCATCACCGGTGTCCAGGTGAGCACGGATGAGGACATCCCGATCTATCGCTACGAGGCCACCGGTGCTCTCGCCGACGGCGCGCCGCTGCGGGGCTTCGTGGTGGCCCGCATCCCCGCGCAGTCCCTCGAGACCTTCGTCGAGTCAGTGTCGGCCCTGGGCACCGTGCAGCGCCAGGCCGAGGACGAGACCGACGTCACCCAGGAGCACATCGATCTGTCCGCTCGACTCGAGAACCTGAAGGCCCAGGAGGAGCGGTTGCGTGACTTCTTCGACGAGGCCGAGAAGGTCGAAGAGATGCTGGCGATCGAGGAGCAGCTCGGACGCGTCCGGGGAGAGATCGAGTCCCTCAGTGCGCAGATCGCCTACCTGGAACGCCAGTCGGCCATGGCGACCGTCACGGTCGAGTTGGCCGGCGTCCCGCCGGTCGTCAGCCCCATCGGACCCGACTGGGGCTTCGTTCGCGCCATCACCCAGGGTATCCGTGGGTTCGTCGGTACGATCAACGCCATGATCGTCGTTGCGATGAGCGCACTTCCGCTCGTCTTCGTCGCGATCGTTGTCTGGCTCGCCGTCCGGGCGCTCCTGCGCCGGCGGCGTTCCGCGTCACCGGAGGACTCGTCCCCGCCGGAGCCGATGGCGTGATCCGCCCGAGCTTTAGACTGCCGCTATGGGCGGCGGTGGCACTGCCCGCCGCCGCCTATGTGCTGCGCTCTCTCATCCGTGGCGGCGACTTCACCCCGGACCTGCCGGGTGACGCCATCGCATACGGGCTCCTCGCCTTCGTCGTGCTCGCCGTCTGGCTAGCCAGAACGCGCTCTGCGGACACCGTGGATGGCGAGTTGCCCGGCGAGGTGGACGAGGAACACGACACCCCCCGCCAGGACGGGTAGCAGCACCACATCCTCCATCAGGTCCAGCGATTCGACCCCCGGCGCGCCCGCTCCGCCCACCGCGGTGAGCCATCCCCCGAGAGCGACCCCGATCCCCGCCCCCACGCCCCACGTGGCAGCCCAGAAGACCGCCCGGAGGACGGACCTGATCGGGGACGAGGCCGCCACAGCTCCTCTATCCCTTCTCGTACGGCTTGCCTACGGCAGCCGGCGCCACCGCTCGGCCGACCACACCGGCCAGCACGATGACGGTCAGTACGTACGGCAGCATCAGGAAGAACTGCGACGGAATCTTGATGACGTCCCTGAAGAGCTGCAGCTTGATCTGAAGCGCGTCGGCGAACCCGAAGAGCAGCGATGCCAGGTAGCTGCCCGCCGGTGTCCACCGCCCGAAGATGTTCGCGGCCAGCGCGATGAAGCCGCGGCCGTTGGTCATGTTCTCAGTGAACGACCCCACCTGCTCGAGTGTGAGATTGGCTCCGGCGAGCCCTCCGAGCGCACCACTCACGATGACTGCGGAGTACCGTCCCCGGATTACACTGATGCCGACGGTGTCCGCGGCACGGGGATGCTCGCCGAGCGCACGCAGGCGCAACCCCCAACGCGTCCGGAACAGCGCCCACTGCCCGACCACCGCGATGATAATCGCAAGGTACACGATGGGCGTGTAGCTAAACACGATGGTGTCTACCCACCGCCACACGCTCCCGAGCACTCCTTCGGTCGGACCGTTGATGTTGAAGACCGGCATCAATCTGGCGACCGGGTCGGTCGTTCCCGGGTGCCCGATGATGACCTCCATCAGAAAGCCCGTCAGGCCGAGCGACAGGATGTTTATCGCGGTACCCGAAACCACCTGGTCGGTGCGGAGCGTGATAGACGCGAAGGCGTGGACAAGAGCCAGACCCATTCCTGAGACCATGGCTATGAGCGCCCCGAGCCACGGGCTCCCCGTGTACATCGTGCCGATGACGCCCATGAATGCGCCGAAGAGCATCATGCCTTCCAGCGCGATGTTGACGATGCCCGAACGCTCACAGATCGTGCCGCCGATCGCGGCAAGCGCCAGAGGGGTCGCCATGCGGATCGCCGAGGCGAACAGATCCGGCGTGAAGATATCAGCCAGCATGCTCTGTCGCCCCCCTTCGATCGGTCCAGCCTATGACCCACCGGGCGATCTGTTCTGCCGCCACAAGGAAGATGATCAGCGCCTGGATGATGAGGATGACCTTCTGAGGCACGTCGGCCTCGAGCTGCATGGTGCCGCCGCCTGCCGACAGCCCACCGAAGAGGATCGCCGCGGCGATCACTCCGATCGGATTGTTCTTGGCGAGCAGGGCGACAGCGATGCCGGTGAAGCCGAAGCCCGCCGAGAACTGGTCGAACAGGCGCATGTGCACGCCCATCACCTCGGTCACCCCCGCTAGTCCGGCGAGTGCACCCGAGATGCAGAGAGCCTTTATCGTAGTCGCAGAAACCGAGATGCCACCGGTCTCCGATGCCCACGGGTTGTAGCCGACGGCGCGCGATTCGTATCCGAGCGAGGTGTACTTGAGCACCCACCAGATGAAGAACGCAAGGATGATCGCCACGACGAATCCCAGGTGTACACGGGAGGGTGTGAGGAAGGGCAGCATCTCGTGCATCTTCGGGAGCGTCGATTCGACCGGCAGCCGGTTCGTCTGGGGAATCTGCCCCTCGGCCTTCAGTGGTCCGGTCACCAGCCACGACACGATGTAGCGCCCGATATAGGTGAACATCATCGTGGTGATGACCTCATGGGCCCCGACCTTCGCCTTGAGCAGCGCGGGGATGAAGGCCCATGCAGCTCCGATAGCCGCACCCGCAACGAGCATCAGGATGATGTTGAGTGGCCGCGGCATTCCGGCAAGCACGATGCCAAGCCACGCCGCCGACAGGCCGCCCATGAAGAGCTGGCCCTCGGCCCCGATGTTGAACAGTCCCGCCCGGAACCCGTAGGCGACCGCGAGTCCGGTGAACATGAGCGGCGTCGACCGCAACATCGTCTCGCCGATCTGGCGCCCGCCGCCAAACGCACCCTTGAACATCGCAGCGTACGCTGCCAGCGGATCGAATCCCGCGATGAGCATGATGATCGAGCCGATGATCGCGGCGATCGCGACCGAGACCAGGGGGACAGCGAGCTCTCTCAGCACCGCAGCCAGCCTGCTCGTGGAGTGCTCAGTCTTCAGCTCGGGCATCCGTCATCACCTCCTCGCTGCCGGAGGAGAGTTTGTCTCCGCCACCACCGGTCATGTAGTAGCCCAGCTCCTCATCGCTCGCTTCTCCCGCGACGAACTCCTTGACGATCTGCCCTTCGAAGATGATGAGGATCCGGTCAGCGAGCGACTGGACCTCCTCGAGCTCGAGGCTGACCAGCAGGACGGCCTTGCCGTTGCTCCGCTCCGCGAGGATCTGGTTGTGTACGAACTCGATCGCACCGACATCCAGCCCCCGGGTGGGTTGAGCGGCGATGAGCAGATCCGGATCGCGACCGAGCTCGCGAGCGAGCACGAGCTTCTGCTGGTTTCCTCCCGAGAGCGAAGACGCCTTGATGTGTTCCGACGGAGTCCGCACGTCGTAGTCGGCGATCCGCTTGCGCGTGACCTCGGTGATCGCCTTGAAGTCGAGTACTCCGTGCTTCGCGAAGGGAGCTTGGCGATGATCGCCAAGAATGGTGTTCTCCATGAGGTCGAACTCGAGAACCAGCCCCCGGCGGTGGCGGTCCTCGGGGACATGGGAGAGTCCCGCCGCTATCGCTTCGCGCGCCGCAGTGTGCGTGATGTCGACACCCTTGAGCCGCATCGAGCCTCCGGTGACCTTTCGCAGCCCCGTGATCGCCTCGATGAGCTCGGTCTGACCGTTACCGCTCACACCGGCGAGCGCGACGACCTCGCCCGCGCACACCGTGAACGACACTCCTTTGACGGCCTCGAGCCGCCGCTCGTCGAGCACCTTCAGGTCCTCGATCTCGAGTATCGTGTCCCCGCATGTCGAGGGCGACTTCTCGACCCTGAAGACGACCTCTCGGCCGACCATCATCTTTGCGAGACCGGCGGTATCGGTATCCGATGGCCGGGTCTCCCCTACCACGCGGCCGTCACGCATCACCACCACCCGGTCTGCAACGGACATGACCTCTTCGAGTTTGTGCGTGATGAAGACGACGGCCAGACCCTCCGAGACGAGCGAACGGACCACCGCGAAGAGCTCTCTTACCTCCTGCGGCGTGAGCACGGCGGTCGGCTCGTCCAGAATCAGCACCCGGGCGCCGCGGTAGAGTGCCTTCAGAATCTCCACACGCTGCTGCATGCCGACCGGGAGATCGCGCACGGTGGCGTCAGGGTCGACCGCGAGTCCGTAGCGATGGGAGATCTCCCTGACGTCCTCGCGTGCCTGTTTGAAATCGATCACACCGCCCCGTGTGGGCTCGTTCCCCAGGACGATGTTCTCGGTAACCGTCAGCGGCGCGACGAGCATGAAGTGCTGGTGCACCATACCGATACCGAGATCGATCGCATGACGCGGCGAGCGGATATGGACCGCCTCGCCCTCGACCAGCACCTCCCCTCCATCCGCCGAGAGAAGGCCGTACACGACGTTCATCAGTGTGCTCTTGCCCGCACCGTTCTCGCCCAGCAACGCAACGATCTCGCCTGACTTCAGCGAGAGCGAGACCTTGTCGTTAGCGAGCACTCCCGGGAACTGCTTCGTGATCTCGCGCAACTCGATGAGCGGGGGTGCCATCCTGCCTCCCTCAGGCCGGTACCGCGATCCGTACCTCGAGAAGAGGGCGACCGGTTCTCACCGGTCGCCCTCCCTGTAGTGCATAGGCCGTCAGTGCACAGCCTTGTCTCTCAACTACAGCTCTGAACGCAGGGCGGGAACGGTCACCGTGCCGTCGAGGACGGCCTGGCGAGCCTCCTCCACGGCGTCCTTGATGTCCTGCGAGACCGCGCTGTCGAAGTCGTGATACGGAGCGAGGCCGACACCGTCCTCGGCAAGACCGAACTCACGGTTCTCGGAACCCACGAACGTACCCTCGACGACCGCCTTGACCGTCTCGAACACCGCGGTGTCGACGCGCTTGATGGCCGACGTCAGCATGACGTCGCCTGAGCCGGGAACGGTCTCGTACTGGTCCGCATCGACGCCGATGAAGAGCGCACCGCGCTCCTGGCAGGCGGTGATGGAGCCGAGGCCGGTCAGGCCGGCAGCGGCGAAGACCACGTCAGCGCCCTGATCGATCGCTGACAGAGCGAGCTCCTTGCCCTTGGCCTGATCGTCGAAGCTGCCTGCGTACAAGCTGATGACCTCGACGTCGGGGTTGACCGAACGAGCGCCGGCGATGAAGCCGACTTCGAACTTCTCGACCGGCGGGATGTCCATGCCGCCGACGAAGCCGATGACGTTCTGATCGTTGATGCGGTCGTCAAGACCGCTGTCGAGCGTCGCGAGTCCTGCCACGACACCGGCAAGGTAGGCCGCCTCGTTCTCCTTGAAGAGCAGACCGGCCTGGTTCTCAGCCGGCTCCTCGAAGAACTGGTCGATTCCGCCGAAAACGACGTCCGGATACTCGGGAGCCTTGGCGGTAGTCGTGTCCGTCATCAGGAAGCCGACCGTGAAGATCGCGCTGTAGCCGGCGTTTGCGAGCTGATCGATGTTGGGCTCGTAGTCAGCGATCTCGTTGGACTCGAGCGCGCGGATCTCGACACCGAGCTCCTGCTCGGCCCGCAGCAGGCCCTCCCACGACATGTCGTTGAACGACTTGTCGCCAAGACCGCCCACGTCGGTGACCATGGCCGCCTTGACGTCTGTGGTCGGAGCCTCAACGCCGTCACCGTTGTCAGCTGGTTCCTCTTCCTCGCCGCCACCGCAGCCGACAGCAAACACAGCCACGAGAGCGAAGACAAGCAGCAGCGCAAGCACCTTTCTGAACTTCGCGTCCACGCGTATCCCCCTCCTCCAACACGGAAACCATCTCTGCCTATTCATTCTATCGCTTCTTGCGCGATGTGGCGTGTCAATTCCTTCACCCGGCGGAAACACCGCACGAACGCGTCCGGCCTCAGCCCCCGCGGCGCGGTGCCCTACCGCATCCGCGCGCGCGGGTGGGTCGACAGATACTCCTCCCGCAGATGCGCAACACCGACGTGCGTGTAGACCTGGGTCGTCGAGATATCTGCGTGACCGAGCATCTCCTGAAGCGCGCGCAGGTCCGCACCTCCCTCGAGGAGGTGGGTGGCGAACGAGTGCCGCAAGGTGTGGGGATGGATGTCCAGCCCGACGCGACCCCCGTACCGCTTCACGATCCCGAAGACCGCCTGGCGCGTAAGTCGTCCTCCGCGCACGTTCACGAAGACCGCCGAGGGGTCGGTCCCGCCGCGGCTCCTTGTGGCCTTCAGGTGGGGTCGGCCGTGCCTGAGGTACTCGTCGAGCACCGCCTCCGCGGCTCCTGCCACCGGTACGACCCGGTCTTTGTCGCCCTTGCCCCGCACGCGCAGCATTCCCTTGTTCAGGTCGAGG
>JAHYJI010000140.1 GCA_019429145.1 Coriobacteriia bacterium | reverse complement strand
GTGGTCGCCTACAACCGCACGCCGGAGAAGGTCGACGAGCTCGTGGCCCAGGACCGCTCCATCCAGGGCGTCCACTCGCTCGCCGAGCTGGTGACCGCGCTCGAGCCGCCGCGCACCATCTGGCTCATGCTCACTGCCGGCAGGCCCAACGATCAGGTGCTCTTCGGTGAGGGTGGGCTCGCCGAGCTGCTCGACCCCGGCGACGTGGTTGTCGACGGCGGCAACTCCTTCTACCGTGACGCCGCCGTGCGCGCCGAGCGTCTGGCGGAGCACGGTATCGGCTTCATGGACTGCGGTACGAGCGGTGGCCCTGCAGGTGCGCGCACGGGTGCCTGCCTGATGATCGGGGGCGTGCGGGAGGAGTTCGAGCGACTCGAGGCGCTCTTCGCCGACATCGCGTTGCCCGACGCCTACCGCTTCTTCGACGGCCACGGCGCGGGCCACTTCGTCAAGATGGTCCACAACGGCATCGAATACGGGATGATGCAGGCCATCGCCGAGGGGTTCCAGATCATGCGCGAGGCGGAGTTCGACCTCGACCTGACCGCCGTCGCCGATGTCTACCAGCACGGAAGCGTGATCGAATCACGTCTGGTCGGGTGGCTCGGCGAGGCATTCGAACTGCACGGCGAGGCACTCGAGGGCGTCTCGGGCATGGTCGGGCACACCGGCGAGGGGGAGTGGACCGTGCAGGCTGCCGAGGAGATGGGGCTGGAGGCACGGGTCATCCGCGGGGCGCTCGAGTTCCGCAAAGAGTCCGAGCGCGATCCGAGCTATGCGGGCCAGGTGCTCTCGGCGCTGCGCAACCGCTTCGGGGGGCACGCGATGTAGGGGGAGTGGGTGCGGACCCGGCGATGCGCCTCCGGCGTCACTTCCTGATATCCGCGAGCCGCGCCTCGAACCGCCCGCCGCCCCCGTTTGCGAACTCCTCGTACGGCGGGATCTCATACACCCGCAGGCGGTTGTCGAGGAAGTCGCTGAAGACGAGCAGTTTGCCGTCGTCGGAGACGTCGAGCGCGGTGGGCTGGTTGCCCGCCACCACTGCGTCGAGGCCCTTACCTGTCGTGGTGTCGAAGACCAGTATCGAGCCCCACTCGGGTCCCGGGATGTAGTAGGACTTGGGGTTGTTGGCGCCCCGGCAGCTCACGAAGAGCAGCTTGCCGTCGGGCGTCAGATCGATCGTGTTTGGCTTCTGGTCGGTGTCGACGAACTTCTCCGTGGTGCCGGCGGCGATGTCGTGCACGAGCACGACGTTGCGTGCCATGTCCGAGATGAAGAGCCGCCCGGTCTTCTCGTCGCCGACGATGTGGCGGAGCGCCCCGCCATCGGTGTACAGAGCGGTCACCTCGCCGGTCGCCAGGTCGATGCGCTCGAGGTCCCCGCTGTCGAAGCCCGCGACGTAGAGCGACTTCCCGTCCGCCGTGGCGTACATGCCGCGCGGCGTGTTCGACACCCGGATGCGGCGCACGAGTTCACCGGTTGGCAGGTCGATCTCTGAGACGTCGTCACCTGACCAGTTCGACGCATAGAGCGTCTGCTCATCCGGTGAGAGCGAGACCCACTTGGTCCAGGCGCTCTCGGTGTCGAACTCGCGGATGACCTTCCGGCTCGCGACGTCGATCTCGAAGCACTTCGCGGTCTCCATCTGCGAGGTGTAGGCGAGCGTGCCCGCTTTGTTGAAGATGACTTCGACTGCCCCGTGCGTGCCGATGTCGACCTCGCCGATCTTGGCGCCGGTGCGTGGGTCGAAGATCTCGATCGATGGCGGGCCGTTCAAGATGCTCGTCCACGCTTCCAAGCCGTCAGGCGTGACCGAGACTCCCTTGGGCGCTCCGAGTGTCGTGATGGTGCGCATCCCGCGCAGGACCTGCCCCTCCGGGTCGAGCCAGACCTCCAGCGAGGTCGGGCCCTCGATGAACAGCTCGCGCTCGACGATGTTGTAGCCGTCGTGCGCCACCCGGAGCACCGCCGGGCCGGCGAGCACCTCTCCGCTCAGCGCACTCGCGCCTGCGAGGAGCTCGGTGCCGTCACGCGTGAGCGTGCACGCGGCCCCCTCGGGCTTGGTGGTGACGCTCACGTCCCAGGGCAGTGGGTCGAGCGCCACCTCGAACCGGTTGCTGGCGAACCGTTCCACCTCGAACTCGACGGTCTGTGTCACGAAGCCGCTCCGGAAGACCTCGAGCGCATAGACGCCCGGGCTCAGTTCCTCCGCGGTAAGCGTGCCCGTGGCCTCATGGCTGGCCTCGGCGAAGCGGATGGTCGCATCGGCCGGGGTGGCGGCAACGGTGAGCGAGAGCGGGCGTGTGAAGACCCAGATACCGCCGGCTGCCCCGATCAGGACGGCGAGAATGACGAACAGGCCGAGCAGTCTCGGTCCGGAACTCCCACGGCGCCGTGGAGGAGGTCCGGGCCGGTGCGATCGCACGCGACCCCGGCTCGCCGATGAGCGCGCGTGGGCACTGCGGCGCCTCTTCGCGGGTGCCGACCGGAGGTAGGTGGGCTTGCGCTCGCGCCGGTCCATCAGTGCGTCACCCGTGATCGTGCTCGTGGTTCTCCGAGGAAGCGTCTTGCCGCTGCGATCGCATCGGCGGCCGAGTCGACCTGCGTCAATCGCGACCCCCCGGCAGCTCGCAGCGCCTCGCCCGGGTCCCAGCCGACGACGACCACCGGGCGCCCGGCCTTGAGCGCGTGGGCGACCTCCGAGAGCGTTCCGGCTCCACCCGGCAGGGCG
>JAHYJI010000023.1 GCA_019429145.1 Coriobacteriia bacterium | reverse complement strand
CCGCCGAGACAGATTCGGTCAGTGTTCTGTATCGGCGGCACGATGGCGACTACGGATTGATCGAGCCAGCTGTCAGGTAGGGGCCGGCTTTCACTCAAGGATGTCGACGATGGCGGCGCCAGCTGGCGCCGCCATCGTGCGTTACCGGGCAGCTCGGACACCCGGGTCTCCGGGGCGCGATGAAATCTCCCTGGTTGACACTGCCATTCGTCGAGACATAAAGTAGGTGCGACGACTTGCACCTCGCTTGTGCTGGACATAGACCCTCGTAAGCCGCACTCAGTCGAAGCAAGGGGCGCCTGGTGGACCAGCATCTGTCACAAGTGTCTATTGAGGACATCGAAGAGGCTCTCGGGCAGGTCTCCGAGATCAAAGCCGTGCGCGTTGTCGCATCCCCTGAAGGCGTCATCCAGGAGATTCACGTTCTCGCGTTGCCGACGAAGTCGCCCAAGCAGCTCGTGCGCGACATCGAATCCACGATCATGGCCCGCTTCGGCATCCCGGTCGACCACAAGAAGATCTCCATCGCGCAGCTCGGGTCGGATGCGGTCAAGGAGCCGGTCAAGTCTGACGAGCCGCGCGTGTGCCGCCCGAGGATTCATGCGATCAACGTGGGCGTCAGTGGAATGGATGCCACGGCGGCCGTGACGCTGGAGATCGACGGCGACATGCATGTGGGCGAGGCGACCGCTCCGGCGAGTCAGAGCGGTCGTGAGCGCATTGTCGCGCAGGCTACTCTGAACGCCGTCGACCAGTTCGTTCATGGAACGCACAGCTTCGCGCTCGAGGACGTGGCAATCAACCGGCTCGGGCGTCAGGACGTGGCCGTCTCCTGTGTGACGATGATCTCCCCGCTTGGAGAGCAGTCCTTTGCCGGCTCGGCGCTCGTGCGCCAGAACGAGAAGGATTCGATCGTTCGGGCCACACTGGATGCGATCAACAGGCGAATGGCCTTCTTGAAAACCACATAATCACGGTTTGGACTGAAGCCGTGGCAGCCAACACGAACACTGTACGCACACGAATGAGCGGAGCGGACAGCGTTCTTCCATTGCTAGCGGGATGGGAGAAGACCTGCACTTCACAAAGGGGGTCTTCTCAATATGAAGCGCATCATCGTTCTTCTGAGCTCGCTGTCAATGATTCTCATGATCGGCGGCGCCAACCTGAAGCTGAGGTAGTGAGTGGCCCATGCGGCGCCAAGTCCAATGTGACCTTGACGGGAGGCGTGTGTCGTGGCTGAACACGCCTCCCGTCGCTTTACGTCTCTCGCACTTGTATCCTTCTCGATAGGCCTGACTGGTCTCCTGGTCTCAGCGCTGAGAATGCCGATTGAGTGGAGTGCCGCCTTCTTCGTGCTCGCCCTGGCTACCTTGGTTGCAGAGAATGCAGCTGTTGCGCTTCCCCGTGGAGTTACCACATCCTTGTCCTTCTCCCTTTCAATTGCGGCAAATGTTCTGTTGGGGCCCACAGCAGCCGGTCTGGTTGCTCTGTGCTCGGGAGTCAGCCTGGACGACTTGCGAAGTCGAGTAC
This sequence comes from Coriobacteriia bacterium, assembly GCA_019429145.1. Classification (GTDB taxonomy): domain Bacteria; phylum Actinomycetota; class Coriobacteriia; order Anaerosomatales; family SLCP01; genus SKKZ01. The sequence goes on along the minus strand of JAHYJI010000023.1, from coordinate 20,076 downwards.
CGTTGTTGGTGCTGCTCTTCAACATAGGCCAAGTGCTGATCGCGCACGTCACTGCCGGTTGGCTCTATCTTGCGCTCGGGGGTCGAACACTGGTTTCGGTGGGGGCCGCTTCCGCGCCCCTGACGTACGTTGACCTCCCTCAGTTGATTCTGCCGCTGTCACTGCTAGCCATTTCCGCATTCAGCATCAATGCGCTCCTTGTGACAATTGGTTTCGCTGTCAAGTATGGGGTCACTGCAGGGGAGGTATGGAGGCAGCACCTTTCCTGGGTATTTCCAATTCAGATGTCCTTGTCGGTCGTCGGTGTTTTCATTGCGCAGGTCATGTCAATTGAGTTGGCCGGCTTCGTGCTTTTCGTCTTCCCGCTGCTGGTTTCTCGTCAGGTGTATCAGCACTACATTCGACTAAAGCAAGGGTACCTAGATACCGTTCGTTCGCTGGTGGGAGCACTGGAGGCTAAGGATGTCTACACCCGTGGACATTCCGAGCGTGTGGCCGAGTACTCCGCGGCAATAGCTGCCTCAATGGGATTAGCGCAAGAGGCAATCGAGAGGATACGACTGGCGGCCCAGCTGCACGACCTAGGGAAGGTGGGTCTGTCCGACAGCGTGCTCTGCAAGGCCGGTCGATTGACAAGCGACGAATACACTGAGGTCAGACATCATCCTGAGATTGGCGCGGAAATCGTGGAGCGCGTTCCGGCTCTGTCTGACCTAGCACCGATCGTAAGACATCATCATGAACGCTACGATGGCACAGGCTATGTCGATGGGCTCCGGGGTGATGACATCCCGCTCGAGTCGAGGGTGCTTGCTGTAGCCGATAGCTTTGATGCCATGACATCATCAAGGGCCTACCGTCCGGCCATGAGCGCGGCCGCTGCCATGGAGGAAGTCCTTGCATGTCAAGGTAGCCAGTTCGATCCAGACATCGTCGGCCATCTGCGGCAGGCAATCGAGGCAGACCTAGAGGCTGCGTCCGATGAGGACTGATCCTGCCGCTCACAGCGCATCACGAACGCTTCGAGCCGGGGCGCATGACGTCGCGGTGCTGGTGGCAGCTGCCACGGTTATCGCCATGTCGAGCTGGGAGTCCTTTGAATGGACGACGGCTCTACCGTATCTGCTTGCGCTCGTCGTGCTTAGTCTCATGGATGTCGAGTTACCTCACGGAGACAGTGTCGACGTTGACTCGGCCGTGGTCATTGCCAGTGTGTATCTCTTCGGTCCGATTCTGGCAGTGGGGATCGTTTTTGCATCGCGGATCCTGGCCCATGTGACTCTGCATGGACTCTCGCCAAGCTGGAATCTGGCGGCCGCGCTCTCCAAGCGGATTGTTGGCATTTCCGTGGGCTATGCGGGTCTGTGGCTCACGCCTACGCTTCCCTGGGTACGTGCGCAGGTGTTTGCAGAGGTGCTGGTGTTGGGAATCGCCTATGCCGCCGCAAGCCTGCTCTATGCCCAAGTGAGCCTGGCAACAGAGCGGAGCGACTCCGTCTTCCGGATGGCAGCGAGCAATATCACACTGCAGGGACCGGTGCTAGCGACTGGAGTATCTGTCGGAATCCTCACTGTACTCATTCATGACGAGATGGCCGTCTGGGGGCTCCTGCTAGTCCTGTTTCTCGCCATAACGATTAGGCAGTCGTTTGCGCTGCTCCTCGGTGTGCGACAGGGCTATCAGGCAACCATTGAGGCGCTGATTGGTGCCATGGAAGCACAGCAGCCCCACGAACACGGCATAGGCAGTGAGGCTGCTATCTTGGCGCGTAGAGCAGGTGCCGAGTACGGCTGGTTTGGGAAATCAGTGGAGGACCTGGGTTATGCTGCGCTTTTGCTCTACTTTGGGTTGAGTTTCACCTCCTGGGACGATGACGAAGTGACTGCAAGACCCACCCCGCTCGCAGACGTGCAGTTCTTGCGCCCGGTTGCCCCTATCGTCGAAACGGCGACCAAGCCGGCAATGAAGGTGCCGGTCGCCAGACGGACGCTGATTGCAGCCTACATAGTGGCGCTGTGTATCTCGCACCTTAGCCCTGCGAGGGCTGAGGAGATGGTCGCATCACTCGCTGCCCAGATGAGTCCGAGGGAGCGTTGGCGTGCAGAGGCTGCTGTTGACCGAGCGGTGAGAAAGTCCGATGCGCCGTGATTGCCCTCTTAGGATCCCTGGTCTTTGCGGTCTGCATGGTTCAGCCCATGGGGGGTCGTATGCGGCTCCTAGCGCACGCGCAGTTTCGATACGAATTCTTGTTGCCGACGGGGTTGCTCATCCAACTGGTGCCACCGATTCTGCCTGCGTCTGTCGTTCAAGCTCCCCTTGGAGCCGTCACGCTACTGTCATGGCTAGCGGGAAGCATAGTGCTGATTCTTGCGTGCGCCCTGAACTGGGGCTATGTGGGGTTTCGTCTAGTGGCGTTGGGCGTTGCGCTCAATGCTCTGGTCATCACCACTAACCGGGGTATGCCCGTTGCCACCGCGGCACTCAGGTACCTTGGTGTGAACGGCACGGCACAACAGATGGAAGCCCTGACCCCTCTCTACCATCTGGCCGGCGATGGCACCACGCTCGTCCTACTGAGTGATGTGCTCCCGGTTCCCGGGCCAGGGCTTATCCAGTCGGTGGTCAGTCTCGGTGACCTTGTCCTAATGGTAGGTATCTCGCTTGTTGTGTTGGATGCGGCCAAGAGCTTGCTACGGGCGAGTCGAACTGACTGAGATGCGTGTGAGACTCGCCAGTCGCGTGGCAAGGTGCTATCATGCTTCCACCCTCAGGAGGCCCGGTCGATTGGGAGGCGTGCATGGCTGCATCGACAAAGGGGTCTTATGAGGGCTTTCCTGTTCTTGGGTCCGGCGTGGTTCGCGAGAGGGTCTTGCGCATACTTGAGAGGCTGGCTCCATCGCGAGTCTTCGTACTCGCTCCTGCTGGATACGGAAAGACTTACCTCGCAGCACAGATCGCGACTGCCGGTGGTTTCGGCGCTTCGGCCTGGATTGACTGCCGGAATCGGGCACTCTCCGGCGATGTGCTCTTGGGGCGGGTCGTGGATGGCCTGTCGCGTCTTATCGAAGATCACGAGAATCCTGCCAGCGTTCATCAATACAGTCGTTCACACGACTCTGGATCAACCAGCAAGGCTGCGCGCCTGAGGCCCCTTCTAGCTGCGCTTTCCGAGACCGGTGTTTGCGTTGTGCTGGATGCTCTGCGTCTCGATGATGCGCTGCCGGAAGTAGCGATTCTTGCGCACGAATTCTCTAGGATCCCAAGGATACAGCTAGTTGTCACGGCGAGGGACATTCCAGAGGACGGCTACACGTCTCTTGCTGGCTTTCACTTCATCGAGCTTGAAGAACTCCGGCTTGACTCAGATGAGATTGACGAGGTGGTGCGTCTCTTTGGAGGTCCGGGCTTATCGGTGGAGACGACGAGTGCAATCATCGAGGCATCTAATGGTCAGGCTGCGTTGGCGTGCGTGTTGGCCAAGCATCTCGTCTCAAGAGGAGGCGAAGGAGCGTGGCACGTGCCGGCTACCGCCGACTTGACAACCCTGCTCATCGGCCTGGCGGAACATCAGCTCTCGCTCTTCGAGAAGGAGCTCCTGTACATCCTTGGCGTACTTGGATCGGCGTCAATCGCCGACATACGGGCGCTTAGCAGGGAGATTGAGGCGGACGGACTGACCAGACTGGCTGAGAAGATTCCCCTTGTACGGATTGCGGAAGGCCGGCTTGGCTTCGGCGCGACGGCACATATGCACGCAGTGGCCCAAGAGGTCTTCACATCACGACGGTTCCTATCGCTCCTTGCGATCGATGAGGAGGGATTGTTTGATTCTGCGATTTCGTTGCTCGAGCAACGCGGCGATTTCGACAGAGTGCTCTCGTGCATGGCTTTGAAGCCGAAGGGGGAGCAGAGGCTTGCCGACTGGCTGGAGAGGCACGGCAGTCAAGCGGTCGCCCAGGGTGCCCGACTCGCAGTCAGGGAGGCGATTGCCTCCCTGACCATGTCGACGCTACTCGGGCATCCCAAGCTCTTAGTAGTGGGAGCGCAACTCGAGGCAGATGTCTCGTTGTCTGATCAGGCCCTCGTTCGCGCATCAGCAGCTCGCGATCTCGCGCGTATCAGCGGGGACACTGACTTGGAGGCAGAAGCAACGTTGGTGATGGCTCGCGCGATGATCGACCAAGGCCGCCCGGACGGAGCCCTTGAGTGCCTCGAGGCGGTATCGTCCCTACCAACAGGTAGCCCCTACTCCGATTCTCGACTGGTCTGCTTGTCGTACTTGATGGCTCATGCGGGACTGCAGCTCGATGCGAATCGAGTCGCTGCGGCGGACAGCGAGTTCGCTGGAGTCGTGGCTACCGGCCGCATGAGCGCAGTAGCAGAAGCGACCGTGTTGGCCGGGCGAGCTGGTGTCTTCATGATGTTTGGTGACATGAGGCGGAGCATTGCGGCGTACACGGATCTGCTTGACCTCCAACCTACTCCTGTTGAGCTTCGAGGCACTGCGATGAGCAATCGGGCAACGCTGTTGATGGAGGTTGGCAAGGTTGATCATGCGGTTGAGGTCGCGCGCGACGGTTTGGACTTCGCCGTTCGGTATGGGCTGGACTCGCACCAGACTGCCTTTGCGTGTGCCCAGGCGGCCATCGAGTATACAGTGCATGCGACCCCATCAAGCCTCGACACCATTGAGCAGTCTCTGAGATGGTTCATTGAGTCGCACGATCGCACAAGTGAGGACTTCACGCGCATGTATCTTGCTACCATGCACCGCGCGGCGAAATGCACGGCAGCCTCAATGGCTCACGTGGACGAAGTGCTGGAGCATTCCGGTGCCAAGGGGATTGAGTACTTTCGGCTACTGGCAGAGATCGAACTTGCTGCCAATCACCTGGCCCTAGGAGACAAGCTGGCCGCCGGTCGATTGGCTACCGATATAAGAGAGCGGTGTGCTGCTAAGTCCGCCATGCAACACCTCATGCGAGCGGACATGGTGCTGGCTGAGATCGCCCGTCGCGATGGGAACGAGAGCGAGGCGCGGGCCCGTCTGCTCGACCACGAAGCGTACATCCTGTCGGAGAATGCCAACTGGTCGATCGCGATGTACATCCGCGCGTTCCCGCACCTCCTCGGATTGTTTGCGGGTGCGCTTGGTCCCGAGCGGCTCCCCATACACATGCTGCGCATGATCACCGGGCACCATGTCGACGAGTCTCTGACCGTAGCCCGCAAGACGCTGGAGGAGCCGGAGTGGCAGGCCCTCGCATATCGCATGCTCGGCGATGAAGGTGCCGAGCGCATCGCGGCGCTCAGTACGACCGCTCCGTGTGAGGTGCGTCTGTTCGGAGGGCTAGAGGTGGCAGTGGGGACTCGGTCGGTCTCGGAACGCGACTGGCGCAAGCGCAAGGCGCGCCTGCTCTTTGCGATGCTCGTGCTTCAGCAGGGCCGGGAGGTGCCCCGGGAGCAGATCTACGATCACCTGTGGCCGGAGATGGACGCCGCGCGGTCGCGCAACAACTTCTACGTAATCTGGAGCTCCATGAAAGGCGCGCTGGTGCCCGGCTCCTCGAAGGGGGAGGCGTGCCCCTATGTCGAGCACACCGGCGGTGTCTGCAAGGCCGTGCCGGAGCACGTCTTCTCCGATGTTGCCGAGTTCGACACGCTTGTGTCGGCTGCCCGGCAAGACATCATCGCCAGGGACACGGATGCGGCGATCCGCAGCTACGAGCGCCTCGTAGACCTCTACAGGGGCGATCTGCTGCCGGGTGACGTCTACGATGACTGGTTCTCCTCGGCAAGGGACCGGTATCGGCAGGAGTTCTGTGACGCTATGCTGTCGGCACATCGCCTCCTCACCGAGATAGGCGACCATCCGGGGGCGCTTCGGATGGTCCGGCGGGGGATCGGTGCGGACCCGTGGCGCGAGGACCTGTACCAGGCGGCGCTGAGGTCCCATATCGCATCGGGCCAGCGCAGCGCCGCGATCGACACGTATCTCTCGTGCCGCTCTCACCTTGCCGATCAGCTCGGGCTGGACCCCTCAACGGAAACGATGCGTCTCTACGACCAGGTACTGGCGATGGAGGAGAGCTCCGACGGGCGTTCGATTACGGGATAGATAACAGTAAGAGTCTGCTAAGAGTCATACGCTATGGTGCTCGTACAGACAGCAGAAACGCCGTCTGTACGAGCGGATCGGAGGTTCACCGGGCCCTCCAGCAAGGAGCGGAGCGGGAGCGTGTGGTAGGGCCGCAAGGTGAGGAGACGGGAGACTCCTGAGGGGCACCGCGACGGTCATGATGCCCACCTCTCGGGCCCAGCGGGCGCGAGATCCGCAACCCGGGGGTCGACGACGAACGTGGTCGTCGGCCCCCGTCGCCTTGTGCGGGTCCGGCACCTCCTGTGTGCTAGAATCGTTGTGCTTTTCAGCCCGTATCGGGCCTGATTCCTCCCGCATCGGAAGGTGTTGTTCTCCATGGCCAACTTCCTCGCCAAGCTGTTCACTCTCGGCGAAGGTCGTCAACTCAAGCAGTACGAGGAACTCGTCAGCACCGTCAGCGCTCGTGAGGCCGAGGTCCATGCGCTGGACGACGACGGGATCCGTGCGCTGACAGCTGCCTATCGGCAGCGCGCTTCAAACGGCGAGCCCCTCGATAGTCTTCTTCCGGAGGCGTTCGCCACATGCCGGGAGGCCGCAGTGCGCTCCCTTGGCATGCGACACTTCGACGTCCAGCTCATCGGCGGTATGGTGCTCAACGCCGGCATGATCGCCGAGATGAAGACCGGTGAAGGCAAGACCCTTGTCTCCACTCTGGCGGGCTACCTCAATGCGCTCGGCGGCAACGGCGTACACATCGTCACCGTGAACGACTACCTCGCCAAGCGTGATAGCGAGTGGATGGGACAGGTCTATCGCGCCCTCGGCCTGGAAGTCGGACTCATCCAGTCACAGATGGAGCCGGCCAAACGCAAACCGGCGTACACCGCCGACATCACGTATGGCACCAACTCGGAGTTCGGCTTCGACTACCTGCGCGACAACATGGTGGTCAGACCGGACAATCGCGTCCAGCGCGGTCACCACTTCGCCATCGTCGACGAGGTCGACTCCATCCTCATCGACGAGGCGCGCACACCGCTGATCATCTCGGGCGCCGGCACGAAGTCCGCCGACACCTACAAGCAGTTCGCCAAGGTCGTGCCTCGCCTGCGAGCAGGCGTCGACTTCGAGATCGATGAGGCAAAGCGCACGGTCGCGCCCACCGAGGAGGGCATCGGCAAGATCGAGCAGGCACTCGGCATCGAGGACCTGTATTCGGACCCGAGCGGCCAGATGGTCAACCATCTCCAGCAGGCGCTTCGTGCCCAGTTCCTCTTCAAGAAGGACGTCGAGTACGTCGTCAAGGATGGCGAAGTCCTGATCGTCGACGAGTTCACCGGCCGTCTCATGTACGGCCGCCGCTACTCCGAGGGGCTTCACCAGGCGATCGAGGCTAAGGAGAAGCAGCACGTGCGCGAGGAGAACCAGACCCTTGCCACCATCACCCTGCAGAACTACTTCCGCATGTACGACAAGCTCTCCGGCATGACCGGCACCGCCGTCACCGAGGACGCGGAGTTCCGCGAGATCTACAAGCTCCCGGTCATGGTGATCCCCACCAATATGCCGATGGTTCGCGACGACCGCGAAGACCTCATCTACCGCACGGTGGAATCGAAATTCGCCGCGGTGGTCGAGGAGATCGCCCGGTGCCATGCCGATGGGCAGCCGGCGCTGGTCGGCACGATCTCCATCGAAAACTCCGAGCGCCTTTCGCGCCTGCTCGCCAAGCGTGGCGTCAAGCACGAAGTCCTCAATGCGAAGCATCACGAGCGGGAGGCACACATCGTTTCGCAGGCTGGCCGTCTCGGTGCGGTCACGATTGCCACGAACATGGCCGGCCGAGGCACCGACATCATTCTCGGTGGCAACCCGGACTTCCTCGTCGAAGACTTCCTGCGCGAGCAGGGTGTCCAGCCCGAAGAGGCAACTGAGGAGCAGCGCGAGGCGGCGCTTGCCCGGGCGAAGGAGATCACCGCTGTGGAGCACAAGCAGGTGGTTGCCGCGGGCGGGCTCGCGGTTCTCGGCACCGAGCGCCACGACTCTCGACGCATCGACAACCAGCTCCGTGGCCGTTCTGGACGTCAGGGCGACCCCGGCCTGTCGCAGTTCTACCTGTCGCTGAACGACGACCTGATGCGCTTGTTCGGCGGCGACCGCATGGATCGCATCTCGCGGTTCATGGAGAAGACCGACATCCCCGATGACATGCCGATCCAGGCCGGCCTGGTCTCCAAGGCGATCGAGAGCGCACAGCGCCAGGTCGAGGCGATGAACTTCGCAGCGCGCAAGCACGTGCTCGAGTACGACGACGTGATGAACAAGCAGCGTGAGGTCATCTACCAGGAGCGCAATCGCATCCTCGGCGGCAAGGACATCCACGAGCGGGTCGAGGAGATGCTGCGCGAGATCGTTCTGGCCGGCGTGCTCGATCTGTGTCCCGAGAACGTGTATGCGGAGGAGTGGGACTGGGACGGGCTTGCGACATGGTACCGGGAGCTGACCGGCATCGACCGTGCGGTCGCGAAGCACCGTGGGGCGATCGAGAACCCCCACGAGCTTGCTGACGAGCTGATAGAGCGTGCACTTGAGACGTACGCCCGTCGCGAGACAGAACTCGGTACCGACAACCTGCGGGAGCTCGAGCGGCAGGTCATGCTCCGAGTGATCGACACGCGCTGGATGGAGCATCTCCTCGAGATGGACTACCTGAAAGACGGCATCGGTCTGAGAGCGATGGGCCAGCGCGATCCCCTCGTCGAGTACAAAGCCGAGGCGTACAACATGTTCGGCGAACTAGTCGCCGCCATCAACGAGGACTTCCTGCGGACGGTGTTCCGCATCCAGGTCGTGCGTCCCGAGGAGCCGACCGCCGAGCCGCTGCCCAGCGGCGTGTCGTACTCCGCTCCTTCCGAGTCGACGATCTTCTCAGGCGCGGCCCAGGCGGCAGCAACTGCGGCAGGGCCCGCGGGTCCCTCGCCCGACGCGATCGCCGCGGCCAGCGCTGCCGCGGGCGGCTCGGGCAAGGTGGCGACCGTGGTCAAGGACAGGGAGGACCCGTTCGCCGATGCGGGGCGCAACGATCCGTGTCCGTGCGGCAGCGGCAAGAAGTACAAGAAGTGCCACGGGGCGGCGGTCTAGTTGATCCAGGACCGCAGCTCAGAGATCGCCCAACTCAGGGTCCGTGTCGACAGGATGGCGGACTACCTTCACGTGGGTGCGAAGCGTGCTGAGATCGCCGAGCTCGAGGAGCGTGCCGCCGAGCCCGGTTTCTGGGACGATCAGTCCTCCGCCCAGCGCATCATGGCGCGTGCCTCCGACCTTCGTGACGAGGTCGGTAGCTACGAGGCGATTCTGGCCGCGCTCGAGGACGCAGAGGTCGGCAACGAGCTTGCGGTCGCCGAGAGTGACGAGGAGCTCGCCGCCGAGCTTGGCGGGTCGCTCGCGGCCCTCTCGAAGAGCATCGACTCGCTCGAGATCTCCTCGTGGTTCACCGGCGAGTTCGACGCGGGCGACGCAATCGTGACGATCACTCCGGGCCAGGGAGGCCTCGAGGCTCAGGACTGGGCCGAGATGCTGCTCCGAATGATGAGCAAGTATGCCGAGCGGCGCCGCTGGAAGGTCGACCTGCACGACGCACCCCAGGGTGTCGAGCTCGGCATCGATCGAGCGGTGTTCACCGTGCATGGTCGCAACGCGTTCGGGGTGCTCCAGTCCGAGGCCGGCGTGCACCGGCTCGTGCGCATCAGCCCGACCGACGAGAAGAAGCGCCGACAGACGACGTTTGCGCGCATCGAGGTCCTCCCTGTGCTGCCCGACGAGATCGTGGTGGACATCCGCGACGAGGACCTGCGCATCGACGTGTTTCGCTCCAGCGGCCCGGGCGGCCAGTCGGTCAACACCACTGATTCGGCCGTTCGCATCACTCACGCGCCGAGCGGGCTGGTCGTCACGTGCCAGAACGAGAAGAGCCAGCTCAAGAACCGCGAGTCGGCAATGAAGATCCTGCGCGCACGCCTCTACGAGCTCGAGAAGGCCAAGCGCGATGCCGAGCTCGAGGAGTTGCGGGGAGAGCGGCAGGACATCACGTTCGGGAGCCAGATTCGCAGCTACGTGCTCTATCCCTATCAGATGGTCAAGGACCACCGGACCGGCACCGAGACCGGCAACGTCGATGCGGTCCTCGACGGGGACCTCGAGGAGTTCGTCGTGGGCTACCACCGCTGGAGGGTCGCCCTCGAGCAGGGCGAGGCGGTAGGGGCGGAGTCCTAGCGAGATGCGACTGCTGGCCGACCTCCACACCCACACGCTGGCCTCGGGCCACGCCTACTCGACCGCGACCGAGCTTTCGGTCGCCGCGCGCAGGGTCGGGCTCGAGCTGATCGCCATCACCGACCACGGACCGGCCTGCCCCGGCGCACCCGAGCAGTGGTACTTCTGGAACCTCAAGGTACTGCCGTCGATCATCGACGGCGTGCGGATCCTGAAGGGCTGCGAGGCCAATCCGGCCGACAGCGCCAGCGGTATCGACCTGCCGGACACCATCCTCGAGCAACTCGACTTCGTCGCGGTAGGGTTCCACCCGGAGACCGGGTTCGACCAACGTGACCGTGCCCGCAATACCGAGGCGCTGCTGAGGGTGATGGCGAATCCGAACGTGGACATGATCACGCATCCCGGTAACGACCACGAGTTCCCTCTCGAGCTGGCGACCGTCGTGGACGAGGCCGCCGCCCGAGGTGTCATCCTCGAGCTCAACGACCACACGTTCGCACCCACCAGCTGCCGGGCCTCCTCGAACCACCGCGAGCGCGAGTTCGCCGAGGCCGCGATGGCAGCCGGAGCGCCGATCGCCGTGAACTCCGACGCGCACTTTGCGAATCAGGTCGGGCACTGCGAGGCGGCGCTGGCGGTGGCCGAGGAGATCGGGCTTGCCGAGGAGCGCATCGTCAACCGGACCGCGGAGTCGGTACTCGCGCATCTGCTCGCGCGGCGTGCCCGGCCGCGGCTCGATCACGGCGGCGTCTGGGAGACCGGCGCGGGCGGGGTGGCGTGATGGTTTCCCGCCTGCGACGGATCACCCCGGGTAAGGTGCTGCGGCACCGGCCGGTGCGCACGTATCTCCTGATCACCGTGGGCCTCCTGCTCACCGCCTGGTCGCTGAACGCCTTCCTCATCCCCAACCGCCTCGCGGCCGGTGGGGTGTCCGGTCTGGCGACCGTGCTGTTCTACACCGCGCAGGACCTCGGCGTGACGCTTCCGGTGGGCCTGCAGATGCTCGTGATGAACATCGTGTTGCTGGCCATCGCGCTGCGCGCTCGCGGATGGCGCTACGCGGCCAAGACCATATACGGCATCGTTGTCCTGTCGTTCTTCATCGACGTCCTGGCGCCCATCACGCCGCACCTTGCCGAGGGTGACTATCTGCTCGCGGCGCTCTATGGCGGTGCGCTCTCGGGTCTGGGCATGGGCATGGTGTTCAAGGCAGGCGGGACCACCGGCGGGACCGACATCGTCGCGCAGCTGCTCTCGCGCAAGATCTCGCTCGGGCAGGGTCAGCTGCTGCTGGCCGTCGATGCGTTCGTCATTCTGCTTGCCGGTGTGAAGTTCGGCCCCGAGCTCGCGCTCTACGGAGCGGTGGCGGTCTTCGTGATGGGCGCGACCATCGACCTGGTGCTGGAGGGATTGCGGGTCGAGAAGGCTGCGTTCATCGTGTCCGAGCACGGCGCGCTCATCGGTGACGCGATCATGAAGGACCTCGGGCGCGGTGCGACCGCCCTGTCTGCCCGGGGCATGTACTCGGGTGACCCGCGCGAGATGGTATTCACGGTCGTGTCGCGCAAAGAAATCGACGATCTCAAGCAGATCGTCAGCACGATCGACCCGCGGGCCCTGCTGATAATCTCCGATGTCCACGAGGCCATCGGTGAGGGATTCAAAGAGATGGGAGTGCGATGAACCCGAACGCGATCGACACCCAGGCCATCGAGATGAAGGCCGCACGCATGCGCTACGACATCGTCGAGATGATCGCAGCGGCAGGCTCCGGCCATCCCGGCGGGTCGCTTTCGGCGGCAGACATCGTCGCGACGCTGTACTTCGGCATCATGAAGCACGATCCCGCGCATCCCGACGCGCCCGAGCGCGACCGGTTCGTGCTCTCCAAGGGCCACGCCGCACCCGTACTCTACGCGGCCCTCTCCGAGGCGGGCTACTTCGGCCGCGAGCACCTGATCACCCTTCGCAAACTCGGCTCGTTGCTGCAGGGCCATCCCGACAGCAAGAAAACGCCAGGCGTGGAGGTCTCGACCGGTTCGCTCGGCCAGGGACTCTCGATCGCGTGCGGCATCGCGCTCGGCCTCAATCCGGAGACCGCAGACGAGCGCAGTGTCTACTGCCTGCTCGGCGACGGTGAGTGCCAGGAGGGTCAGGTCTGGGAGGCCGCGATGTTCGCGGCGCACAACAGCCTCGAGAGCCTGGTGGCGATCGTCGACCGCAACGGGTTGCAGATCGACGGTGCGTGCTCAGAGGTCATGTGCCTCGGCGAGATCGAAGCCAAGTTCGCAGCCTTCGGGTGGGAGGTCGCCACGTGTGACGGTCACGACATCGAGGGCATCATCGATTCGATCGCCCGGGTCAGGGCGGTGTCGGGCCGCCCGGGAGTGGTGGTCGCCAGCACCGTCAAGGGCAAGGGCGTGTCGTTCATGGAGGGCGAGGCCGGGTGGCACGGTAAGGCCCCATCGACCGAGGAGACCGAGGTGGCGCTGCGCGAGCTGCAAGCCGCGCTCGAGGAGAAAGGGGCCTCCCTGTGAGCAAGCGAGCAACCCGCGAGGCGTTCGGTTCCACACTTGTCCAGCTTGCCGGGGAGGGCGTCGATGTCGTAGCGGTCGAGGCCGACCTCTCCAAGTCGACCACGACGGCGACGTTTGCCGATGCGTACCCGGAGCGCTTCTTCAACGCCGGCATCGCCGAGCAGAACATGATCAACGTGGCTGCGGGACTGGCGGTGGCGGGCAAGATCGCGTTCACCGGCTCGTTCGCGGTCTTTGCGACAGGGCGGGCCTACGACCAGGTGCGCAACACCGTGTGCTACTCGGAGCTGGATGTGAAGCTCGCGCCAACGCACTCTGGCATCACGGTTGGCCCCGACGGCGGCAGCCACCAGATGCTCGAGGACATCGCACTCATGCGGGTGCTTCCCGGCATGCGGGTGCTGGTTCCGGCGGACTACTTCGCCGCCTGCGAGGCACTCAGGCTCGCCGCAGCCACCCCGGGACCGTTTTACATCCGGCTCGGCCGAGCGGCGATTCCCGCCGTCTACGACGAGAGCTTCCGCTTCGAACTGGGCAAGGCCTACGTCGTGCGCGAGGGCAGTGATGTCACGCTTGCCGCCTGCGGTGTCATGGTCGAGCGCGCGCTGGCAGCCGCTGAGCTGCTCGCGGTCGACAGCATCTCGGCCGAGGTCATCGACGTCGCCACCATCAAGCCGATCGACGCCGATGCTATCGCTGCCTCGGCGGCCAAGACTGGCGGGGTGGTGGCGTGCGAGGAGCACTCGATCATCGGCGGCCTGGGATCGGCGGTGGCCGAGGTGCTGGGCGAGCATCAGCCGGTGCCGTTCGCGCGCGTGGGCGTGCGCGACGTCTTCGGCACGTCGGGTGAGCCCGAGGAGCTGATGGCGCACTTCGGCCTGACGGCGCATCACGTTGCACAAGCGGCACGGGAGGTGCTACACAGGCGGTCGTGACCCCGGCAGTGCCGGCGTGGAGCTTTCGTGACGAAGATCTACGGGCGGCGTCCAGGGTCTCTGCTTTGCTACCATTGACGTTTGGGTGGGGGGCGTTCGCCTCCCGGTAACCTCTGACCTGTCACCACGGGATGGTGCTTGTATGATTTCGATGCGCGGCGTGGAGAAGTACTACGTGCCCAACGAGCCGGCACTGGCTGAAGTGAATGTTGAGATAGAAGCGGGCGAGTTCGTCTTCCTCGTGGGCCACTCGGGCTCGGGAAAGTCGACCTTCATACGCCTGCTCCAGCGCGAACTGCTTCCCACCGGGGGGCAGATCATCGTTGCGGGGCAGGACATCGTGCGCCTGAAGAACTGGAAGGTGCCCTATCTGCGCCGCAACATCGGCTGCGTCTTCCAGGACTTCAAGCTGCTCCCCAACAAGACCTCCTACGAGAACGTGGCATTCGCGCTCGAGGTCATCGGGCGCTCCAAGCACGTCATCCGCACGCAAGTGCCCGAGGTCCTGCGACTCGTCGGCCTCGAGGACAAGATGGAGTCGTACCCGGACGAGCTGTCCGGTGGCGAGCAGCAGCGTGTCTCGATCGCCCGCGCATTCGTCAACCGGCCGCCGATCCTGCTCGCAGACGAGCCGACCGGTAACCTCGACCCGGCGACCTCGCTCGGCATCATGAGTCTCTTCAACCGCATCAACAAGACCGGCACCACCGTGCTGGTGGCAACGCACGACCGCGAGATGGTCGACTCGATGCGCAAGCGCGTCATCGCGCTCGAGAGCGGTCACATCATCCGCGACCAGCACCGGGGGGTGTACGGGTATGGCGATTAACGTCGGGTACTTCCTCCGCGAGTCGGTCGTCAACTTCCGCCGCAACTGGGTGATGAGTCTTGGCGCGGTTATCACGATCTACCTGTCGCTCCTGCTCGTCGGCGTCTCGATGGTGCTCGGGGTCATCGTCTCAGAGATCGTGCAGTCGGTTGAGGACAAGGTCTCGATCCAGATATTCCTCAAGGACGGTGCCGCGACCGAGGATGTCGAGGCGCTCCAGGGATGGCTGCTGGCCGATGCGATGGTCGACACGGTCAACTACGTCTCCAAGGAAGACGCGCTCGAGCGCTTCAAGGAGGAGATGGCGGGCAGCCCCGAGATCGTCGAGAACATCCGCGAGAACCCGCTGCCGGCCTCGCTCGACGTGACGCTGACGGACCCGCGGCAGGTCCAGGAGATGGTCGACAAGATCAAGGTGAACGAGACCTTCCTCAAGATCTGCGATCGGCCGGACGAGCCCGAGGAGTCCCTGAAGTACGGGCAGCAGATCGTCGACCGGCTCTTCGCCTTCACGCGCATCATCCGCCTCATCGGCGTCGTGTTCGTTGCGATGCTCGCCGTGGTAAGCCTCATCTTCATCAACAACACGATCCGACTCGCCATCTACTCGCGGCGCAAGGAGATCGGCATCATGCGCCTCGTGGGCGCGTCGAACTGGTTCATCCGCGCGCCGTTCCTGCTCGAGGGCGTGATGCAGAGTCTGCTCGGTGCCGCGCTCGCGATCCTGACGATCGTCGCGGTCCAGGCGGCCGTCATGCCGAGGCTGCAGGAGGCGGTGCTCTTTCTGCCCGTCGACGTCGCCGCCACTACGATGATCCAGCTTGCGCTCGTCCTCGTGGTAGCCGGTGTCACCATCGGGCTCCTCGGCGCAGGCTTCGCCCTCCGGCGATACCTGAAGGTCTAGTCTCGCCCGCGTACACTCACATGAGAACGGACGACTGATGAAGCGTGCCGGTACCTACTTCGCCCTGACCTTTGTCGGGCTGATGGTCCTCGCTGCGGCGTTCCTGGGCGGCGTCATCTTCGACCAGACGGTCGACTGGTCGGGGTGGTTCCGGACCGTGCCCGAGCCGGGCCCGAGAATCGGCAACCGCGTCGACGAGGTCCGCCGGCTGCTCGAGCGTGAGGCGCTCGCTCCCTCGAGCGAGGAGTCGATGACCGCGGGTTCTGTGCGCGGGCTGCTCGAGTCGCTCGACGATCCGTACGCCGCCTATCTTGACGAGAAGCACTTCGAGTACTTCAACGAGCAAACTGGCGGCGAGTTCTTTGGTGTCGGCATCAACATCGCCGAGCGCGATGGCGTGGTCTACGTGGTTTCGGTCATGGAGGGCACGCCTGCCGAGGCGGCCGGCCTGCAGGCGGAGGACGAGATCGTCTCTATCGATGGCGAGTCGCGCGATCGCTGGGACATCGACGAGGTCGTCACGCGCGTGCGTGGGCCCGAGGGAACCGAGGTCGAACTCGGCGTGCGCCGTGGCGACGAGGACGACCTCGTCATGTTCACGATCGTCCGCGCCCAGATCGACATCCCCAACGTCCTGTCGCGCATGGCCGACGACGAGGTCGGCTACGTGAGGCTGCTCACCTTCAACCAGAAGTCCGCCGAGGACCTGACCGAAGAAATCGCTGAGCTCGAGGTCGAGGGGGCCACCTCCTTCGTGCTGGACCTCCGCGACAACCCCGGTGGCCTGCTGAGTTCGGCAGTCGAGGTCGCTTCGCTCTTCATCGAGGACGGCGTGATCGTGCGCGTCGAGGAGCGCGACCGCCCCCAGACCGAGCAGCGTGCGAGGCCCGGTACCGTGACTGAGGCCCCGCTCGTGCTGCTCGTCAACGGCAACTCGGCTTCGGCGAGCGAGGTGCTCGCCGGCGCACTGCAGGATTACGGGCGCGCCACGCTCGTCGGCGAGCAGACGTTCGGCAAGGGGAGCGTGCAGACGGTCGAACAGCTCAGTTGGGGTGGAGGCGTGAAGTTCACGATCGCCCACTACCTGACGCCGCAGAGCCGCGTGATCGACGGTGTGGGTCTGGCGCCCGACGTGGTCGTGGAGATGGAACTCGCCGATCAAGCGGACGATTCGACCGACGTCCAGCTGCGGCGGGCAGTCGAGGAGGCGCGGCGCGCGACTCGGTAGCCGCGCAGGTCGGCGGCGAGCCGGTTCTCGTTACTCGTCCTCGTCCTCGTCTTCAGCGAGCACGAGCTCCGAAAGGCTGAACTCCGCCTCTTCGATCAGGCGCATCTGACCCGTGGTAACGCCGCCCTCGGCGTCCGGAGCGGTGCGAAGCGCCAGAAGACTGCCATCGCCGTAGAGGCGCACCGTGCACCGGCCCTCTTCGTCCGTCTCGAAGTCCAGATAACGGAAGCTTGCGACGTTGAGGAAGAGACAGCCGTTCACAGCCATCGTCGCCGAGTCGGGGTCGGCCATCAGCTTGACGAGCGTGGCGTCGCCCGAGGAGATAACGACGCCGTCGAGTTCGTAGACGAACTCGAGGCTTTCGAGGGTCTCCAGAGCGCGGATCATGTCGCGCGGGTGGGATATGGTGCCGCTGCCGATGAAGCAGGGGGCGAGCGGTCGGGTGGGCTCCATGTGGCGTGCTCCAGGATTGTGGATGGCATCGAAGCATACAACGGTTATGCGAGGCGGTCAAAACGCCGGACGACCCGCAGGTGGGGTACGCTTCACATAACCGGCTGAGGAGGTTTCGTGGCCCGCAGAAAGCGCGTAGAGAAGGCCCGCAAGGGCGGGCTGACCATCGGTCGCATCACGATCAATCGCCGCGGATACGGGTTCGTCCAGGCCGAGGAGGGCGACATCTACGTCGCCTCGCGCGACATCGCCGGCGCGATGCACCGCGACGTCGTCGGCGTACGGGTGAACACGGCACGCGGCAAGCAGGGCCGTTCGGGTGTCGTGGCCAAGGTGATCGAGCGAGCGAACGAGACGGTGGTGGGCCGGTTCGAGCGGCACGGCAAGGTCGGCATCGTCGTTCCCTCCGATCCACGCATCCGTACCGAGGTGTTCGTCGCGTCCCGGGAGTTCGCGGGCGCCACAGACGGTGACGTGGTCGTGGCACGCCTGACCGCCTATCCCTCCCGGCGCAATGCGGCCCAGGGTGTGGTCGAGGAGATTCTCGGCAGGGAAGGCGAGCCCGGGCTCGAAATCGAGGTCATCATCCGCGAGCACGGACTGAGCACCGAGTTTCCCGCCGAAGTGCTGGCCGAGGCCGCCGCCGAGCGGCTCGACGTGGACCGCGCGCTGGCCGCCGGCGACCGGGCCGATCTACGTGATGTCTTCACCGTCACTGTCGATCCCGTTGACGCGCGGGACTTCGACGACGCGATCAGCATCGAGCACGTTGACGGGCGCATGCGCCTCGGCGTGCACATCGCGGACGTCTCGCACTACGTGCCGTGGGACTCGGCGATCGATAGTGAGGCGCGCCGGCGCGCGACGAGCGTCTACCTCGTCGACCGGGTGCTGCCGATGCTTCCCGAGGAGCTCTCCAACGAGATCTGCTCGCTCAACCCCGGCGAGGACCGCCTCGCCTTCTCGGTGATCATGGATCTTTCGCCGGACGCTGTGGTCGAGTCGTACCGGCTCACCCCCTCGGTCATCCGCTCGGACCGGCGTTTCGACTACGAGAGCGTGCAGTCCTACCTCGACGGGGAGCACCCGTACCCTGACGATGAGAGCGAGCAGCTGCTGCGCTCATTCCACCGGATCGCCAAAGCAATCGGGGAGAGGCGCGTGGCCCGCGGCGGACTGGACTTCGAGACCGTGGAGGCCAAGGTCGTCCTGGCCGAGGACAACATCACGCCGGTCGAGGTGAAGGTGCGCCAGCGCACCGATGCCACCAACATGATCGAGGAGGCGATGATTCTCGCCAACGAGGTCGTGGCAGGGCATATGACGCGGGCTGGTGCGCCGATGGTCTACCGGATCCACGAGGAGCCCGACGCCGACGCGCTCTCCCAGGTGGCGGTGATCCTCAAGGAGTTCGACTATCCGATGAAGGATATCCACGGGGCCTCGCCCGCCACCTTCCAGCGCATCATCCACTTCGCTCACGGCAGACCCGAGCAGCGGCTGATCAACTCGCTGCTTCTGCGTGCTCTGCAGCGGGCACGCTACACCGACTACCTCGGCTCCCACTTCGGGCTGGCGAGCGAAGCGTACTGTCACTTCACGAGTCCGATCCGCCGATATCCCGATTTGCTCGTGCATCGCCTGTTGCGCGCGCAGCTCTCCCGCGCGCTCGATGAGGAGCCGGTCGCCTCCATGTCAGGCGAGCTGGAGTGGCTTGCCGAGCACTGCTCGACGATGGAGCGGGAAGCGGAGGCCGCCGAGGACGCGTCGGTGCAGGTCAAGCTTGCGCAGCTCATGGAGGAGCACGTCGGCGAGGTGTTCGAGGGCCTCATCACGGGGGTACACTCCTTTGGGCTCTTCGTTCAGCTCGACAACACCGCCGAGGGTCTGGTTCATGTGAGTACCATGACTGACGACTACTACCATCTGGAGCCGGAACGGTTCATGCTGGTAGGCGAGGAGCGGAGGCGTTCGTACCGTCTCGGCGAGCGCATCCGCGTGCGGATTCTCGGAGTGATCGTTGCCGAGGGACGGATCGATTTCGAGCCCGCATGAGGTGAGTATGATGCGACGTCTCGCATGGGTGGCAGCCGTTATCGTGTGTGCGACCGTGGTGGCGACCGCACTGGCGGGCTGCACGGGTTCGGCCGAGCACCTGACAACCTCACCGTGGCCACCGGCCGATAGGGAACGTCCGCACATTCCGGTTGAGCCTGCGCCCCTGTCCGACGACCCGTTCCCGGAGCGCGAGCCCGCTCCGACCCCGGAGCCCGAGCCCGGTGAGCCGACGCCCGCGCCGTCTCCCGGACCGGCGCCTCCACCGGCTCCGTCGCCCTCCGAGTGTGCCAGCCTGAGCAACACGAAGCGCGGGTGGTGGTACCAGGCGTCCGGCGCCGGGAGCGTGCCGACGATCCCCTCGGACATCGCCTCCATCATCCAGCGCCAAGGGGCACTGTGGCGGGTCCCGACGCGCGAGAAGGTGATCTACCTCACCTTCGACCAGGGCTACGAGGCCGGCTTCACGGGACGCATCCTCGACACCCTGCGGGAGAAGAACGTGAAGGCGACCTTCTTCCTGAGCGGGTCGTACGTGCGCGATGAGCCGGGGCTCGTGCGGCGCATGGCATCCGAGGGTCACCTCGTCGGCAACCACACCCAGACCCATCCGTCCCTGCCATCCCTGGCCGGTGATGAGGACGCCTTCGCCGAGGAGTACCGGTCGGTGGAGCGGAGGTACCGCGAGGTCACCGGGCGGACGCTCGCACGCTTCGAACGGCCCCCGCGGGGGGAGTACAGCGAGAGGACGCTGTGCATG
>JAHYJI010000139.1 GCA_019429145.1 Coriobacteriia bacterium | reverse complement strand
CGCCGATGCGCGAGAGCGCCCGCAGGTAGAGGATGACCGCCGCTAAGGTGGGCAGGAGGACGATGGCGCCGAGCAGCGCCCACAGCTGCCAGTCCCAGCCGACCGGAGCGAGCCGGGAGCCGCTGGCCAGCGCGGCACCGGTCACGAGTACCGCCGTCGCCGCGAAGGTGTAGGTCATGAGAACCGAACGGGAGCGCCCCGGCATCCACCGGTGGGACAGCAGCGTGAAACTCGCATATCCCGCAGCAGCGCCGAGGCCGAGCACCACGCCGAGCGGGTGGGTCCCGCCGGATGCCGAGAAGGGGTTGACCACGAGCACACATCCCGCGAACGCGAGC
The DNA here is from genome assembly GCA_019429145.1 of Coriobacteriia bacterium. Taxonomy (GTDB): domain Bacteria; phylum Actinomycetota; class Coriobacteriia; order Anaerosomatales; family SLCP01; genus SKKZ01. Next base: position 2,500 of record JAHYJI010000139.1, on the reverse strand, counting down.
AGGACCGCAAAGGCCCTACCCGGGTCCACCGGACCCGGACGAAGGACGGAGTCGACCACCGCTATCATCGCCGGATAGGTGTAGAGCAGGACGGCGACGACCGATGCCTCGGCGTAGTTCAGGGCGAAGAAGAAGCACAGCGACGCGGCACCGTATCCCGCGACCGAGAGGACGGCGTAGCGGCCGAGGTCGCCGACGGACACACGCAATGCCGACGGCCTCGTCAGCGCCAGGTACGCGCCGAGGAGCACCGCGGCGATGCCGAAGCGCCAGGAGAGCAGCTGCAGCGGCTGCGCGCCGCGCTCGTATGCGAGGCTCGTGAAGATCGCCAACGTGCCGAAGCACGCCGCGGAGACGGCCACCGCCGCCAGAGCCGTACGCCGCTTCATCCGCAGCCCTTCCCCGTCCGAGTCCTCCTGAAGGAGACAACCATGCCACCGGCACCGAGGTGCGTCAACGCCGTGGTATGCTCGTCCATCGTCAGTCACCCCGCAAGGCACCGGAAGGAGTACCGTGCAGACACGTTTCGCCGGCCCGCTGACTCGCCGTGCCGCATGGGTCGCATCGGTACTCTGGATGGCCGTGATCTTCGGCTTCTCCTCCCTGCCGGGTTCGGCCATCCCCGGCGGGGTGGGCGCATACGGCCACTTCGGCGCGTATGCCGTGCTGGGAGGCCTGCTCTTTCTCGCATTCGCCCACGAGACCGCACCCGGGCGAGCCGTCGCCTATGCAGTACTGACCGCGTCCCTCTACGGCGTGACCGATGAGGTGCACCAGGCGTTCGTCCCGGGCCGGGTCCCGGACGCGGCGGACTGGGGGATGGACACGCTCGGTGCGCTGGCCGGCGCGTGGCTCGCGCTGGCCGCCCTCCGGGCCTTGGCCCGATACCGGAAGCGGCCCTCCGGCTCCTGATCGTGTCGGCAGCGGGCTAGTAGATCCCGCTCTCCGCGGCCTGCTGAGGATCGATTCCCATCTGACGCACCTTGATCTTGAAGTCGTGCGCGTTGGCTGCCATCGCCGTAGCGTCCTCGAGCGTGATCGTGCGGTCCCGGTAGAGCGCCAGCAGGCTCTGATCGAAGGTCTGCATCCCGTAGTACTCCCCCTCCTCCATGGCGTCACGGATGAGGTAGGTCTTGTCCGGGTCGGTGATGTACTCGCGGATGGTCCCGGTCATCACCATGACCTCAACGGCCGGGACGAGGCCACCGTTGATCGAAGGGATCAGGCGCATGCTGATGATGCCCTTGAGCGTGGACGCCAGCATGAGGCGAACCTGCTTCTGCTGGTAGGGCGGGAAGAAGTCGATGATGCGGTTGATCGTCTCGGTCGCATCGATGGTGTGCAGCGTCGAGAACACCAGGTTGCCGATCTCGGCCGCTGTCAGCGCAGCTGCCACGGTCTCGTGATCGCGCATCTCGCCGATGAAGATGACATCCGGGTCCTGGCGCACGACGTGCCGCAGCGCCTCGGCATAACTGTCGGTGTCCACACCGATCTCACGCTGGTTGACGATGCACTTCTTGTCCGCATGCAGGACCTCGATCGGGTCCTCGATGGTGACGATGTGCCCCTCACGCGTGGAGTTGATATGGTCGATCATCGCGGCCAGCGTGGTCGTCTTGCCCGAACCGGCGGTACCGGTCACGAGCACGAGCCCGCGGGGTTCGTCGGCGAGTCTCGTGACGATCGGCGGCAGTCCGAGCTCGGTCACGGAGGCGCGGTCGGTAGCGACACGCCTGAGCGTGATGCCGACACTCCCCCGCTGGTGAAACACGTTGACACGAAAGCGGCCGACCCCGGAGACGGAGTAGGCGAAGTCGACCTCACGGTGGTTCTCGAAGGTGGTCTTCTGCCGGTCGTCCATCATCCCCATCGCGAGCACGCGTGTGGCGTCGGCATCGAGGGGCTGATACTCCCGCAAGACCACGAGCTTGCCGTTGAGCCGGATCGCGGGCGGGCTGCCGGCCTTTACGTGCAGGTCCGATGAGCCCCGCTCGGTCATGATCTTCAGCAGTCCGTCGATCTCAGCCATCGTGTGTCACCCCATACGCCGGTTGCGTGAGAACGCGACAAGCATAGCGCACCGCGCGGCCGGAGGAACACACCGAAGGATGTCTACGCTACGGGCGAACGGCCCCCGTGTAGTTGGTGCGGGCCGAGAGCGACGATATCTTCACGACGTCGCCAGTCCGTGGCGAGTGGATGTACTGGCCGCCACCGACGTAGATGCCGACGTGGTGGATGGGCGAGCCGAAGAACACGAGGTCGCCGGGTTGCAGCGATCCGCGCGGCACCTTCTGGCCCGAACCGAACTGGGCGCGCGAGGAGTGCGGCAGCGAGACGCCGACCTGGCGGTAGACGAACATCGTGAACCCTGAGCAGTCGAATGAGTTCGGACCCGAGGCCGCCCACCGGTAGGGGGCGCCGAGGTAGCGCTTTGCGATACTGACGACCTCGCTGCGCGCGGCACGCGTGGGAGCCGGGAAACTCTCGGTGGGAA
>JAHYJI010000022.1 GCA_019429145.1 Coriobacteriia bacterium | reverse complement strand
CTCGACGCCTGTGGCGGTGACGAAAGAGACGCGGTTGAAAGCCGAGCCAAAGCCCAGACCGGGCTCCGTGATGTCGTTGGCCACGACGAGATCGAGGGCCTTGCGCTCCAGCTTAGCGCGGGCACCGTCTATCGGATCGTGCGACTCGGCCGCGAAACCGACGAGCACGCGGCTTCCCTTCGACTCGCCCATCCTCGCGAGGATGTCGGTCGTGCGCTCCAGCGCGAGCGTGTCGGGCGCTTCGGACTTCCCGATCTTACGTGCGCTCTCGGTCGCCGGACGCAGGTCTGAGACCGCAGCGCTCGCGACCACCGCATCAGCGCCGGCGTAGGCCTCCATCGAAGCCCGGTACATCTCCTCGGCAGTCTGGACGCGCACGACGGAACACCCGAACGGATCGGGCAGCACGGTGGGGCCCGAGACGAGCGTGACCCGTGCCCCCCGACGCGCTGCTTCCTCGGCGACGGCGTAGCCGGTCCGGCCCGAGGAGCGGTTGCCGATGTAACGGACCGGATCGATCGGCTCGTGCGTCGGGCCCGCGGTCACGAGAAGTCGGATTCCCGCAAGGTCCTGCACGCGGTCAAGCTCGGCGTGCACGGCGGCAAGGATCGCATCGACCTCGGCCAGGCGCCCCTCCCCTGTATCTCCGCAGGCGAGCTCGCCGGTAGCGGGTTCGACGACGATAGCACCCCGCTCGCGGAGCACGGCAACGTTTTCCTGAGTGGCGTCATCTCTCCACATGTGCGTGTTCATCGCAGGGGCGAGCACGAGCGGCGCCTCGGTGGCCAGTGCTGCCGTGGTCAGCATGTCGTCGGCCCCTCCGTGCGCCAGCTTCGCGAGCACGTTGGCGGTGCAGGGAGCGACGCAGAAGACGTCTGCCTCCTCGGCAAGGGAGACGTGGAAGACCCGCGATGCGGTCGGATCGTCCCAGAGCGAGGTGACGACGGGTTCACCCGTGAGCGTGCGGAATGTGAGCGGGCCCACGAACCGTGTCGCCGCGTCGGTCATCACGACCTTCACCCGAACGTCTGCACGCACCAGGGCGCGCGCGATCTCGCACGCCTTGTACGCGGCGATGCAGCCGCTCACAGCGAGCACCACGGTCTTCTGACGCTCAGCGGTCACCTGCGCACCCTCCCGTCGACATCGACCCCGATTATCGCATGCCTCGCCCGCGATCACCGAGAGATACATCCGGCAGGGCGCAAACGGGAATGTACCTTAGCGAGTGCCCGATGCCGGAAGAGCCGGCGCGACACCGAGGAGGACCCAGCGATGGCACCACGCGACCCGGAGGCGGTCGAGGTACGCATCAAGATCGGCGGACCTGCCGGATTCGGCATCAAGGCCGCCGGTCAAACGCTTGCCCGGCTCTTCAGCCGGGCGGGGTACGAGACCTTCGACCTCACGGAGTATCCGTCGCTGATCAAGGGCGGGCACAACAACTACCACCTGCGCATCTCGTCCGAGGAGATATTCAGCCACGTGGAGCCGGTCGACATCCTCGTCGCTCTGGATCGGGACACGGTCGCCCTGCACCTTGACGAGCTGACCGAGGGGGCCGCGATCATCTACGACCCGAACGACTTCGACATCGGCGAGGTCGCGGGCGTGCCCGACACGGCCTGCGCGGTTCCCGTTCCGCTCAAGGAGATAGTCTACGAGGCTGGCGGCATCCCCATCATGCGCAACGTCGCGGCACTCGGGGCGGTCCTCGGGCACATCGGGTTCCCTCTCGACTACCTCACCCGCTCGATCGAGCAGCAGTTCGCCCACAAGGCGCCCGAGATCGCCGAGCAGAACGTCGCGTGCGCGTCGGCCGGCTACGAGCACGCCCGCGATCACGAGTGTGCCTTTCCCTACGACATGCAGCCCCGAGATCGCGACGGCGAGCGCATCCTGGTTGACGGCAACGAGGCTGCCGGGCTGGCTGCGCTAGCGGCGGGCATGGGCCTGTACTGCGCGTACCCGATGACACCGGCCTCCAGCCTGCTGCACTTCTTCGCTAAGCACGCCGAGAAGCACGACATCGTCGTCAAACACACCGAGGACGAGATCGCCGCGATGAACATGGTGGTCGGCGGTGCGTTCGGCGGAACCCGCTCGATGTGCGCCACCTCGGGCGGAGGCTTCTCGCTGATGGTCGAGGCGTTCGGCCTGGCCGGAGTGAGCGAGTCCGCGGTCGTCGTCGGGTTGTTCACCCGCCCCGGACCGGCGACCGGCATGCCCACGTGGACGGAGCAGAGCGACCTGCGCTTCGCGATCCACGCGTCGCAGGGCGAGTTCCCCCGTGTCGTCCTCGCCCCCGGCGACCGCGAGGACGCCTTCCACCTCACGTGGCAGGCGTTCAACCTCGCTGACGTGCTTCAGACGCCGGTCATCATCCTCGGCGACACGTACCTGTCGGACAACCGCCAGTCGATCCCGCCCTTCGACACTTCGCGCGTCGAGATCGATCGCGGTGAGATCATCACCGAAGGTGAGGTCGAGGGTTATGCCCGCTACCGCGTCACCGACTCGGGCGTCTCACCCCGGGCGATTCCCGGCGTCAAGGGCGCAGAGCAGATCGTGAACTCCTACGAGCACGACGAGCACGGCTACGGCGCACAGGGAGAGGATGCCGGGGTTCGCATCGCACAGAACGAGAAGCGCATGCGCAAGATGGATCTCGCCCGCACGCTCGTCCCTCCGCCCGCATACTACGGCCCGGACGACGCAGACCTCTCGGTCCTGCTCTTCGGCTCGACGAAGATGCCCGTCCGTGAGGCCGCCAAGTGGCTCGAGCGCGAGGACATCTCGATCAACATCATGCAGGTCGTGACGGTCTGGCCCTTCCCGGCCGAGGAGGTGTCGGAGTTCCTCGGCAGGGCAAGGCGCACTGCGATCATCGAGGGCAACTTCACCGGACAGCTGCAGAGCCTTGTACGCGAACACTGCCTGACTGACGTCGATCACACGCTCCATCGGCACGACGGACGTCCATTCTCACCCGAGCAGGTACGCGGGTTCATCAAGGAGGTGCTCGGCTGATGCCCGAGGTCAAGGAGTACACGACACCCCACAAGCCCACGTGGTGTCCCGGATGCGGCAACTTCGGGATGTGGGAGGCCCTCAAGCGAGCGCTCTCCCAGCTCGACCTCGACTTCAACGAGTTCTCGGTAGTCTGGGGGATCGGCTGCCACGGCAACGGCGCCGACTTCCTCCGAACGCAGGGCTTCCACGCGCTGCACGGGCGCTCGCTGCCGGTGGCGAGCGCGCTCTCGCTCACCCGTCCCGATCTCAAGGTGATCGTCGAGATGGGTGACGGCGACGGATACGGCCTCGGAATGGGCCACTTCATCCACTCCGTCCGCCGCAACATCGATATGACGTGCATCGCGCACAACAACCAGATCTACGGGCTCACGACCGGACAGGCCTCGCCCACTACCGAACACCTCATGCGCACCGTCTCCACGCCCGGCGGCGTTCTCGAGGAGCCGGTGAACCCGCTGGGCCTGGCCCTTGCACAAGGCGCCACGTTCGTCGCGCGCGGGTTCGCCGGCGACATCCCTCACCTCACCGAGCTCTACAAGCAGGCCATCGGGCACGAGGGCTTCGCGCTCATCGACGTCTTCCAGCCCTGCGTCACCTGGAACAAGCTCAACACCTTCTCGTGGTTCCGCGAGCGCGTTTACAATCTCGAAGACGAGGGACACGATCCGTCCGACCGCCGTGCCGCGTTCGAGCTCTCGCTGACGACCTTCCACGAGATGACGTGCACACCGGACGAGTGCAGGGTCCCGATCGGCGTCTTCTACCGTGACGACGAGGTGCCGACGTACAACGAGGATGCGACCGGCGCCGGCGACCCGGGATACCACAAGGCGACGAAGCCGCGCGACATCTCAGACCTCATCGCGGCCTTCGGCTGAGGGTTGTCTGGCGAGACGGGCGGGGGCTCAGGGCGCTGCGGTGTGGAGCGGAGTTGTGTTCCACATGATGCGGACGAAGACGGCCGCGAGCGTCGGGTCGAAGTGTGCGCCGCCCTCAAGTTCGATGTGGCGTAGTGCGGCGTGGTGTCCGAGGGCGGGCTGATAGAGCCTGCCCGAGGTCATGACCTCGTAGGCGTTTGCGATGGCGATGATGCGAGCCTCGAGCGGGATCTGCCCGGCGACCAGACCGTCCGGGTAGCCGGCACCGTCCCACCGCTCATGGTGGTGGCGCACCCATGGCAGTATCTCGTCGACACCGGTGGAGCGCAGGACCTGCTCGGAGTAGACCGCGTGCTCCTCTACCTGCTCGCGCTCGGCCTGAGTCAGAGCGTGTGCCGTCGCGAGGAGGCGGTCGTCGACGGCGAGCTTCCCGATGTCATGGAGAAACGCCGCGGTCTCGATCAGCGCCACGCGCTCGTCGGACAGTCCGATCTCACGGGCGAGCATGACAGCCGCCCGCGCCACTTCACGGGAGTGCTCGGGTGAGTCCGGATCCCTGGAATCGACTGCGGCGGCGACAGCCCTCACCGTCGAGAGGTGGTCTCCACGCTTGATGCGCGCCAGCCGCTCGGCCGGGTCGAGCAGGTGCCCCTCGGTCTCGTCGAACACCCGGGCACGCGCACCTCCGGCGGCTCGGGCCCACTCGGCGGCAGACATGGCCTTGCGGAGTAGATCCTCCCCCTCGCGCGCGTGCAGCGGCGCTGACGCGACACCTGCGGACACCGTGATGACCATGTTCCGCGATCGGACCGCCCGCTCGACCTCACGTGTGCAATCGCGCGCAAGGTCGGCCGCCGAAAGCGCGTCGAACCCGGGAAGGAGCGCGACCAAGTCATCGGCCCCGAGGCGGAACAGCTTGCCATGAGGCCCGAGCGTCGCCTGCAACGCCGCCGCTACCTCTCGCAGCACGCGATCGCCCTCGGCATGGCCGGCGAGTTGATTCAGTGTCCCGAAGCCGTCGATGTCGAACGCTATGGTCGCGACCCGCTCGCCGCTGTGGGGCGAGACGGCCCTCGGAAGAACCATCTCGAACGCGCGCCTGTTGGCAACACCTGTGACCGGATCGGTGACAGAGTCTTCGAACAGGTAAGTTCCCTCGAGCGTGGCGAGCCAACTGCGGACTCCGAGTAGGAATACCAGGATGATCGCAGACCACAGATAGACCCCGGCAGCCTCATCAGTGGCTGCATACACTCCTGCCAGGGCCAGGAGGGGGACGCAGAGCACCGTCACGGCAAGGTAGATGGGAGCGAACCAGGGCCACCGGCCCAGAGGTGCCGCCACACTCCGTGGAACCGGACGAACCTCGCTCTCGGTAAGGCGATAGACCCCAGCGACGAACAACAGGTAGAAGCCGACCATGAACAGGATGTCGAGTGCGGAATCAGCCGACTCCACCCCTGCGTTGGTGAGACGACCCAGCAGCCACCAGGGCCACAGGAACATGCCCGCAGCGTAGATGCTCAGACTTGCCGCAAACAGCCGCTCCCACGGCTGCCATCGGCTCGCCTTCAGTCCGACAAGTACGCTCAGCGTCCCGAGGATCAGCGTCGAGGCCAAGACCGGGTAGGCGGATCCGAGGAGGAGCAGGGCGGTGGAGGCATCCGGGATTGCAGAGAAGAGCGGCGTGATGAGCCACCTGAACCCTGCTGCGAAGCCGACGACGAACGCGAGCGCGATGTCGACGTAGAAACGCAGGCGCACGACGAGAGGCTCCGCGCTGAATCTCGTCATCGAGACGAGGATCGCGAGGAACGCAGCGATGGCACCGGCGTACAGCACGAGGATCGGGTGGGGTATCGGCGGCCCGAGCGGATCCACGGCAACGACCGTGTAAACGAAGTGGCACTCCCCGGCCAGGACGAGGCTGCTTGCCACGGCCAGAAGCATCCAGAACCGTCGCTCTTCACCCTGCACCCTCCGGCATACGATGGTGGTACCGAGGGCGCCAAGGAACATGGGGGCTAGCGAGAGCAGCCACGAGGACGCGGCTTCTTCAGAAGGGGGAAGAGAGGTCAGCGCCACTCGCGCGGCCACGAACACGCCGACGCCGCTCCACGCCGCGAGTCGCACATACGTCGCGGAGTTCGTCCCCTTCACTCGGACACCTCCCCTTCGTCGTCCTGGCGCGTCACGGAGAGGCTCCCGGCAACAGCCAGCAGTGCCTCGACCACGTCGGGGTCGTAGGCGATGCCCATGTTCTGATCCAGTTCCTGGAGCGCAGCGTCGACAGAGAGTGGCCGTCGGTCGGGTCTGCCCGATGTCAGCCCTTCGAAGGCATCGCATACCGCGATGATCCGGGCGAGCCTGGGAATCTCCCCCATCGAGAGCCCGTCAGGGTACCCCGATCCATCCCAGCGTTCGTGATGCGCGCGAATCACGGGGGCGAGACGCCTGGTCTGCGTCGCCGACACGATCCGTTCCCCGATGAGTACGTGCTCCCGGAAGTGAGTCTCCTCGGCCCGTGACCGTGGCGCCCTCTTCATGAGCACCTGGTCGGCAACACCGGTCTTGCCCACGTCATGTAACAGTGCCGCGATCTCGACGTCGCGAACGTCATCCTGCGCTGCTCCGGTCTCCTCCGCCACCAGCACCGACATCGCGGCTACGTTGCGCGAGTGGAAACGTGTCGTCTCATGTCGCGCCTCAGACGCGGTGACGATCGCCAGCAGGAGGGCGAGATCCGCCTGTTCCTCGGCGGCCGTGATGCGGGCGACTTGATCGAGCGCACGCATCCGGGTTGCGTCATAGGATGCAAGCTGGTTCCGGCCACGAGTCTTCGCCCAGTGCTGTGCCGAATAGGCCTTCGTGACGAGTCCACGCGGTTGCTTCGTGTCCTGAGGACACGAAGCAACCCCCCACGAAGCCGTGAGCGGAAGGCCCGCACTGGTCAGCAGCGCATGGAGGCTCTCGCGCATCCGGGCGGCGATCACCAGTGCGCCCGCCCGGTCGCTTCCCTCGAGGATCGCCATGAACTCGTCACTTCCCAGGCGACCCAGGACCGCACGGACCGGCATCACGGACGGCAGGACTCCGGCGACCTCTCTCATGAGCCGGTCACCTTCGTCTCTGCCGTACAAGGTGTTGATCCGGGCGAAGTCGGTCAGGTCGAAGACGATCACCGACACCGGATCGTCGTACCGACCGAAGGCCGTGATCGCCTCCGCAAGACGATTCTGAAGCGCGCGAGCATCAGGTAGTCCCGTCAACGGATCGGTGCCTGCGCGTCTGCGCAGTCGTCCCGTGTAGATCGCGTCCAGGGCGGTGTGGGCGACCATCGCCACGCCCACGACGCCCATAGCGACGAGGTTGACCATCGCATGCTCCCGGTCGATGCCCGCCCAAAGAGCACTGACACCGAGCGCCGGGATCGAGATCAGGAGGATGGTCGAGGTGACGACGCTATCCCAGTGCGGCCCACCGAGCACCTCGTCGGCCGTTCGTATGCCGAACCCCGCAAGGTTCGCCGACGTCCGCGAGCGATAGAACGCCGCTACGAAGACCAGGTAGTAGGCCCAGAGGAACATCGAGGCGACGGCGCTCTCCTGAAATCGGACATCCTCGGTCCACGAGAACGACAGCCAGAGGGGCGAGAGTATGACGGCCGCGCCAAAGATCCCCAGCGCGATACTCAGGACGCGTTTCCATGCCGGCTGCCGGAGGTGGCGCGAGGCGAAGGCTTCGACAACCGTCCCGGTGACGATCAGGATCCCGACCATCGCGTAGGCAGCCTCGGCGAGATGGTCAACGAGGAAGCCTGCAGCGGGCTCGACGAAGGCGATGACGGCATACGCCAGCGAGAAGACAACCGTCGCCAGACCACATACATCCACCACACGGCGCGCAGTGACGAGGCGCGATGCCTGAGTGACGGAGGCGCTGAACGCAAGCCCCACTGCGAACGCGACCGCACCGCTCGCGAACAGAGCGTCAGACAATGAGAGCATCGATGGACCGCGGACATCGACGAACACCTGGTAGCCGCTGAGATAGGTCTCTCCCGCAGCGACAGCGATACACGCCACCGCAAGCGCCGCCCACATGCGCCGCTCGCGTTGCTCACCGGCGATTCGTAGCGCCATCACCGAACCGGCCACACTCAGCCATGCCGCAGCGAGGAAGACAGCCTGGCTCGCCGCAAGCACGACCGGTCCGACAGCGCTCGCAGTCCGCAGGGCGATGAAGCCCAGTGTAAGCGCCGGAAGCCCGATCCACAGGACCGGGATGATGGCCGCGTCGGATCCCGGGCCTTCGCTCCCGGCGCCTGAACGCCCCACCTTCACCGTCCGACCTCGAGCATCACGCTCCCCTTCCCTGCCATGTGCGGATTCTAGCCGACATGACGGGATCCGGCGCGTGCCGTGAGTCTGCTAGATCAGACCGAGAGCGTTTCCGGCCTCTGCGAACGCCGAGAGAGCCTGGTCGATGTCCTCGTCGGTGTGCGTGGCCATCAGGCAGGTGCGCAGCCGGTCCATACCCTTGGGTACGGCCGGATGCACAATCGGGCACACGAAGATGCCCCGGTCGAAAAGCATGCGCGTGAGGTCCATCGTCTTGCCCTCGTCGCCCACCAGCACCGGCACCACACACGTCGTCGAATCCATCGTGTCCCAGCCCTGGGCTTTGAGGCCCTCGGAGTAGCGGCGCGTCACCTCGTGGAGGCGCGCCACCCGCTCGGGCTCGTCATCGATGACGTCGAACGCCGCGATCGCAGCGGCTGTCTGTGCGGGAGGAAGTGCTGCGGAGAAGATGAACGGACGGGACATGTGGCGCTGGAAGTCCACGATCTCGTGCGACGCGGCGAGGTATCCGCCAACCGAGGGGATCGACTTGGAGAGCGTCCCCATCTTCAGGTCGATGGAGCCGATCATGTCGAAGTGCTCCTCGATCCCGTGACCCGTGGCGCCGAGCGAGCCGACCGAGTGAGCCTCGTCGACCATGAGCCGCGCGCCGTAGCGGTCGCAAAGCCTGCGGGTCGTAGGCAGGTCCATCACGTCGCCGTCCATCGAGAAGACCGAGTCGGCCACCACCATGATCGTGCCGTAGTTGCCGGCCTCCTTCGCAAGGATCTTCTCGAGGTGATCCATGTCGTTATGGCGATACGTGCGCCACTTGGCGCCGGAGAGGAGACATCCGTCGACGATCGAGGCGTGATCGAGCTTGTCCATGAGTACGAGATCGCCCGGTCCGGTAAGTCCCGTGATGATGGCGATGTTCGTCACGTAGCCGCTCGAGTAGACACAGGAGTCCTCCCGATGGCAGTACTCGGCGATGCGCGCCTCCAGGCGCTCGTGAAGATCGGTCGTGCCGGTCAGAAGCCGCACACCGCCAGCACCGGTGCCATAGGTGTCTATCGCGTCCTTCGCAGCCGCCTCGATGCGGGGGTGGCCGATCAGGCCGAGGTAGCTGTATGACGCGAGCTGCACCATATCGCGGCCGTCAGCCATCGTTACCCGGTGGTTGGTCCGTCCGACCGTGGGCTGCAGATAGAAGTAGCGGTCGGCTCCCTTGAGCGTCTCGCGGCGCTCGATGAAGGCATCGACACGCTCCGTGATCCCGTCACGCAGCATGGTGACCGAGTCGGTCATGAGGATTCCCCTCTCTGGAGGCAAGCACCCCGGCACCGTGCCGGCGGCAGTGTGTACAAAGTTGTACACACTATACCGCAGTGCACCACCGTGCGCTGCAAGCAGATTGCGGCTTAGAAGAATCCGGGGGTCTGCTGCTCGAGGAGGCCGGAGCGGATGATCTGCGCGAACGCCTCGACCGGGATGCTCGTGTCCCAGTTCCCGCTGACCTTCGCGACGGCGTAGATTCCCAGCCAGAGACCGACAACAAGCAGTGGCCACACCCACGCGGGGATGACGAGCCTTCGCAGGGCACGTGCGGTGAGGCACCCGTCGACCGGGCACTCCTTCACGCAGTCCATGCAGCCGTCGCACTCTGCAGCACGCACGTCCCCAGCACGTTCCACGTCGACGAAGGCATGGCACACTTCGGTGCACCGGCTGCAGGAGATGCAGGTCTTCTCGTCGCGCATCACCGTGCACGCCGACGCCATCCCGAACACGCTGTACAGGCCACCGAGCGGGCAGAGCCAGCGGCACCATACCGGCCCGAAGAGCACCGAGAGCACGAAGGCCAGAGCGATGACGGCCATGAACACCGGCGTGAAGAAGCCCTCGAGGATCTTGATGTCCGCGACCCACATGTAGGGCAGCTCCCTGAACCAGACTGCCTCCTGCACGGACACAAGGCCGATGAAGCCCAGGGCGGCTGCGGCGATGAGGTAGCGCAGCGAGCGACCCGCGATGTCGAGCCAGCGGGGCGGCCGGAGGTTGCGCCCCCCCATCAAGCGCCTGCCAAGCGATGCGGCAGCCTCCCATAGAGTGCCGACAGGGCATATCCATCCGCAGAACCCCCGCTTGAACAGCAGCGACGTGAGTACCGCGGCGATGATGATGACAAGCCCCGCTGGAAGGAAGGGGTCCCACCCTCCCCCTTTGAGCCAGGCGAAGAAGCTCGTGAAGTGCCCGACGGGCAGGATGCCGGCGACAGCCTCGGGCCGGGACACATACGGGCCGTTGCCGCGAGCCCACTCGGCGAAGCGCCACAAACTCACACATGCCCACACAAAATAGGCGAGGAACGCACCCTTGACGAACCAGCGACTGGTGACGACCCTTGCAACGCGATGTATCTGCTCCACACGCGTCCTTCCGGCTCGAGAGTGTACGCTTGTTCGGTCACTTGCCCGCGCCGGATACCGGCCGTATCGCGATGGCTGCGGGTATATTCTCACACGAGGCACGCCCGAGGTGAGGAGATTGCATGAAGACCGTCCTGATGGTGATCGCTCCGGAAACGTTCCGCGATGAGGAGTACGCCCATCCCAAAGAGGTGCTCGAGAGCCGGGGGGCGACTGTCGTCACAGCCAGCACGCAGGCGGGCACGTGCACCGGCAAGCTCGGCATGGAGGCTCAGGCGACCATCGCAGTCTCTGAATCCGACGCACTCGACTACGACGCTGTGGTGTTCGTCGGCGGTGCCGGGGCGCAGGTATTCTTCGACGACCCCTACGCCCACGCGCTGGCGAGGGCGGCCCGCGAGTCCAAGCGGGTACTGGGGGCCATCTGCATCGCCCCGTCTATCCTCGCTCGAGCCGGGCTTCTGCGCGGTTGGCCCGCCACCGCTTTCGAGAGCCAGAAGGACGATCTCGAGGCTCACGGCGCCATCTGGACCGGAGAGCCCGTGACCGCGGAAGGCCACGTGATCACCGCCAACGGGCCCGAGGCCGCACGCGCCTTTGGCGCTGCACTGGCTGACGCCCTCGGAATCTGACGCCCCGCCCGACGATAAGAGAGCACCTCGGGCTCGCACGAGTCCGTCCCGGCCGACCGATGTGAGGAGACGCGCTATGAAGATGGTTCGCTGCCGTATCTGCGGAGAGGTCTACCTCGGCTCGGAGACCCCCAGCCACTGCCCGTTCTGCGGTGCGCACCGGGAGTTCCTGAATCCCTCCCAGGAGTACCCTGCCGACATCAACGACGTCGAGATCACCGGGAGCGAGCGGGCCGACCTCGAAGCAGCGATCGAGCTGGAGCGGTCGAACACCCGCTTCTACCTCGGCATGGCCCAGCACAAGGCCGAACCCGTCCTGTCCTCGGCGTACAAACGCCTCTCCAAGATCGAGGCCGAGCACTGCGAGCTGTTCTGCAAGCTCGCCGGCGTGGACGAGCCTGACGATCTCTCGACCCCGATGGAGGTCGCCGACGACTGGTGCGGGAATATCGCCGAGTCTCTGGAACGCGAGAAGCGTGCATCCGCGCTGTATGCGACGTTCGCCGAGCGCGCCACGAGCGAGCGACTGCGCGAGGTGTTCGCGGCGATCCGCGACGTCGAGACAGATCACATCGAGTTCGACGGCGTTGCGTCCGCCTACGCAGGGTGCGAGTAGCGGCCCGGCCGCACCTAGAGCTCCTTGCGACCGAACGCTACGGCCGCCAGCCCGACCAGCGCGAACGCGCCGGCGAGCCCGGTGATCACCGGCCAGACGACCGGGACATCGGTCGTGCCCATGATGATCCGATCGCCTGCACCCAGCAGTCCGACCGGGGTGAACTCGCGCACTGTCTCCCAGAGCGACCCGATGGTGAGCGTGAAGTAGACGGCGATGCCCGCGCCGGCCGCTCCGGCGTTCGAACCGAGCGCCGCCGAGAAGAACAGCGTGAGCGCGACCAGGAACATCGCAAGCACGTACCACAGGCCGACGACTCCGGCGAACTCGGGCAGCAGGTCAGTGTCGAAGATGAGCGCGGTCACGCCCGCACAGAGCAGTGACGCGACGGCGACGGCGACGAGGATCAACCCCCAGTTCGACAGCGCCTTGGCGGCCACCATCGCGGTCCGGGAGACCGGCTTAGCGAGCACGATCTGCGCGGTGCCCGAGGAGCGTTCCCCCGCGATCGCACCTGCGGTGGCGATGATGACCGCGATCAGCGCGATCTGCATGGCGTTCTTGTTGAACTGCAGGTAGGCGTCGGCCGTCGTAGCCGGCGGGATCTCGATGACCACGCCTTGGTCGGCAAGCCCCGACATCGAGGAGAGCAGCTGGGGCGTCAGCTCGGCCAGTATAGGGCTGCTGATCCCGAAGAAGATCAGGATCCCGGGAACCACGAAGAGGCGCCACGTGCGGAGTATCTCGGTGAACTCCTTGCCGAGCAGGACACCCAGTCCGCGCATCACACTCCCCTCCCCACGAGCTGGACGAAGACGTCTTCAAGCGTCGGCTCCTCGTCCATCATCCTCACGAGTGCCAGATCGAGTCGTGCCACGAGGGCCGGCACCGCACGACGCGCGGCCGCGACATCCTCGATCACACAGCGGACCGCCTGCCCGTTACGCACGCACTCCCGCACCCACGCCTGGCCGGCGAGCGCCTGCTCCAGGAGTTCGGCACCCTCCTCCACCTCGATCAGCAGACGTGTCGCGTGACCCTCGCGCTTGATCTCTCCGATCGAGGCCTGTCGCACGACCCGACCGTGGTCGAGGATGGCAACTGTGTCGCAGACCCGCTCGACGTCGGTGAGTATGTGCGTCGAGAAGAACACCGTCGTCCTGCCCCGCAGCGCCGCTATCATGTCGAGGACGTCCTTGCGCCCCATCGGATCGAGGGCACTGGTGGGTTCATCGAGCATCAAGAGCCGGGGGGCGTTGATGAGCGCCTGCGCAACACCGAGCCGTTGCTTCATACCTCTCGAAAAGCCCCCGACACGCTGCTTCACGCCAGCGAGGCCCGCCATGTCGAGCAGCGACGTCACACGCTCATCGAGCACCTCACGTGGCACGCCGAATAGGCGCCCCGCGAATCGCAGGTACTCCTCGGCGGTCATCCACGGGTAGTAGGCAGGAACATCGGGAAGGTAGCCGACCAGGGAGCGCACGTCGTTGGTCGCGTGCACCACGTCGTGGCCGAAGACCCGCGCTGAACCTTCCGTCGGACGGGCCATCCCGGTCAGTATCCGCAGCGCGGTGGTCTTACCCGCACCGTTCGGGCCGAGAAACCCGAAAACCGAGCCCTCGGGAACGATCAGGTCGACGCCGTCCAGAGCGCGAACATCCTTGTAGACCTTGGTCAGTCCATCGATCTCGATCGCCGTGCTCATCGCGGTTCGTCACTGCCGTAGAGACTGTCGACAGCGCGGCGGGTACGGCCCTCGTCTGACTGAGCCACGGCACCCCCGGCGGCGCTCCCTTCGCCCGGCGCGGTACGTCCGATCGCCGCGTAGACGATAGGTCCGATGAAGGAGTTGCCTCCGAAGATGATGATGAGCGCCCAGATCCACTTCCGATCGAACCGTACCCTTGGCCTGCGCGCCAGATCCACTAGGGCCCATACCTGTACCGCAACCTGCACGATGACAAGCCCCAGCAGGCCCCACACCACCGACGTGGATACTCCCAGCGCGTCAGCGATCGTGTCGATCATGTCTACTCCTCAGATGCACCACTACCGACAACGGGGTGAACCCCGGGCGCACTGATGTCACGATACCCAAGAGCCGCGCGCGCAGCCACCCGCTCGAACTCCTCTGCATACGCCTGCGCAAGGCAGTCGAACGTGAACTCCTCGGCGATCCTGCGGGCGCACAGCGGTTCGGGGCGCTCCAGAATGAGCGAGCGCAGCTTGGCCACAAGTGCATCGGCGTGGCCGTAGCGGAACTCCTTCGCGTAGATCTCGGGATACGCAAGGCGGTCCGGAACGAGCGGGAAACAACCCGCGTAGCAGGCTTCGATCATCGCCAGGCCGAAGAACTCGTTGATCGCGGTGGAGACCGCGATGTCCGCCGAGGCCAGGAGCGCGGCATACTCGGCGCGGGACCCGGGCTCCCCCACGTGCACGAGCCGGTCACCGAGTGCTGCCGCTGCCGCCTGCATCGAGTCGGCCGTCTCGCGAAACGCCTGCCCTGCCACCGCCACTTCGAACTCCAGACCCTCGGCGGCCAGAGTGGAGACTGCTGCGAAGAACGCCTCCGGGTCCTTGTCGTGTTCCCAGCGGTGCGGCCAGACGATACGCGGGCGCACCCCCCTTGACGGCGGCATCGCGGCGTCGAAAGGCGCCGGGTCGAACGGTGGTGGGAGAACCGCGGACTTCGCTGCGATGCGTTCGGCCACACCCGCGGGATGATGGTCGGGGAACCGCTTGAGGAACGGCGTGGTCTCCGACACGAACTGATCGAGGTTCCAGCGCGTGTTGAAGAGGCAGCGATCGGCGGCGAGTGCGCTCGTGATGTTGGTCAGCGGGAACTGGAAGTCCCACTCCGCCTCGTGCCGGTTCGGATACACGAGCTGGTTCTCGTGGAAGTAGACGATCGAAGGAAGCGCGGCGATCTCGGCCCCCGCGAGGCCCTTGAACTCGGCGAGGTTGACGAAGGTCGAGGCGAACACCACGTCCCAGGGCGCGCCCTCCCCGCCCGCCGCCCGCCACTCGGCGAGCCGCGCGCGGGCGTCTGCGGCCATGTTGATGGCCGCCCCGCGCATACGCCACTTCCACTTGCGGGCAGGCAGTGTGAGAAGCGTCCACTCGGCATCGATGTGCTCGATCAGACCATCGAGGACCGCACGGTGTGAGCCGCCGTAGTACGGCTCGAGAGCCAGAATGCGCAGAGGAGCGCCCGGGGAGGCCATCAGCGTCCTTTCGCGGAGGTGACCCCATCGGGGAGGTGCTTCGGCGCGCGGTACGCCGGGCAGGGAAAGTCGCGATACTCCGCAGTGGCGACAGCGTCGCGAACCATCCGCTCGATCTCGAGCGCCTCCTCGGCCACGCGGACCTCGGCTACTGTTGCATGGGTCGCCGGCGTTCTCGGCATGAACAGCGTGCAGCAGTCGACGTGTTCCTGCGTGGACAGCTCGTACGTGCCCACCCGCCGCGCCTCGGCGATGATCTCGAGTTTGTCGGTGCCGATCAGTGGACGCAGAATGGGCAGCGTGGCCACATCGTCTACCGCGGCGATGTTGTCGAGCGTCTGCGAGGCGACCTGGCCGAGGCTCTCTCCGGTCACGAGCGCCTTGGCTCTCTCGACCGCCGCGAATCGCTCCGCCACACGCACCATCAGACGGCGGTAGAGCAGCACCCGCAGGTCCGGAGGGGCCGCCAGAGAGATCTCGCGCTGCAGGTCGCCGAAGGGCACGGTGTAGATGCGGGCGAGTCCTCCATAGGGCTCGAGGGCTTCTCCGATCTCGAGGACCAGCCGCTCGGACGCGTCGTTGGTCTGCGGGCGTCCGGAGAAGTGCACGCCCACCGCGACCGCACCACGCTTGATGAGGCGCCACGTCGCCACGGGTGAGTCGATGCCGGCCGAGAGCAGGGACACGACGGTACCCGCAGTACCGACCGGCAGGCCGCCCACACCCGGGAATCTGCGGCTGAACAGGTACGCCTCACCCTCCACGACCTCCACGGAGCACTGCACGTCGGGATGGGACAGGTCGACCGACAGGCCGGTGTTGTCGACGATGTGCTGGCCGATGAGACGGTTCATCTCCCGCGACGCGACCGGGTGATCGGTGTTGGAACGGCGCGACCGCACGGCGAAGGTGCGCGCGTCCGGGACCTCGCGTAACGAGAGCAGCGCCGCGGCGTTCATGTCGGCAGCCGAGCGCGAGGTGATGTAGGCCGGCGCGGCGTATGTCACGCCGGGAGTGGCGGCACAGCGCTCGCACACCTCGTCGAGGGGGACGTCTCCTGCGACCCTCACGAGCAGCCGGCTGGAGATGCGCTCCACGCGCTCCGCGGTCAGGTCGCGAACGGCGAACTGCAGGTTGTCACGCAGGCGCCGTTCGAAGACAGCGCGGTTACGGCCTTTGAGGCCGATCTCGTGGTAGTGAATGAGTGCGGCGCGCTCGAACATGGCGCCCCGGCTACTTGTAGCTCTCCTGGACCCGCTCGTAGCTGACGTCACCCTCGGCGATCTCCTCCAGGGCCTTGCTCAGCGGCTTGGTCTTCGTAAGCTCGGTGATCTGAGAGGAGGCCATGGTAAGGAGCGCCTGGTCCCGTACGCCATGCAGCATATCGGTGATCTGCCTCGCCCGGCGAGCCGAAACGATGCACAGCGTGAACTTGGAGTCGACCTTGGAAAGCAACAGGTCTATCTCGGGCTTGATGACCATAGGAGGAATCAGTCCTTCACATCGGTGATGCGCTGCTGCGCGTGGGATCGAACGATACACGCGAGCTCTTCTGTGGCCCGCGTGACGTCGTCATTTATTATCACATAGTCGTAGGTATCCGCAATCTTGAGCTCGGCGACGGCCCGGTGCAGGCGGCGCTCTATCTGCTCCGGAGTCTCACTGCCGCGCTTCTCCAGACGTCGGCGCAGCTCGGCGAAGGAGGGCGGTGCGATGAAGACGAGCGTCGCCGAGGGCATCGTTCGTTTCACCTGTTCAGCGCCTTGCGGGTCGATCTCCAGGATGACTGTCTGGCCCGCATCAGTTCGCTGCTCGACCGCCGAGCGAAGGGTCCCGTAACGGTTGCCGTGGACCTCTGCCCACTCGAGGAAACCGTCCTCGGCCCTGATGCACTCGAACTCCTCGGCCGCCAGAAAGACGTAGTGCACGCCTTCCTTCTCGCCTGGCCGAGGAGCACGAGTCGTTGCGGAGATCGAGAGCCAGAGATCCGGCATGCGCTGCATAAGTGCCTGGACCAGAGTCCCCTTGCCCGCACCAGAAGGCCCGGACACGATGAACACCTCGCCGGGGTGCTGGTCCGGCATCACGGATCTCGAATCGGCGGTCAGATCGGGAATCAGCCCAGCTTCTCCATGAGAGCCTCGCGCTGGCGGGCACCGAGGCCCTGGATGCGGCGGCTCTCGGAGATCTGCAACTCCTCCATGATCTTGGCGGCCTTGGCCTTGCCGTAACCCGGAAGACTCTCGAGAAGGGTCGAGACCTTCATACGGGCGACGATGGGGTCGTCCGTCTTCGCCATGACCTGAGCGAAGGACATCTTGCCGTCTTTGATCTTCGCGCGCAGCTCTGCGCGCTTCTGGCGGGCTTCGGCAGCCTTCTTGAGAGCAGCCTGCCGATCGGCATCCGAAAGGTTAGGAAGTGCCATCGTTCCTCCTCGTCCTCATTGGCGGAGCTTGCTCAACGCCTCACGATTGTATGCACAACCGCGAGCCCCTTACAACCGAACACAGGAATAGATGTTACGCCTGACCTGCGAAGATGCCAAGACCCCTGTCAGAGACCACGGCTTCCGGGCGAGTCGAGCGGTACACCCCTGGCGCAGTGGACACACTCATCGGGTTCCCAAGACTCGACCTCAAGCCTCAATAGAGAGACGAGTTCGTCGGAGAACCTCTTCGGTCCGCCGCGGTCGATGAGAGATACGACTGCGGCGACCTCGCCACCTGCCTCGCGCACCAGATTGGCAACCTCGGCGACCGATCCACCCGTTGTGACCACGTCTTCTACCACGAGAACGCGTGATCCGGCAGGCACCGAGAACGATCGGCGGAAGCGCATCACCCCCTCCTCTCGTTCACTGAAGATGAACTTGAGGCCGAGAGCCTGTGCGACTGCGAAGCCGATGATGATGCCTCCCACTGCCGGCGCGACAACCAGGTCGAATCCCCTGCCGTCGAGACGCGCTGCGGCGGTCCGGGCGAGCCGGGTCGTCAGCGCGGGGTCTTCGAGGATCCGCGCACACTGCACGTAGGTGTCCGAGTGGCGACCGCTCGTGAGCCGGAAGTGCCCGCGCAGTATGGCGCCGGCTTCCTCGAGGGCGGAACGCACCTGTGTCTCGCTCATGAGTTCCACGATGTCCATGCTCCTGCTCATCCTTCCGTGACGATTCGCTCGACCGCGAGAGCGGGCTGAGAGGCACCCGTGATGGGGCGACCGATGACCAGATGTGAGGCGCCTGCCGCCAGCGCATCGGCCGGGGTGGCGACGCGAGCCTGATCGTCCGTCGCCGCCCACAAGGGGCGCACCCCGGGCGTCACGACGAGCGCTTCGGGACCCAGGATCGCCCGCGCGGCGGCGGCCTCGCGCGGCGAGCAGACCACACCCTGGACCCCGGACTCTCGAGCCAGGCGCGTCAACAGCTCGACCTGCCCTGCCGGAGCTGCGGCGACGCCCACCTCGGCGAGTGCCGCATCATCCAGGCTCGTCAGCACAGTGACTGCCAGGACGTCCGGCGTGTCCGAACCGCACTCGGCGCTTCCTTCACAGGCGCCGTGAACGGCGGCCTCCATCATCGCTCTCCCACCCGACGCGTGCACGGTGAGCATCGAGGCCCCCGCGCGTGCGACCTCGCGGGCCGCCCCCCGGACCTGATGGGGTATGTCGTGCAGCTTCAGGTCTACGAAGACCGAGAAGCCCATCTCGGTAAACTGGCGGACGATGCCCGGCCCCTCGGCGTAGAAGAGCGTCATCCCCACCTTCAGGTGCTCCACACGTCCGCGCAGCGTGTGCGCGAGCGAGAGAGCGGTGTGTGCGTCGGTGTCGAGCGCGACGATGATCGACGACCGGAGCCGTTCCCGACCTTCAGGCAGTGCTGTCACGAACGCCTCACCGTTCCTCTCCGTACCACTGGGTGAACTGTGCTGGCAGGCTCCGGCCCCGCGACTCCACATCCGTGTTGGAGACTGCGGTTCGGGCGACGAAGATCGAGGCTACGATGCACGAGCAGCCAAGCAGGAATGCCAGCAGCACTGCGACGAGCACTACGGCGGTCGTCGCGCGACGAAATCGCCACTCCGCCGGTGGTGCGGGATCCCTGTGACCCTCTTCGCTCATGTGCGCAGCGCTCCCGTCAGCTCCGACACCCGGCCGATACCGCGCTCCCGACAGAACTCCACCAGACCGTCGGTCACGCGCATCGCCGTGGTGGGATCGATGAAGTTCGCGGTGCCGATCGAGATCGCACTCGCCCCGGCGAGCATGAACTCGGCGGCATCCTCGGCATCCATGATCCCGCCCATCCCGATGACCGGGACGCTCACGGCGCCGGCCACCTGCCAGACCATGCGAAGCGCCACCGGCTTGATCGCCGGACCCGACAGCCCCCCTACCACCCGCGCGAGCTTGGGTCGGAACGTGGCGGTGTCGATCGCCATGCCGAGAAGCGTGTTGATGAGCGAGACCGCGTCAGCACCGGCTCCGGCGACCGCGCGCGCGATCTCGGCGACATCGGTGACGTTGGGCGAGAGCTTGACGATGAGCGGGCGCCGGGTCGCGGCGCGGCAGGCGCGCGTCACCTCCTCGGCAGGCGCGCACGCCGTCCCGAATGCCATGCCGCCGGAGTCCACGTTGGGACATGAGATGTTGACCTCGTACCCATCGACCCGCGGCTCGGACTCGAGGCGCTCGATGACCCTGACGTATTCGGCCACGGTGTGACCGGAGACGTTGACGATGACCGGGACGTCCACGTCGGCAAGGTACGCGAGGTCCTTCTCGCAGAAGGCCTCCACACCCGGATTCTGCAGCCCGATCGAGTTAAGCATGCCGCTAGGAGTCTCTGCGATGCGCGGGGTCGGGTTGCCCTCCCACGGTTCGAGCGAGACACCCTTGGTTACCAGGCCTCCGAGGCGTTCGAGATCGAGAAAGTCGGAGAACTCACGGCCACTGGCGAACGTTCCCGACGCCGTGAGCACGGGGCTCCTCAGGGTCAGGCTCCCGAGTTTGACGCTCATGTCGACCGTTTGGGTCACGCTTCCACTCACTCTCTACCTCAATCTGAGCTATAGGTAATCTACCGGATCTCCGGACGGTCCCACATGAGCGTGGCCGCGTCGAACACGGGGCCGTCCACGCAAGCACGCTTCTGACCCTCCGAAGTCGGAACGACGCACGAGAGGCACACACCGATCCCGCACGCCATCAGGCGTTCGAGTGAGACCTGGCACGGCACGCCCGCATCGGCTGCCTGAGCAGCCACGATACGCTGCATCGGCTCGGGCCCACAGGTGTAGACCAGATCGAGCGCCTCGTCTGCGAGCAGAGTCTCGCACACGCCGGTCACGAACCCCGCCGCCCCGCACGACCCATCGTCGGTGGCGGTCTCGAACCTGCGGGCGACGTTCTCGAAGAGATCGCGGGCGATCAGCCGCTCCTCGGTCGGCGCCCCGAGCGCCACGGTCACCGCGACCCCACGCGTCGCGAGTTCCTCTGCCAGCATGCCGAGTGGCGCTGCGCCGAGGCCGCCCGCGACGAGCAGCGCGTGGGCGATCCCCGGCGGAATCTCCCAACCGTGGCCGAGCGGGCCGACCAGGTCCATCTCCTCCCCCGCTCCGCGCTCGGCCAGCAGCCGCGTCCCCGCGCCCAGCACCTGATAGAGGATCTCGATCCGCTCTCCGCGCACCCGGTGGATGGAGAACGGCCTGCGAAGCAGGTGTGCGGAGTCCCGTGCGATGCGCAGGTGCACGAACTGACCGGGACGAACCGCCGTCGCGGTTCTGGGCGCGTGCAGCACGATCAGGCCCACTCCACTCGCGATACGGTCGTTCGCGACGACCTCGACGCGCTCGAGCGCCGGAGCCACCGAGTGCTCAGAGCACGCACATCCCGACGTCATCGCGGCACCTCGAAGTCTTGAAGCGCGACGACGTCGAGACGGGAGTCACCGCTGATGAATGCGTCGATAGCGGTGACGACGGCGTTGGCCGCCGGCACCGTCGTGATGTTGGTGATGCCGTGACGTATGGCGGCTGCCCGGATGTGGTAGCCATCGGAGCGCGTCTCCTGACCGAACGGGGTGTTTATCACCAGCTGCACCTCGCCGTTCTTCATAGCGTCGACGATGTTCGGGCGCCCCTCGTGCACCTTCAGGACCTCCGTCACGGGGAGACCCGCCGCCCTCAGGCTCCTGGCGGTACCGCGCGTCGAGAGTATCTCGAAGCCCAGGCTATGCAGGTGCCGGGCGATGGAGACGACCGCGCGCTTGTCGCGATCGCTGACACTGACGAATGCCGCACCCTGGCGCGGTAGCGAGTAGTCGATAGCGAGCTGGGACTTGGCATATGCGGCCGGGAAGTCTGCCGCGACCCCCATGACCTCGCCCGTCGACTTCATCTCCGGTCCCAGAACCGAGTCGGCTCCCGGGAAGCGGCCGAACGGCATGACCGCCTCCTTCACGCAGAAGCGTCCGCTCTCCCGGCGCTCGGGAGGCAGGTCCATCTGAGCGAGCTTCTCGCCAGCCATCACGCGCGCCGCGACCTTTGCCAGCGGCACCCCCGTGGCCTTGCTCACGAAGGGAACGGTGCGGCTCGCGCGCGGATTGACCTCGAGCACGTAGACCTTCTGGTCCTTGACCGCGAACTGGATATTGATCAGTCCGTGCACGCCGAGTTCGAGCGCGAGCGACCGGGCGTGCTCGACGATCGTCTCGACCGTCTCCTCGCCGAGCGAGAAGGGCGGGATACAGCATGCCGAGTCGCCCGAGTGGATCCCCGCCTCCTCGATGTGCTCCATCACCCCTGCGACGTAGACGGTCTGGCCATCGCACACCGCATCGACGTCCACCTCGATCGCACCCTCGAGAA
>JAHYJI010000021.1 GCA_019429145.1 Coriobacteriia bacterium | reverse complement strand
GTCCGCACCGAGCGACAGGCCGCGTGTCACGAGCTCGGGGGTGCCCGTGGGCTGCCCGGTCCTGCGATCGATCGCGACGATCACTGTCGCCACGCCGTCGCGGGCCAGCAGCTGGCGGTCGCGGATCACGAGCTGGCCGATGTCGCCGACAGAGAGCCCGTCCACGTAGACGACCCCGGACTCGACTCGCTCCGCGATGCGCACGGAGTCCTCGCTGATCTCGAGGCAGTCACCGGTCGCCAGGACGAAGATGTTCTCGTCGGCCACTCCCGTCAGCTTCGCAAGCTCCGCGTGCGCTGTCAGGTGGCGGCTCTCGCCGTGAATCGGGACGAAGCACTCGGGCTTGACGAGGTTCAACATGAGCTTGAGCTCCTCGGCGGCCGCGTGACCCGAAACGTGGACGGGTGCGTTTCCCTTGTGAACGATGGTCGCGCCGGCTCTAGAGAGCCGGTTGATGACCCGGCTCACGGCCTTCTCGTTGCCCGGTATCGGCGTGGCGGAGATGACCACGGTGTCGCCGGACTCTATCGTCACCGTCCGGTGGTCGTTGTTTGCCATGCGTGCGAGTGCGGACAGCGGCTCTCCCTGGCTGCCGGTTGAGAGCACGACGACGTCCTCCGGCGGAAGATCACCCATCGAATAGGCGTCCAGAAGGTCGTCCTCTGCGATGCTTAGGTAGCCGAGCTGACGCGCGATCTTGGTGTTGTTGACCATCGAGCGGCCCGTGACGACCACCTTGCGCCCGACCGCCACGGCCGCATCGCACACCTGCTGGATCCGGTGGATGTGGCTGGCGAACGACGCCACGATGATGCGCTGATCGGCACTGTCGAAGATGTCACGCAGTGCGACTCCTACCGTGGCCTCCGACTTGGTGATGCCGACGGACTCGGCGTTGGTCGAGTCGCTCATCAGCAGCCGGACACCCTTCTTGCCGGCAGCCGCGATCGCACCGTAGTCGGTCAGCCTGCCGTCTATCGGGGTCTGGTCGAGCTTGAAGTCGCCCGTATGAAGGATATTGCCGACCGGGGTGCGGATGAACAGCGCGACTCCGTCGGGGATCGAGTGGTTCACGGGTATGAAGTCGAAACCGAAGGGGCCGATGTTGACGTGTCCGCCAGCGCGGATCTCCCGCAGCTTGGGCTTCTTGATGCGGTGCTCCTCGAGCTTGCCGGCGATCAGCCCGAGTGTGAGCTTGGTGCCGAGAATCGGTACGGTCGTCCCGACCTCCTTCACGAGGTAGGGCAAGGCCCCGGTGTGGTCCTCGTGACCGTGGGTGATCACGATCGCGCGAAGCTTCTCCTTGCGATGAACGATGTAGCTGTAGTCGGGAAGGATCAGGTCTACCCCGGGGTGGTCTTCGTCCGGGAACATGATGCCCGCGTCGATGACGACCATGTCGTTGCCGTACTCGAGCACGGTCATGTTCTTGCCTATCTCGTCGAGCCCTCCGAGAGGGATGACGCGCAGGCGGGTCTTCTTCTGTGTCATAGGGGTGCTGTGATGCTCCTTAGGTCGTGCCGCTCGCAAGCGGCGGGTGTGGGTTCATACGCGCGCAGGCGAGCCGCACGCGTCTCGTTCGGTTCAGACGGGCAGAAGGCCGACGTGCCTCATGATCCGCTCGAGTTCGGCCGTCTGCTCCTCTGTAGGTGGTACGAGTGGGAGCCGCACGGTGCCCACGTCGAAGCCCTGCAATCGCAGCGCTTCCTTTACCATGATCGGGTTCGCGGTCATGAACAGGGCCTTCATCAGCGGCAGCAGCTCAAGGTGGATCCTGAGCGCTCGCGTGTGATCGCCCGCTCCGTGTGCCGCGATCATCTCCTTGAAGCGGTGTCCGGCGACGTGGGATACCACGCTGATGACTCCCGTGCCACCGAGCCCGAGCATCGGCAGGGTCATCTCGTCGTCACCCGAGAGCACTTCGAATCCCTCGGGCGCGCCGTCGATGATCTGTGCGATCTGGGTGAGATTCCCGCTCGCTTCCTTCACCGCGACGACGTTCTCGCAGTCGTGTGCCAGGCGCAGCGTGGTCTCCGCGCTCATGTTGACCACCGAGCGTCCCGGGATGTTGTAGAGGATGACGGGCAGATCGACCGCTTCGGCGATCGCCCGGAAGTGGCGGTAGAGGCCCTCCTGCGGAGGCTTGTTGTAGTAGGGCACCACGGCCATGATCCCGTGCACGCCGATTGCGGCGACCTTGCGTGCGAACTCCACGCTGTCCGCCGTGCAGTTGTCGCCGGCATTCGCGATGACCGGGGCGCGATCGCCGACGGCATCGATGACCGCCCTGAAGAGCTCCATCTTCTGCGGGTAGAAGACGGTCGGCGACTCGCCGGTGGTGCCGCACACGATCAACCCGTCCGTGCCGCTTGAAAGCAGGCGATCGGCCAGCGCCTGCGCTCGAGGCAGATCGAGGTTCAGGTCGGAATCGAACGGCGTGACCATAGCGGTCAGCATGCGTCCGAAGCGCGGTTCAGCCATGAGTGCTCCCCTTGTATCGTGCTGCGGTCGCAATACCCGCGTCTCGTAGGTGGTCGACATCACTTCATTGTGCCACACCCGGAAACCCGATGAAGGCAACCCGTGGTGGTGTTGCCGCGGTGTCATTGCCATGGGCGGATGCGTGCGTTCAGGACGTGGCAAGGTCGAAACCATCGTGGAGGGCCTGGACTGCCGCCCTGCTCTCCTCCGAGGGGACGAGAACGGAGATGGTGGTGTGGCTGTCGGCAGTTTGTAGCACCGTGACCCCCGCGCGGGCGAGGCACTCCGCCATGCGCGCCATGACCCCGGGCACGCCGTGCATCCCGGCTCCGACGAGCGTGACCTTGGACAGCGAGGCCTGCACCTGATAGGTCATGCCGAGTGCGGACAGGACCTCGCACGCGCCGTCGAGCGCGGATCCGGCAATCGAGAAAACCAGCGTCTCCCCAACCGGCGTGAACATGTCGAGCGAGACGGATGCGTCGGCCATCGCACGGTAGACGCGAGCCTGCGCGGCCATGTGCGCACGGGTGTTCTCCGGAGCAGGAAGTGCGACCCGCACGCGCGCGACATCGTCGACGTGCGAGACCGCGGTGGCGATCCGTTCGGGGCGGTATGCGGAGATGTCGGCGACGCGTGTCCCGGGATGGTCGCTGTAGGTGTTGCGCACCCTGAGGGCAAGGCCGCTTGCCAGCGCCAGCTCGGCGGCGGGAGTGTGGACGACGCGTGCACCGTGGCGTGCCATCTGGTGGAGCTCGTCTGCCCGGATCACCTCGAGTACCCGTGGTCCGTCACATGCACGCGGATCGGCGCTCATCACACCGTCGACATCGGTGTAGATCTCGACCGCCTCCGCATGCAGGGCCACTCCCAGCGCGCACGCGGTCGTGTCAGAGCCGCCGCGCCCGAGCGTGGTGACCGAGCCGTCAGCGGCGATACCCTGGAATCCAGCGACGACGGGGACCGTTCCCCGGGAGATCGCATCGAGGAGCGGTCCGGTGTGTACGTCGGTTATCGCCGCGGAGCCGAACACTCCGTCGGTGCCGATGCCCGCATCCGCTCCCGAGAAGGCTCGTGCGTCGAGGCCGGCTGCTCTCAGTTCGTGCGCGAGGACCACCGCGGACACGATCTCTCCGCTGGAGATCAGAAGATCGGTCTCCCGGGGATCGCCCGGCAGCCCCTCGACGAGCGAGATGAGGGTATCGGTTGCATACGGTTGCCCGGCGCGGCCCATCGCAGAGACAACGAGTACCGGGGATACGCCCGACTCGATCCCGGCACGGACTGCTCGCGCGATGGCGGCACGAGCCCCCGTGGTGGCCACGGAGGTGCCGCCGAACTTCATGACGACGATCCGAACGTCCGGGGCGGTCACGCTACGCGTCCATCAGGTTCTCGAGCCCGATGACGAGTCCCGTACGCGAGACGACCTCACGTACCGCCAGTATCACACCGGGCATGAACGAGGTCCGGTCGATCGAGTCGTGGCGCAGCGTGAGCGTCTGACCTTCGCCCCCGAAGATGACCTCCTGGTGGGCCACGAGGCCCGGGAGTCGCACGCTGTGCACGCGAACGTTATCGACGAGTGCTCCGCGGGCACCCCGGGCAAGCTCGGTCTCGGGACCCGGCGCAGCGGGTACCGTGTGGCGTGCCGCAGCGATGAGGGACGCGGTCCGCAGAGCGGTGCCGGAGGGCGAGTCAGCCTTCCGGTCGTGGTGCAGTTCGACGATCTCGGCATGCGGCATGAAGCGTGCTGCTTCCTGCGCGAACCGCATCATCAGCACCGCACCGATGGCGAAGTTCGGTGCGACGAAGAGGCAGGTCTGCGGCGCGGCTTGCGAGAGCTCCAGCAGCGTCTCCTCCCCGATACCGGTAGTGCCTACCACGCAGTGAACGCCGGCCGCGAGCGCGGTACGGAGGTTGTCTTCGACCGCATCGGGATGCGTGAAGTCCACCATGACCGTCGGTTGGACCGCCGTGATGGCCGAGGCGAGATCTCCGGTGCAGGGCACCTCTCCCCCGGCTCCATCGTCTACGGCGTTCCCGTCGTGTCCGGGATCGACTGCAGCGACGATCCGGATGCCCTCGGCGGCCGTGAGCGCCCGGACGACCTCGCGACCCATGCGCCCTGCGGCGCCACTGACAAGTACATCGATCATGGATGAGCCTCCCCTTCCGGCATCTACCCTACGAGGTGGGCGACGTCTTCTGCGGAGTACGGTCCTATCATTGCGAGCACACGCTCTCGGTCGAGCACCTCTGTCGCAACGCGGTGTGTGTTCTCGAGGTCGACCGCGTCGATCCGCTCGACCACCTCGTCGACGGAGAGGAGTTCGCCGCCGGTGACGGCGTTCTTGCCGATTCGCGTCATCCGGTTGCGGGTGCTTTCGAGTCCAAGGACAAGATGCCCCTTGATGGACTCCTTGGCCCGGGAGAGTTCTTCTGCGGTCAGTCCGGAGGTGAGCAGGCGCTCGATCTCGGTCTGAATGAGGCGCACGACCTCCTCGGCGTTCGAGGGACGTGTGCCCGCATACACCGTGAACTGGCCGGTGTCCTGATACAGGGCGTGGAAGCTGAAAACGGCGTAGGCCAACCCCTTCTTCTCGCGAATCTCCTGAAAGAGCCGCGATGACATGCCCCCGCCGAGGACCGTGTCCACCACCGAGAGTGCGAAACGGTCGGGGTGACGGGCGTTCATGCAGCTGACGCCGTAGCAGATGTGGCTCTGTTCCGTCTCCTTCTCGATCACGGCAAGGCGTCCGGTCGACGGCGGTTCGGCAGCCGGCCGGTCGCTGCGGGGCCCCTCGGGCAGAACCAGGTGCGCCCGCACGAGCTCCACCAGGGCGTCGTGATCGACGCTGCCGGCTGCGGCGACGACGCAGTTGCCGGTCAGGTAGTGGCGCGTACGGAAGGCCACCGACTGCAGGTGGTCGAATCCGCCAACCGTGTCACGGCTGCCGAGGATCGGCAGGCCGATGGGGTGGTCGGGCCAGAGTGCGCGAGAGAACAGTTCGTGGATGCGGTCGTCGGGAGTGTCCTCCATGCGGGCGATCTCCTCGATGACCACCTCTCGCTCCTTGGAGCACGCATCATCGGTCAGAGAGGCGTTGCACACCATGTCGGAGAGCAGCTCGATCGCCGTGGGCACGTGCTCGTCGATCACGCGCGCGTAGTAGCAGGTGTACTCCTTGCTGGTAAAGGCGTTGAGCTCGGCACCGAGGCGGTCGAAGGTCTCCGAGATGTCTGCAGCCGAGCGGGTCGGGGTCCCCTTGAACATCATGTGTTCCATGAAGTGGGACATGCCGGCCTCAGCCGGGCTCTCGTCACGGCTGCCGACAGAGAACCACACACCAAGCGCCACGGACCTCACAGAGTCGAGTGACTCCGTGAGGACCGTGACACCGTTGTCGAGCACGGTTTCGCGATAGAACATCGGTGTGTCCCGCCGCCTAGTGGCGACGACGGGGCTTGCGGTCGCCTCCGCGGTCACCGCCACGGTCGCGGTCCGGACGATCGCCGCTGCCGTGTGGCTTGCGGTCGCCGCCACCACCGGTCGACGGGGGTGCTTCGGGCTTGTCGATGCGGTCCAGGCTGATCTTTCCGCGGTCGTCGATGTCGAGGACTTCCACCTCGACCTCGTCGCCGACGGCCAGCACGTCTTCGACCTTCTCGACGCGGCCCTTGGCCACGCGCGAGATGTGGAGCAACCCGTCCTTGCCGGGCGTAAGCTCGATGAAGGCGCCGAATGCCTGGATGGAGACGACGCGGCCCTTGTAGCGCTCGCCGATCTCGGGGACCTTGACGATGAGCTGGATGCGGCGGACCGCTTCCTCGCCGCCCTGGTCGCGCGAGGCGACGAAGATGGTGCCGTCCTCCTGGATGTCGATCTGGGCGCCGGTCTCCTCCTGGATACCGCGGATGATCTTGCCGCCCGAACCGATGACGTCACGGATCTTGTCGACAGGGATCTTCACGGTGAGGATGCGGGGCGCGAACTGTGAGAGCTCGTCGCGCGGCACGTCTATCGCCTCGAGCATCTTGGACATGATGTGCGCACGGCCGGCCTTGGCCTGGCGCAGCGCCGTCTCGAGGATCTCGTAGGACAGACCCTTGGCCTTGTTGTCCATCTGCAGAGCTGTGATGCCCTGCTCGGTGCCGGCCACCTTGAAGTCCATGTCGCCGAGGAAGTCCTCGAGACCCTGGATGTCGGAGAGCACCGCAACGCGGTCGCCTTCCTTGATCAGCCCCATCGCGATGCCGGAGACGGGCGCCTTGATCGGCACGCCGGCGTCCATGAGCGCGAGCGAGGAGCCGCAGACCGAACCCATAGAGCTCGAGCCGTTGGACTCCAGGACCTCAGAGACGATGCGGATGGTGTAGGGGAACTCGTCCTCGGCAGGGAGCACCGGCATGAGCGCGCGCTCGGCGAGAGCGCCATGGCCGATCTCGCGGCGCTTCGGGCCGCGCATGAAGCCCGTCTCGCCGGTGCAGAACGGCGGGAAGTTGTAGTGGTGCATGTAGCGCTTGCCCTCGGACACGTCGATGGTGTCGATGCGCTGCCACTCGGAGAGCATGCCGAGCGTGAGCACGGAGAGCACCTGGGTCTGGCCGCGGGTGAAGAGCCCGGAGCCGTGAGCGCGGGGCAGATAGCCCGCGATGCTGGTGACCGGCCGGATCTCGTCCGTCGTGCGGCCGTCGGCACGCTCGCCCTCGTCAAGCACCATATTGCGCATGGTCTTCTTCTCGAGCTCCTTGAGCAGCGCCTTGATGTCTTTGCCGTCGGCAGCGCGCTCATCCTCCGTGAAGGTAGCGAGCACCTCTTCCTTCACGGCGTACACGCCGTCCTGGCGGGAGAACTTGTCGGGATTGTGCAGCGCGACGCGCATCTTCTCGGAGCCCGCTGCGAAGACACGCTCGCGCAGGGACTCGTCGATGGTGTGGATCGGGACTTCCATGGGAGTCGGCTCGGTCTGCGCGACGAAGCGCTCCTGGATAGCGCAGAACTCGGCGATAGCCTCCTGGGCGAAGGTGAGCGCAGCGAGCATGTCGTCCTCGGAGACCTCGTACGCGCCTGCCTCGATCATGTAGACGGCGTCGCGCGATCCGGCGACCACGAGGTCGATATCGGAGACCTCGAGCTCGTCGAAGGTCGGGTTCACACAGAACTCGCCATCCACTCGCGCCACACGGACAGCGGCCAGCGGGCCCTCGAACGGGATTCCGGCCACCATCAGCGCTGCGGACGCACCCATGATGCTGATGACGTCGGGCTGCGAGACCTGATCCGCGGAGAGCACGGTCACGATGATCTGGACCTCGTTGCGGAAACCGTCAGCAAACGCCGAACGCAGCGGCCGGTCGATCATCCGCGCGGTCAGGATGGCCTTCTCGCTCGGGCGGGCCTCACGCTTGATGAAGCCACCCGGGAGCTTGCCCGCAGCGTACATCCGCTCCTCGAAATCGACGGTGAGCGGGAAGAAATCCAGATCCTTGGGGTTGCGGGATGCGGTGGCGGTGACGAGTACCATCGTATCGCCCTGGCGCACCACCACGGCACCGCCGGCCTGCTTGGCCAGCTCGCCGGTCTCCAGGACATACTCCTTGCCGTACAGTTCGAAACGCTCGACGATCTTTGACATCTCTTTCCTCTTCCTCTGCCTCTTCTCTCCACGCCCCGTGCGTGAAGACCTCTACTACCGCCGCATCCGGCGACCGGTAGTAAGAAGGCGGGAGCTTTCTCCCGCCTTCGGAGTGCCTTGATGGGTTCTTACCCGCGGATACCGAGATCCGCGATGATCGCGCGGTAGCGCTCGATGTCGGTCTTCTTCAGATACCCGAGGAGCCGACGGCGCTGGCCAACGAGCATAAGCAGGCCGCGGCGCGTGTGATGGTCCTTCTTGTGGATCTTGAGATGCTCGGTGAGGTCACGGATGCGCTGCGTGAGGAGCGCGATCTGTACCTCCGGAGAACCGGTGTCGCCCTCGGTGCGGGCGTACTTCGCGACGATCTCGTTCTTGGTTTCCTTCGACAATGGCATACTTCGTTCACCTTTCTGTTCGTGTCCGCCCCCGTCCGGGGCCCGCGTCGGTGATTCGCGGGTCTCAGGCGAGGGTCCGCAATACAACCCTCACACTATACCACAGCGGCACTTACCGTGATCGTCTGGGGCGTACCGCTCAGCCTGCGTGACAGGTTCCCCTGCGCACCTCGTCGATGTCGCGCTTGATCGCACCGGCCAGTTCGCGCTGCGAGCTGAACCTTCGCTGATCGCGAAGGTGTCTCCGGAACCCGACGGTGATGGTTTCTCCGTACAAGTCAGCATCCAGGTCGAGGATGTGTGTCTCGAGCTGATCGTGTGCGTCGGGGAAGGTCGGAGGGGTGCCGACTGAGATGGCGGCCGGGTGACGGGCGTCGCCGACGAGCGCCCATCCGGCGTAGACACCCTCACGTGGCAGAGCGGCGTGCTCCCGGGGGAGCAGATTCGCCGTGGGGACCCCGAGTTCGCGTCGGCCGATCCCCCTCCCCCGGACGACCAGACCCGTCACGCGGTGGTCCCTGCCGAGGAGCGCAGCTGCCGCGGTGACATTTCCGGCTGCCACGAGGGCACGGATTCGCGTAGACGTAACCGTCGACTTCCCCTCTGTGACAAGTTCGTGTGCCCGAACAGTGAAGCCGTGCACCGCCCCTTGCGATTCGAGGGTGGAGACCGTTCCCTCCGCATAGCGTCCGAACCGGAAGTCCTTCCCGACGTGGACGGAACGCAGTGTGAGCGCCTCGAGGAGGATGTCGCTCAGGAACGCCTCGGGAGAGAGCGCGGCCACACTCGCGTCAAACGGAACGACGAGGATGTGATCTGCTCCGGACTCGAGGAGGAAGGTGCACTTGTCCTCGAGGGCGAGAAGCTGCGGTCCGGCGGCGTCCGGGTTCACGACCTGGTCGGGATCGCGGTCGAAGGTGACCGCCACAGCCGCAAGGCCCCGCTCCCGCGCATCGCGCGCGGCATCGCGCACGAGGGTCTGGTGTCCTATGTGAACGCCATCGAACACTCCGATGGCAGCGACCACGGTGTCGAAGGAGCGCACTCCCCGCTCCCAGATGAGCACCTCTCTCATCGCGTCACGCCTCCCGCGAGGACGGTTCGAGCCTGCAGGCTCTCCCCGTCAGCCGACAGCGAGTAGAGCGCGTAGAGTCGATCGGCATCTGCCATGGCCACGAGGGTTTGGGAGCCGGGTTCGGCACACTCATGGCCGACGGGGACAGGAGCACCCACGCGGACGCGGTCGACCTCGTCAGGTGTGAGATTCCTGAAGGGAAGACCCAGCGCCTCTATCGGGTCGGCAAAGAACCGGGCGCATCCCGCCCCGGCCCCGGTGACCTCGTCGAGGGCATGAGCGTCGGCGAGCGAGAGGCGGCCGCTGCCGGTACGCCGGAGGGCCGACAGGTGCGCCGCCGTACCGAGAGCAGTCCCGAGATCGCGCGCGATGGCCCGGATGTAGGTTCCTTTCGAGACGGTGAAGGAGGTGTCCCACGACACGTCCGGGTCGCTGTCGATTCCGAGAAGACCGGCATCGAGAATCTCGATGTGACGAGACTCCAGTGTCAACGGGTTGCCGGCCCGGGCGGCACGATGAGCGCTCACGCCTGCCTGCTTGATCGCAGAGTAGGCAGGCGGTAGCTGGTCGTGAGCGCCGAGTAGGGCGGCGATGACTTCAGCGGCGTACTTCTCGTCACGCAGTGCGGGCGGTACGGCAAGGACCTCGACGGGCTGCCCCTCGGCATCGTCGGTGTCGGTGCGGGTACCGAACGTGATACGAGCAACGTAGGACTTCTCGGCGTCGGTGAGAGCGGGGGTCAGCCGGGTGGCGGAGCCGACCAGGACGACGAGGACTCCCGTCGCTGCGGGATCGAGCGTACCTGCGTGTCCGATCCGTCGCTCGCCTGTGCTGCGTCTCAGGCGGGCAACGACGTCGTGACTCGTCATCCCTGCAGGCTTGTCGATGACGAGAATGCCCGAAAGCGCGGTTGCGCCCCGACGGGGTGCGCTCACGCCCGATCACCGCCGGGCAGGTTAGGAAGGAGTTCGGCCAGCACCGCCTCGAGGCCACCCGGGTGATTGAAGCCCGCGGCGGCGACGTGTCCGCCGCCACCCCACCGGCGGGCGACGGCGCTGACGTCGTGGCCGGTCTTGGCCCTCAGATTCACCCTGACGCCTTCAGGGTGCACCCTGAGAAGTAGCGCGACGTCGATCCCCTCCAGGGCCCTCACGGCGTCTACGAGATGCTCGGTCTCCCACGGACGGGCACCGGTCTCGGGGTAGTCAGAGTCGTCGACCCAGGCGTAGGCAACGCGACCGTCGTTGGCGAGCGTGAGGCGAGAGAGGACCCTCGTCTCCAGCGCCATGGCAGCCGCCGTGCGGCTCTCGTATAGCTGGTGGTGGGCCTCGGCAGCGTCCACACCGGCCTCGAGCATGTCCGCAGCGTCTCTCAGAGCATCGGGCGAAGTGTTGCTGTAGGCGAAACGCCCCGTGTCCGTTACCAGTGCGACCCAGCAGCACAGGGCGACCTCAGGCGAGGGAGGCTGATCGAGTGCTTTGAGGAGCCTCCACACCATCAGCCCGGTCGCGGCTGCGGCCGGGTCGGTCAGGTTGACCGTCCCGAATCCGCTGTTGTCGGGGTGATGGTCGATGGCGACCAGCGTCTCGGCGCTCTTAGCGAGCTCGGCAGCGACTCCGAGGCGATCGGGCCCGGGGGTGTCGAGCGCCACGAAGACCTGAGGAGGCTCGAGCTCGGCAGCGGGAACGAAGAGGCCGTATCCCGGCATGAACTCGTAGGAGCCGGGTGGCTTCTCGGCGTCGGCGAGCGTTGGGACAGCGGCGATGCCCGCGTCCCGAAGTGCGAGGGTGAGTCCGAGAACAGACCCGATAGCGTCCCCGTCCGGTTTGACGTGAGCACACACCGCGACGGAGGAGGCCTTCCGTAGTTCGACGGCTACCCGGTGGTAGGCGAGCATCAACACGTCACTCCTCGGGGTCGGAGTCCGCCTCCCCTTCTCGGTCCCGGAGCAGCGTGGGCGGTACCTCCTTGAGGGCCTCGGAGATACGCATCCCTTCATCGACCGAGCGGTCGATGAGGAAGCGCAGCTCGGGGGTGAAGCGCAACGTGATCCGCTGGCCGAGCAGCGAGCGTATGCGTCCCTTGGCGGACTCGAGTCCCTCGAGAAGCTCGGCGTAGCGCTCGGGGCCGCCGTGGGTGATCACGTGGATGTTGGCGACCATCATGTCGGGGCTCACCTCTGCCGAGGTGACGGTGACCAGGTCGATGCGAGGGTCAGCGATCTCCTCGGTAAGGATGATCGCGACGGCCTCGCGGACCATCTCGTTGACCTTGCGGGTTCGGGGTGTCTGCTTCACGTGCGCTCCCTATGACTCACGGGCGACTTCGACGGTCTTGAAGCCCTCGACGACGTCACCCTCCTTGATGTCCTGGAAGCCGTCGATGCTCAGGCCACACTCGTAGCCCTGGCGTACCGACTTGACATCGTCCTTGAAGCGTCGGAGAGACCCGAGCTTGCCTTCGTAGATGACGGTCCCCTGGCGGACAAGACGGACCTTGTCGTCCCGGGATATCTCGCCTTCCTGCACGTAGCAGCCTGCAATGACACCCATCTTCGGGACGCGGAAGAGCTCGCGGATCTCGACACGTGCGGTGTCCTCTTCGTGGAACTCGGGCGCGAGCATGCCGACGCGGGCGGCGTTGATATCCTCGATCGCCTGGTAGATGACGCGGTACAGGCGGATATCGACGCTCTCCTTCTCGGCAAGGACCCGTGCCTTGGGCTCCGGGCGAACGTTGAAGCCGATGACGATCGCATCCGACGCGTCGGCGAGCATGATGTCGGTCTCGGTGATCGCGCCGACTGCGGAGTGGATGACGTTGATGCGGACCTCGGTCTGGTCCATCTTGTCGAGCGCGTCCTTCAGGGCCCCGATGGAGCCCTGTACGTCGGCCTTGACGACAAGGTTGAGGTCTCTGAGCTCGCCCTCCTGGATCCTGGCGAACAGGTCGTCCAGCGAGACGTGGACCTTCTTTTCCTGCGCGAGCAGACGCTGCTTGAGCGCCCGCTCCTCGGCGAGGTTTCGGGCATCGCGCTCGTCGGCGAAGATGCGGAACTCGTCTCCTGCCGAGGGGACGCTTCCGAGTCCGAGGATCTCGACAGGATCGGCGGGCGCGGCGGAGACCACGGTCTCACCGAGCGGGTTCACGAGGGCGCGCACGCGTCCGTGGGTGGTGCCGGCGACGATCGAGTCGCCCACGTGCAGCGTACCGCGCTGGACGAGGACGGTGGCAACCGGGCCACGGCCCTTGTCCAACTTCGCCTCGATGACGATGCCTGACGCCGTTGCGTCGGGGTTGGCCTTGAGCTCGAGGACGTCGGCCTGCAGCAGGATCATCTCGAGTAGCTCGGGGATGTTGAGCCGCTGCTTCGCGGAGACGTCCACGAAGATGTCGGTTCCACCCCATGCCTCGGGTACGATCTCGTGCTCCGTGAGCTCCTGGCGGACCCGGTCGGGGTTCGCGCCCTCCTTGTCGATCTTGTTGACCGCCACGATGATCGGCACGCCTGCGGCCTTCGCGTGGTGGATGGCCTCGACGGTCTGTGGCATGACGCCGTCATCGGCGGCCACCACGAGCACCGCGACATCGGTGACCTTGGCGCCGCGTGCACGCATCGCGGTGAAGGCTTCGTGTCCCGGGGTATCGATGAAGGTGATCTGCTTGTCGTCGCGGAACACGACGCTCGCACCGATGTGCTGGGTGATGCCGCCAGCTTCCGTTTCGGCGACTCCGGTCTCGCGGATGGCGTCGAGAAGCGAGGTCTTGCCGTGGTCGACGTGTCCCATGACGGTGACGACCGGCGGCCGGGGCTTGAGGTCCTCCGGCGCGTCGTCGAAGACGAAGCCGGTCTCCTCCTCGGGGCTCACTACTACGACCTCGCGGCCCATGTCATCGGCGATCAGTTCGACGATGTCGCTCATCATCGGCTGGTTCACGGTGAGCGGCGTGCCGAGCAGCATCAGCCGCTTGATGATCTCGGTGGAGGGCACGCCGAGCGCGTCGGCGAACTCGCCCACCGTCACCCCCTCGGTCACGGAGACGAGCTCTCCCTCACCGGAGCCGACGGCGGCCGGCGCGGTCTGAGCGGTCTCGGCTGCCACCTCCTCAGCGTGCTTCTGGCGCTTCTCCTTGCGCTTCTTGCGCTTGCCCTGCTCTGCGCCTGCGGCGGCTACAGCCTGCTTGGCTTCTTCGATGATGCTGGAGCGCGAGACGACCTCGGCCTGCTTGGCCATCTGGCGGTAGCGGTCCTCCTCGCTCTTCTCGAGCGTGGGCGATTCTTCTGCCTCGCGACGTGCGCGCTCGGCGGCCTCGGCCGCCTCGGCAGCGTGACGCTCCTCCTCGGCCTTGCGGGCGGCCTCCTCGGCCTCGCGCTCTGCAGTTTCCTTTGCCTCAGCAGCGCGCCGGGCCTCCTCGGTGATGCGGGCGGCCTCCTCACGGCGGGCGCGCTCGGCAGCCTCAACGGCACGACGAGCATCCTCCTCCGCCTTGCGGGCGGCCTCCTCGGCCTCGCGCTTGGCGGCCTCGGCGGCCTCAACCCGGAGACGCTCCTCCTCCAGGGCGGCCTGACGCTCGGCGATGAGCGGTCCGAGGTCCTTGCGGATCTTGTCGACGTACGCTTCGACGAGGGTCGACGCGTGGTTCTTCGCGGGTATCTTCATGGCCTGGAGCTGTTCGAGTAGCTCCTTGGAGGTCATGCCGAACTCCTTTGCGAGTTCGTGGACTCTCATGCTTGGCATACAGTCACCGTCCTTGCTGCGAGATCGCTGCACTGTTGAGCAGCGTCTCGAGGTCTCGTCTCAATCGGTCGAGGTCGTCGTCGTGCAGGTGGACACGCAGGGCGGAGTCGAATCTCCGCCGGCCGGCCGCCGCGTCGAAACACTCGACGCTCGGGCAGACGTACGCGCCGCGGCCATTGGCCTTCCCCGTGGGGTCGAGCTCGATGTGGCCGTCGGTCGTGCGAACGATACGCACGAGGCCGCGCTTCTCGTCGGCGCGGCCGCACCCGACGCAGGTACGCGTCGGTGTCTTGCGGGTGCGTGTCACGAGTCGGCACCCTCCTTCTCGTGGATGCCGCAGTACACGCTTCCGGGTCGCGCCTTGTTGCGGCAGCGCAGACCGGAGCTCGTCACGGCGACGCAGCGTCCGTCGGTCTCCTCTTCAGGGGCGCCACCCTCCGCGGCGGTCACCCGCGCGGCCAAACCGGCCTCGGTGGCCTGTGCCTGACTCTTGATGTCGATGCGCCAGCCGGTAAGCTTGGCTGCCAACCGCGCGTTCTGGCCCTCCTTGCCGATGGCAAGCGAGAGCTGGTCCTCGGGGACGATGACGGTGGCGATGTGGTTCGCCTCGTCGATCAGGACCGTGGTGACCTTGGCGGGTGAGATCGCGTTGGCGACGTAGGATGCGGAATCTTCGGCCCACGGAATGACGTCGATGCGCTCGCCGCGCAGCTCGCTCACGATCATGCGGACACGGCTGCCCTTGGGACCGACGCACGCGCCGACCGGGTCGAGGCCCGATTCGCGGCTGGAGACCGCGACCTTGGAGCGCATGCCCGGTTCGCGGGCGACGCTCTTGATCTCGACGATGCCGTCGTAGATCTCGGGCACCTCGAGCTCGAAGAGCCGGCGGATGAGCCCCGGGTGTGTCCTGGAGACGACGATAGAGGGCTCGGTCGATGTCTTGCGCACCTCGATGATGTAGGCCTTCAGGCGCTGGTTGTGATCGTAGCGCTCGTTGGGAGGCTGCTCGGCGGGGGGCAGCAGCGCCTCGACGCCCTCGCGTAGCTTGATCAGCGTGTAGCGGCTGTCAGACTGCTGCACCGTGCCGGTCACGCTCTCCCCGACCCTGTCGGAGTACTCCTCGTAGATCTTCTCGCGCTCGGCCTCGCGGATAGAGGACGTGATGACGTTCTTGGCCGCCTGAGCCGCGATACGCGATACGTCTGCGGGAGTGATGTCGCTCTCTTCGAACTCGGGCTCCTCCTCGGTGCCACCGACCGGGATGAGCTCGTACACGTAGATGCGGCCGGTCTCCCGGTCGATCGTGACCCGCGTGTCGTTCTCGAGATCCAGTATTCGACGGTAGGTCGCCGCAAGCTGCTGCTCCAACCGGTCGAGGATGTCGTACTCGTCGATGTTCTTCTCGCGCGCTAGTTGGCGCAGCGCTTCCATCAGCTCAGAGCTCATTGCTCGCAACCGTCCTTCCCCTGTCCGAAGTCCACCTCGCCCTTCAGGTGTGCGTTGCGCACAGCGCTGAAGGGGATGCGGACGAGTTCGCTGTCGACATCCAGCGCGATCGTGTCATCTGTGACACCGTCGATCGTGCCGGTGAATCTGGTGCGTCCGTCGAGCTTGTGCGTCCTGAGCGTGGCGATCGAGCCTACGAAACGCTCGAAGTCACCGAGCTTCCGGAGCGGACGATCGATGCCGGGCGACGACACCTCGAGGGTGTAGGACCCCCCGAATGGCTCGCTTTCGTCCAGGAGGGCGGAGATCCAGCTATTGGCCTCGCAGATCTCGTCAAGCCCAACGCCCCCCTCCTTGTCGAGGAAGACGCGGAGGACCGGGTGTCCGTGGCCACCGGCGAGCTCAACCGCGACGAGCTCAAGCCCATGGCTGAGCGCAGCGGGCGCAAGCGTTGCTTCCAGGCGCGCTTCAAGTTCCGTTACCACGTTACCGACCTCCTTCCAGACGAAAAGAAGCGGGGGTTACCCACTTCTCGCAGGACACGCTGTAAACCTCGCTGATTCTAACACACTGCCGTGCGTGCGAGAACAGACGCGAGGTGCCCGATCAGCAGGGGCGATGAAGGACGGGGACCCAGGGTACGTGACGCGTTACCGGTAGCGGGCGCGCTCCTCACGGACACGCGCGGCAAGCGTCTCGGTCAGGTCCTCGATAGGGATCTCGGTACGCTCTCCGGTCGCGCGATTCTTGAGTTCGATGACTCCGGCAGCCACCCCTCGCTTGCCGACGACGACCTGGTAGGGATAGCCGACAAGGTCCGCATCGGCGAACTTGACCCCCGCGCGCTCGTCCCGGTCGTCGATGATGACTTCGACGTCGGCGTCGGCGAGTTCGCGCCAGAGCTTCTCGGCGACTGGCCACACCGTCTCGTCGTCAACAGCAAGTGGAACCACGGCGACCTCGACCGGTGCCACCGACATCGGCCAGACGATACCCGCGTCGTCGTGGTGCTGTTCGATGACGGCTGCGAGCGAGCGCGTGATGCCGACACCGTAGCAGCCCATCAGGAAGGGTCGCTCGGCGCCGTCCTCGGTGGTGAACGTAGCGCCGAGAGATTCGGAGTACTTGGTTCCGAGCTGGAAGACCTGGCTGACCTCGATCCCCCGGGCGCCCAGAAGCGTCCCCCCGCAGACCGGACAACCGTCGCCCGGCTCGGCCACGACGAGATCCGCCCACAGGCCGACCTCGAAGTCGCGGCCGGGCATCGCGCCGACCAGGTGGTAGTCGTTCTCATTCGCGCCGATCCCCCATGCGACCTCGTCGCGTAGCGAGACGTCGGCGACGACCACGGTGCCCTCCGGCGGCGAGACCGGACCGAGCGAGCCCTTCGGGATGTTGTAGGCTGCGAAGTCCTCCTCGGCCAGCAGTTCCACGCCCGGGACGGCACGCGATGCCTTCACATCGTTGAGCTCGCGGTCTCCGGGGACGCAGAAGAAGATGAGGGTGCCGTCGGGAGTCTTGCCTGCCATCGTCTTGACGGTGTCGTGTGCCGGCGTACCGAGGAACTCGGCGAGCTGCGCGATCGTTCGGATGTCCGGCGTGTGAACTCGCTCCATGGGTCTTGGCTCGGTGGTGCCCGGCGTGCGCGGAACCACGGTACCCGCCGCTTCGACGTTGGCGGCCCATCCACACTCGCAGTAGACGAGCGCCGCCTCGCCGGTGTCGGCCAGCGCCATGAACTCGGTGGTGACCGAGCCGCCGATCTGCCCGGAGTCGGCCTCGACCGGCCGGTAGACCAGGCCGAGACGATCGCAGATGCGCCCGTACGCACGAGCCTGGTCGTCGTAGTGCTCCTGGAGGGACTCCTGTGAGTCGTGGAAGGAGTACGCGTCCTTCATGATGAACTCGCGGCCGCGGAGCAACCCGAAGCGGGGGCGCATCTCGTCGCGGAACTTGAGGTTGATCTGGTAGAGCGAGAGCGGCAGATCGCGATAGGAGCGGACCTCGCCCCGAACGAGTGCGGTGATTATCTCTTCGTGCGTGGGTGCGAGGCAGAACTCCCGGCCCTGACGGTCGTGGAGCCGGGCGAGTTCGGGCCCGTAGGCGTCCCAGCGTCCCGAGTCCTGCCAGAGCTCTGCGGGTTGAACGAAGGGAAGCAGGACCTCCTGAGACCCGATCGCGTCCATCTCCTCGCGGACGATCTGCTCGATCTTGCGCACGCTTCGCCAGCCGAGCGGAAGGAACGTGTAGATGCCCGCGGCTGCCTTGCGGATCAGGCCGGCACGCAGCAGGAGGCGGTGTGAGGCGATCTCGGCCTCGGCGGGGTCCTCCTTGAGGGTCGGAACGTGCAGGTGGTTCATGCGCAGTGCGACGGTCATGCGTCTCTCACTTCCGGTACGGCGGCGGTTGTCAGGACGACCTCGGGTATCGGCAGACAGAATAGCGCATGAAGGCAGGTGCGCGAGCGGTTGGGTGCGTCTACCCGCGTTCCAGGGCATCGATCTCCTGCATGAGCGCGTCGACGATCTGGTCCTCGGGCACCTTGCGAAGGGGTCGCCCTTTGGCGAAGACCATGCCGACACCCTTTCCCGCTGCCACACCGATATCTGCCTCGCGCGCCTCCCCCGGACCGTTGACCACGCAGCCCATGACGGCAATCTTCAGACCTGCGCTGCGGCCCCGGAGCCTGCGCTCGACTTCGGTCGCGATCGGGATCAGGTCGACCTCGCAGCGCCCGCACGTGGGGCAACTCACCAGTTCGGGCGTGCGCCGCCTCAGGTCGAGTGCAGCCAGGATCTCCCAGCCCACGAGGACCTCGTCGACCGGATCGGCGGTGAGCGAGACGCGCAACGTGTCGCCGATGCCCTCGGCCAGCAGGATTCCGAGACCCACGCTGGACTTCACGGTTCCCGCTCGGGAGGTTCCCGCCTCCGTGACCCCGAGATGGAGGGGGTAGGGCAGCTCGTCAGCGAGCGCGCGATATGCGTCCACGGTCGAGGCCACGCTCGACGCCTTTGCCGAGACGACGATGTCTTCGAACCCACGCTCCCTGAAGTGATCGCAGAATGCGACCGCACTGGCGACAAGCTTGTCGGCCAGCGGCCAGTCGCGGTCGCGGTACTCCTCGGCAAGCGAACCCGCGTTCACCCCGATGCGGATGGGGATGCCCGCCTCCCCTGCAGCGTCGATGACCGCGTCCACGCGCTCCGCAGGACCGATGTTGCCCGGATTGATCCGCAGCTTCGCGGCACCGGTGCGTGCGGCTTGAATCGCGAGCGTGTGATCGAAATGAACGTCGGCGACGACCGGGATCGGCGATGCGCCGCAGATGGCGGCGAAGCCGTCCAGTGCCTCGGAGCGAGGGATGGCGACGCGCACGATCTCGCAGCCGGCGTCGGCGAGCGCTGCGATCTGGTCGAGCGTGGCGGCCGGGTCCCGCGTGTCCGTCGTCGTCATCGACTGGACGGTGACGGGTGCACGGCCGCCGACCGGCACCGTGCCCACCATTACCGGTCGGGTCTCGCGCCTCTCTGGCATCTGTCGGCCTCCTCGGATCAGCCCTGGATGAAGTAGCGCACGACGTCCGCGTACATGAGGTATCCGA
This sequence comes from Coriobacteriia bacterium, assembly GCA_019429145.1. Lineage (GTDB taxonomy): Bacteria > Actinomycetota > Coriobacteriia > Anaerosomatales > SLCP01 > SKKZ01. Next base: position 3,259 of record JAHYJI010000021.1, on the reverse strand, counting down.
TGAGCGAGAAGAGCAGGATAGCTCCCGAGAGGCTCAGGCCGAGGGAGAAGCGCCGGCTGAGCGGGCGCCGCGCAACGGCCTCGACGAGCTCCAGCGCCACCTTGCCGCCGTCGAGAGGCGGTATGGGCAGGATGTTCATCACGCCGAGCGAGAGCGAGAGCAGCGCGACGATCCAGGCGTAGTTCAGCGGCCCCATGCGCGCCGCCTCGGCTACCTCGACGGTGATCCCGACGATGCTGCGAGCGCCCTCGACCGACTCCTGGAAGGTGTCGGGCGAGAAGAACCGTCCGATCGCCATGAACACCATGCCCGTGAGGCGCACGCTCTCGACGGCAGCTTCGCCGATAGATGGGTTGACGTGTTCGACGTCGGACACCACGCCGAGAACCGGCGCTCCGCTGTCGGACTCGCCGATGGTGACCGGTACGCGCTCGGACTGGTCGTTGCGTACGAATCCGACCTCCACGGTCTCACCGGGCTCCCGCGCAGAGATCTCCTGCGTGAGCGTCATCCAGTCCTCGACAGCGGCTCCCCCGATCGAGGTGATCCGGTCGCCGGCGGCAAGTCCTGCCTGCTCGGCCCCTGAGCCGGGCTGGACATCGTAGAGCGTGAGTGACTGGGTGTAGTAGCCCCACACGCCGAGGACGACCGTGAACACGAGCAGAGCGGTGAGAAGGTTGGCAAGCACGCCCATGGAGAGCACGGTAATGCGCTTGGGTTTGGAGAGCGCGCGATAGGTGACCGAGCGTGCGGTATTCAGAAGCGCGGTGGCATCAGTGTGCTCGTCGGCCTCGAGTGTTGCGAGGTAGGAGATCTCATCGTCGGTCGCGGGTGCCAGCGCGCCCCAATCAGCGAGCGTTGCAAGCAGCCTGGACGCGTGCTCGACCTCGACCCCGATCTCGGCGGCAAGCCGGTTCGCATCGGTCCTTCCGGCGAGCGTCGCGGCCTTCAGCGCCGGCCCGAGCAGCTCGTCTTCCGCCCCCGGCTCCATGCCTGCGATGCGCACGTAACCGCCGAGCGGGATAGCGGTCACCCCGAACATAGTGCCGCTCCGCTTGCTGCGGAACCTGATGGCGGGTCCGGGAAGGCCGACCATGAACTCGTGAACCTTCACGCCGAACGCACGAGCGGCGAGGAAGTGGCCGCCTTCGTGAAGCACGACGAGGATCGAGAAGGTCAGGACACCCCAGAGGATCGTGGTGATAGCGTCGGGCATGTGCTCCCTTTCAGGTGGGTCCGGCGTCGCATGGGTGCGCACCACAGGTGCAAAGAGCGCGCCAGAGGGTGCAGATCACAGCGTGTCGAGCGCAGTCTTACGGGCCCATCGGTCGACCGCCTCCACCTGTTCGACGGAGGCGAGTGGTTCCGGTTCGTGCGCGTCCATGACTGTTTCGACCACCCGGTCGATATCGGTCAGGCGGCAACGGCCAGCCAGGAACGCTTCGACCGCGATCTCGTTTGCGGCGTTGAGGACGGCGGGCAGCGTGCCCCCTGCCCTCCCGGCGTCCAGTGCGAGAGCGAGGCAGCGAAACGTCTCGACATCCGGTGGCTCGAAGTCGAGCGAACCCAGAGTCGTGAAGTCGACAGGCTCGATCGGGGCGGGCCAGCGGCGCGGATGACTGAATGCGTACTGGATCGGGATACGCATGTCCGTAGCACCGAGGTGTGCCTTCACGGAGCCATCCGCGAACTCGACCATCGAGTGCACGCAGGACTGCGGGTGGACGACGATGGAGATCCGATCGTAATCGACGGCGAAAAGATGATGCGCCTCGATGGCCTCAAGTCCCTTGTTCATGAGCGTGGCCGAGTCGATCGTGATCTTCGGGCCCATCGTCCACGTGGGGTGCGCGAGCGCCGCCGCGGCATCCACCCCCGTCAGGAAGGTCCGGTCTCTCCCACGGAACGGGCCTCCCGAGGCGGTCAGCCAGATGCGGGCCACGTCGCGCTCGTCCTCGCCGAGAAGGCACTGGAATATGGCCGAGTGCTCCGAGTCGACGGGCAGTATGCGTCCGGGTCGCGCGAGCGCGGTCACCAGCTCTCCGCCCACGACCAGTGACTCCTTGTTGGCGAGCGCAAGAACCTTGCCCGAAGTGAGGGCGGCGATGGTCGCGCGCAAGCCGGCCGCACCGACCAGCGCGTTCAAGACGATGTCGACCTCAGGGTGGGATGCAAGTGCCACCACGGCGTCCGGCCCGGCTCCGACATCGACACCGGGAAGTGCTTTCGCTGCTGAGTGAGCGGCCGCAGGGTCATTGAGCGCGATCGCTACCGGACGGTAGGCACGGGCTTGTTCGGCGAGGAGCTCGTGATTGGACCCGGCTGCCAGTGCGGTGACGCGAACTCTGTCAGGCATGCGGGAGGCGACGTCGAGTGCTTGCCGACCGATCGATCCGGTCGAGCCGAGAACCGCGACCCGCAGCGCGCCGCTCATCGGATGCCGCCCGCGAGGAGCAGGTAGTATGCGATGACGCTTACGAGCAGCAGACTGTCGATCCGGTCGAGGAAGCCGCCGTGACCGGGCATAAGGTTGCCCGAGTCCTTGACCCCCACCTCACGCTTGATGCGTGACTCGAACAGGTCGCCAACCAGCGCGGCGAGTGCGAGCGCGATGCCGATGACGATGCGCCACGAGAGCGTCAGCGTCGTCTCGACGAGCAGCGGGAGCGCGAGCCAGACCCCGACCGTCCCGAGCGTCCCGGCAACGAATCCCTCCCATGACTTGGCCGGAGAGATGCGAGGGGCGAGTTTGTGGGATCCGATGAGCGACCCGACGAAGTACGCGAGCACGTCGCTCGCCCACACCCCGACCAGGACGGCGAGTGCGAGAAAGACTCCGTCTTCGAGGCCTCGTATCAGCACGAAGTGAGCGAGTGCGAACCCGATGTAGGCAGCTCCGAACACCACCAGCGTCGTATCGGCGATGCGCAGGTTGACGAAGTAGACGTGCCAGACGAGCGATGCGGCGACAAGTGCCGTCATCACCAGGAAGAGTGCGGACAGGCCCCAGAAGGATGCGACCACCGGCATCGCTGCAACCGCCACGAATCCGCAGAGTTCGGCGAGGGTGCGGCGTTCCCTGCGCGTCATCCGGTAGAGCTCGGATACTGCGAGAGCCCCGAGCGCCGCCATCAGGATGGCAAGCAGCAGGTGCCCGCCGAAGTAGATCACCCAGACCAGCACCGCGCCGTACAGCACACCAGTCGCGATCCGGACCGGCAGCGAGGAGAACGGGCCTGTGGGTCGCCCGGCCATACTC
>JAHYJI010000020.1 GCA_019429145.1 Coriobacteriia bacterium | reverse complement strand
CTCGCGGGTGCAGGGAGGGACCTTCCACTCGGTCTCCGCTCGTCTGTTACGCGCCCACGCCCGCGACCTCGGACTGGCTCCGTCATTCACGATCCTCGACCGGGCGGATGCGGAAGACCTCATGCACGTCTGCCGCACCGACCTCGAACTCGGCGGCGCAGGACGCCGCTTCCCCCAGAAGTCGACGTGCCTGGACATCTACAGCCGGTGCGTGAACGCCCGGGAGACGCTGGCCGAGGTGCTCTCATCACGCTTCCCGTGGTGCAGCGAGTGCGCCGACGATCTCTCCCGGCTCTTCGACGCCTACACCGACCGCAAGGAAGAGCAGCACGTGCTTGACTACGACGATCTGCTGCTCTTCTGGCACGCCCTCCTGACCTCGCCTGCAGGTGAGCGCGTACGCGAACGATTCGACCACGTGCTCGTCGACGAATACCAGGACACCAACGTGCTGCAAGCCGAGATCATCTCGGCACTGCGTCCCGATGGACAGGGAGTGACCGTCGTCGGCGACGATGCCCAGGCGATCTACTCGTTTCGCGCGGCGACCGTTCGCAACATCCTCGACTTCGAGGAGCGCTTCCCGGCGGCCTCGGTGATCACGCTCGAGCGCAACCACCGGTCGACCGGACCCGTGCTCGCCGTGGGCAACACGCTCATGGCCGAAGCACACGAGCGCCGCGAGAAGACGCTCATGCCCGCACGCACGGGCGGGACGCCACCACTCCTCGTGACCTGCACGGACGAGCACGAACAGGCATCGTGGGTCGCCGACCGAATCCTCGAGCACCGGGAGGAAGGGGTGGCGCTCACCCGCCAGGCGGTGCTCTTCCGGGCGGCTCACCACGCCGCCGTGCTCGAGATCGAACTCGGCCGGCGCGACATCCCGTTCGTGAAGTACGGGGGGCTCAAGTTCGTCGAAGCCGCCCACGTCAAAGACCTCATGGCGATCCTCCGTCTCGCGGAGAACCCCTTCGACCGCATCGCCGCGGTGCGGTCGCTGGGGCTGCTGCCAGGGGTCGGACCGAGGACGGCGGCGACTCTGGCCGATGTCCTGGCCGGAGCCGGCGGCGACTTCGAGACCTGGGTGGGGCAGCGCGTTCCCACCTCCGCAGCGCCGGCCTGGGCGGACTTCGTGGCACTGATGAGAGGTCTTGCCAGCAGCGAGCCGGACCATCTCCCGGCACAGGTGCATGCGGCCCGGCTCTTCTACGCGCCGCTCTGCCGCATGCGCTACGACGCTGCGGATGCCCGTATCGGAGACCTCGAGCGCATCGAAGCGATGGCGTCGCGGTTCCGGACCCGGGAGCGGCTCCTCGCCGAGCTGGCGATCGACCCGCCCGCGTACACCCAGGACCTTGCGGGGCCACCCCTTCTCGACGAGGAGTACCTGGTGCTCTCGACCATCCACTCGGCGAAGGGACTGGAGTTCGACGCCGTCTACGTGATCCACGCGGCCGACGGCAACATCCCCTCGGACATGTCGTGCGGCAGCGCCGAGGAGATCGACGAGGAGCGCCGGCTCTTCTACGTCGCATGCACGCGGGCGCGTGACTGGCTCGCCGTCACCGTTCCCCTGCGCTACTACGTCCAGCCCCAGGGCGGCTCCGATCGCCACGGCTACGCGCAGCCCTCACGCTTCCTGAGCCCTGCGGTGAGGCGCTGCTTCACCGAGGAGGGCGTGGGCGATGGTGGACCGGCGGACGCCACGACTCCGGCCGGTGGTCACGGCGGCCGCGTGGCCGACCCGCGGGCGGGCGTCCGAGCACTCTGGCGGGCATGACGCCGCTCGCTACTCGTGTATCCCGTCGTCTGTGCCCCGCACGCGGTTGTTGCAGTTCCTCGGGTGCTCGTGGATGAACGTGATCGCGTCCTCGCACGAGTCGGTGACGAAGATGCGGTCCACATCGGACGGATCGATCGTGCCCTCGGCCGCCAACTTCGCGGTGAAGAAATCGATCATCGGACTCCAGAACTCCGTGCCCAACGCCACGATCGGGAAGTCGACCATCTTGCCGGTCTGCATGAGGGTGAGCGTCTCGAACAGTTCGTCGAGCGTTCCGAAGCCCCCGGGCATGATCACGAATGCGCACGAGTACTTGACGAGCATCACCTTGCGCACGAAGAAGTGCTCGAAGTCGATGAGCCTGTCGACGTAGGGGTTTGCGTGCTGCTCCTGGGGCAGGTGTATGTTCGCCCCGATCGACAGCCCGCCCGCCTCCTTGGCTCCGCGGTTGGCGGCCTCCATGATGCCCGGACCGGCGCCGGTCATGACCGCAAAGCCGGCACGCGCGAGGGCAGAACCCATCTTGCGGGCGAGTTCGTAGTACCGGTGGCCGTCAGGAAACCTAGCCGACCCGAAGACGGTGACGGTTGGCTCCTCGATGGAGAGAAACTCGAAGCCCCGCAGGAACTCCAGGAAGAACCGCACCGCACTCTCCACGTTGTCTGAGTGCTGCCGCTTGCCGGCGAGAAACTCTGTCTCCGCGCCCTGCACCTGCTCCAGGAGGGACGGTTTCTCCAGCGACCGGCTCAGATGCAGGTCTGGCTTGTCCCCGTCATCGCTGTGTGTCACTCGGCCTGCCCCTCATCTCACAAACGGTCCTTGATAGCTTCCCACGCGCCTTCAGCGGAGCGTCCCAGTCGCTCGAGATCGGACTCGAGGTCGTCCTGCCCCTCGCTCGCCTTGGCCCGCAGCTCTTCGATCTTGTCGCGAAGGTCATCGGCCGCCTTGTCGAACTCGATAGCGGCGTCAGCCGAGGACGCGCGCGCTTTGGCCTCCAGCTGCTTGAGCCTGGCGCTCCACTCGTCAAGCTTGGCCTCGGCCTTGGCTTTGTGGGCATCGCGTGCTGCGTCAGTCATGGGTCGGGCCTCCTTCTCATCTGTGTTCGGAGCATCTCCATGCTCCCGTATCATGAGTGTCCCCCTCACCCGAGCCGCGGTAACGTCGCTGCTCAGTGGCGTGCCGCGCTGTTGCTGTGTTTGGCCCGATCCCCCTGGGGTATTCCATATGTACAGGGACGCCCGGCCGCTCGGTACATCGCGGCCCCATGTCGGAAGGGGGCACCTGCCATGTTGTGGACTATCGCAGTGATACTCCTCGTACTGTGGCTGCTCGGACTGGCTTCGAGCTACACACTCGGAGGATTCATTCACATACTGCTGGTTCTTGCCATCATCACGGTTCTGATCAACATCATCCAGGGCCGCAGGGCCGCGTAAGGAGGGGTGGTCATGAGCGACGACAAGAACACTGGACGCAAGGTGACTGAGGTACAGCACACGACCGTCGTCGATCGCGGCGGCGGAGGACCGTTCACGATCATCATCGTCGTCATCGTGGTCGCCGTCCTGGTCTTCGGAGCATGGTGGCTGTTCATGCGCGGAGACGCGGCGGTGCCCGAGAGCGGCGACAACATAGAGATCGAGCAGGACGCGCCTGACGTCAACATCGACATCCAGGTGCCCGGCACGGGCGAGGACGTTGACGAATCGGAGGAGCCCCCTGCCGAGGAGTGACTCCTACCGGCGTGCGGGCCTCAGGTCCGCGCGCCGTCCCTCAGATTCAGCAGCTGGCATGAGGCTTCCAGCGCGCTCACGTGGTAGAAGGCCTCCTCGAGTGTGGCGCCGCGGGCAAAGGGACCGTGCGTGCGCAGCACCGCCACCGGGTGCTCCCGCAGAGCGGCGGCAAGCAACTCCCCCGCCTCGGGAGAGGCGATCGTCTCGGCCGCCTCGACCACCGGAACGCTGCCCAGCACGTAGCGCCCCTCGGAGTCGATGGGCTCGATCTCGCCCGAGATCATCGAGCGCCACACCGTGTGGATCGTGTGTGCGTGCACGATAGCGCGGGCATCAGTCGCCCGATAGATGGCCCGGTGTACCACGATCTCCCGGCTGCACTCCGCGTCCCTCTCGCATGCTGCGAGATCGGTCCACACCACGTCGTGCTCGGAGAGGCGGCCCAGCATCGAGCCGCGCCGGGTTATCACGATGCGGTCACCGTGGCGCTCGGACAGGTTGCCGCCGTGACTCGAGACGGCGCCGGTCACGAAGAGGTCGCGTCCCACGGCGGCGAACCGCTCGATGGACTCGCGGCCGATGATGGGATCGATTTCCTTCACGCTACCTCCTCGGGTCCGACCTGGTCGGCCGCGCTCCACGGGACCTGTCAGCACTCCGGTTCGGAGTGTCCGGTCTTCTGATACTCCAGCGACCGGGCGAGCCGGTAGAAGTCGCTGTCGCGCTCGATGAGCCGCACCCTGGTCTTGAGGGTCTCTGCATCGATGAGCTCGTCGAAGGGAACGTACTTCAGCTGGAGCTGGTTCTCGACGCTCACCATGTGTCCGGACAGGCGCTCCTCGATGATGGCCCGGTGCGCCCCGACGCCCAGTTGCGTGCCGAGCAGCACGTCGAACGCGCTCGGCTCCGAACAACGGGTCTCGTAGCCGATCTGCTTGTGACGGACCTTGATGCCGTGCCCGTTGCGCTCCTCGTAGACCCGCTCCATCTCCTCGGCAAGCGTGCGTCCGACGTGTGCCGCGCCGAGCTGGATGTTCCCGTGCTCGTCGACCGACTGGGGCCGCTGGTCGTCGGGGAGCAGGTCCGCCAGGCCCTCGGCGACGCAGATGATGCCGTGACGCCGACCGTCGCGCTCCCGGGCCATGACCAGGTCCACCATCTGCCCGGCAGTGACCTTTGCGTCGAACCCGTCATCGAAGTCCTCGACCGAGAGCATGCGCGTGGCCTCTCCGGCTATGCCCGAGGCGTACGTGAGCCAGCCGGCCTTGCGACCCATGATCTCGAGCACGTACCAGACCTGGGTCGAGCGGGAATCGGCGCCGAGGTTGCGGATCTCGGCGGCGGCGAAGTGCGCAGCCGAGAAGAACCCGAAGGTCCAGTCGATGCCGAAGTAGTCGTTATCGATCGTCTTGGGCAGGTGCACGACGGCGAGCCGTCTGAGGTCGGGCAGCACCTCCTGCATGCGGTAGAGGTAGTTCGCCGTCTTGAGTGTGTCGTCACCGCCGAGCGAGATCAGCGCGTCGATGCCGAGGGATTCGAGCGCACCGTAGACCGCACGCAGCCTGGCGTTGCGGTCGGGATCGGCGAGGTCGTCGAAGGAGGTGATCTTCTTGCCGGGGTTCGCGCGCGAGGTGCGCAGCACGATGTCCTTGCGGTTGCGGATCTGCGAGACATCGTTGCGCCGCAAGCAGGTGTAGTGCTCGCCCTCGACGAGCGGGCTCTCGTCAGAGTAGCGCTCGAGGTTCTCGTAGCCGTCGAGGAACCCGTACACCGATATCCCGGAGTTCAGGAAGTTCAGTGCCGCAGCCGAGATGACGGCGTTAGCCGCCGGCGCGGGCCCGCCTGAGAAGAGGATCCCTACTCGTTTGATGTCGTGGTCGAACATGGCGGACAACACCCCCAAGGTGGTGAAGCGGGTCTCGGACTGGTACTTACCCTTGCACTTCTTCGATGACGCCCACAGCCCGCAGCTTCGCATACCGCATGCTCACCAGCTCGTCCGGATCTCTGCCCGAGAGCGCCTTCAGTGCCTCAGAGACGCGTCCGCGGACCGCTCCGAACACCTCGCCCGGATCGCGGTGCGCTCCGCCCACCGGCTCGGGGATGATCTCGTCGACGATGCCGAGGCCGACCAGATCGGTCGCGGTCATCGCGAGACACGTCGCGACCTCGGCGGCCTTGCCCGCGTCCTTGTGCAGGATCGATGCGCACGCCTCGGGGCTGATGACCGAGTAGTAGGAGTTCTCGAGCATGATGAGCCGGTCGCCGAAGCCGATTGCCAGCGCACCCCCCGAGCCGCCTTCCCCGATGCCCACCGCGACGACCGGCACCCGCAGACCCGAGAGCAGCGCGAGTGACTCCGCGATGGCCCAGGCCTGCCCGCGCTCCTCGGCCTCGATGCCGGGAAAGGCCCCGGGGGTGTCGATCAGCGTGACGAGCGGGAGCCCGAACTTCTCGGCAAGCCGCATGATGCGCATCGCTTTGCGGAAGCCCTCGGGATGGGCCATGCCGAAGTTGCGGGCGATGTTCTCTCGGGTGTTCTTGCCCTTGCGGTGGCCGAGCACCGCGACGCGACGGCCGTCGATGGTGGCGAGCGCAGCCACGATGGCCTCGTCATCGCCGTAGCAGCGGTCACCGTGGAGTTCGACCACGTCGGTGAAGATGGCAGCCAGGTAGTCCTGCGCCTTGGGACGGTCGGGGTGGCGGCTGATCTGCACGCGGTCCCACGCGGAGAGATCGGCATAGGTGCTCTCGCGCAGCGCCTCGATCTCCACGGCCAGGGCCGCAACCTCTGCCGCAAGTTCGGGGTTCGCGGTCAGGTCGAGCTGCCGCAGCTCCCCGAGTTTGGCCTCGAGTTCGACGAGGGGCCGCTCGAACTCCATCACGTGCCTGCGTGTCATGCCTGCTCACCTCCTCCGGCCAGGTAGCCGAGCAGCGTGGTCACGCGCGCGGTCAGCTGCCCGCGCACCACGACCTCGTCGACCATACCGTGTTCGAGCAGGTACTCCGACGACTGGAAACCCTTCGGGAGGTGCTGCTTGATCGTCTGCTCGATCACGCGCGGCCCGGCGAACCCGATCAGCGCACCGGGCTCGGCGAGCACGACGTCGGCAAGCACGGCGAAGGATGCGGTCACACCGCCCATGGTGGGGTTGGTGAGCACGGAGATGTAGGGCAGGCGGGCCTCGGCGAGACGCCGTGCAGCTGCGGAGGTCTTGGCCATCTGCATCAGCGAGAGCATACCCTCTTGCATCCGGGCGCCGCCCGACGCGGTGCAGAGCACCACAGCCCGGCGCTCCGACGTCGCGACCTCGAAGGAACGCGCGATCTTCTCGCCCACCGCCGAGCCCATCGACGCGCCGATGAAGCGGAAGTCCATCGCGCCGAGCACCACCGGATGGTCGCCGATGGTCGCACGGCCCACGACCACGCCCTCGGTAAGCCCGGAACGTTCCCGGGCCGATTCGAGACTGACGGTGTAGGGCTTGGCCGCCACGAAGCCTAGCGGGTCGGTCGAGCCCACACCGGCGTCGAACTCGGCGAAGCTGCCGGGGTCGGCAAGCAAATCGATGCGCTCGAATGCGGTCAGGTCGAAGTGGTTGCCGCAGTACGGACACACCCGCAGGTTCGCGACGAGTTGGCCCTCGTAGACGATGCGCTTGCACGAGGAGCACTTGTTCCACACGCCGTCGGGCACGTCGCCGGCAACGCGCTCGCCGTTGACAGCCGTGTAGCGTCGCGCCTCGCGCGCCTTGAACCAGTCTGAGATCGACATCTATGCCCCGTGGTCGGCCGGCCCGGCAGAGCCGGCACTCTCTATAGCGAGTAGTCCTTCGTGCCCTCGAACACCGCAAGCGCGTCCTCGGCAGTGTAGTCGCTCAGAGTGATGGCACTGATCGCCTTCGTCAAGCGGACGGCCTCGTCGAGCGAGCGCTGGTGGATGTTGCGCCCGGTCGCATTGCCGGTCGCCCCGCCCACGTGGATCTGCTCCCAGAGCTGCGTCAGGAAGGTCTTCGCGTCCACGGTCGAACCACCGGCACAGACAAGTCCGGTGCGACCGGAAGCGAGCGAGGCCTCCTTGAGGAGTTCTGCCGAAGAGGCCTCGTCGGTGCCCTTCGGGGGGTTCACCTTGACGAAGTCAGCACCGAGCGAGAGCGCCACACCGGCGGCTCCGGCGATGAGATGTGCGTCCTTCTCGTTGGCCACGGCCGTACCGCGCGGATACATCCAGAGCACCACGATCATGCCCAGAGCGTGCGCATCGGCGATGAGCTGACCGGCCTCCATCATCATCTGCGACTCGTACTCCGAGCCGATGTAGATGGTGTAGCCGATACCGACCACGTTGACGCCGTTGTCGCGCATGTCGGCGACGGTCTGGATGTCGTAGAGCTGCGGGGAGTAGGGATCGTCCTGGTGCTTGGCGGGGTCCTGGCTCGTCTTGATCAGGTGCGACTTGCTGTTCATCTTCACCAGGTAGTTGATGTCCGGGTAGTCCACCGCGTACCGGGCGATGAGGCCACGCTGACCTGCGAGGATACCGGTCACGCCCTGCGAGCCGATGCGGAATAGGTGCTCGGGCTCGGCGTCCTCTGCGGCGATCCCCTCCCCGAAGAAGTCGTCGTTGAGATGCTCGATCTTCTGGTCGCACGCGAAGAGCATCAGCCTGCCCGTGCCACGAGTGGCCGCCAGGTAACTGTCGATGTAGAGTTCCCGGGCCTCGGCGGGCACGTCGGCCGGCACACGGACCTGCTTACGGGTGATGCTGGGCATCTCAGAACCCCTCCTCGAGTCTGCTGAGCGCCGGATCCGGCGCCTGTACGAGAGCCGAAAGCGCACCCCGCCCAGGTGCGGAGGCGCTTCTTACAGAGTATGCGAACGGGGTCCCGTTTGCCAGCGTCAGGGGGTGTCGAGCGAGCGCCTCATGCGGCGATGCGGCGTGTGCGCCCGACCCGCGATGAACACGTCGCTCACGGCGACAAAACCGAGCCGTTCGTAGTAGCCGACGACGTGGATACGGGCATCGAGCTCGACCTGCGTGCGGCCCGCATCGCGTGCCCACTCGAAGAGCGAGTCGATCAGCAGCGCGCCGATCCCCTCCCCCTGCCGGTCGCCGACCACCGCGAGCTGGAAGATCTTCGACTGCCCGTCCTCGAGCCAGAGGCGAGCGTATCCGACGAGCCGCTCCCCGTCGAAGGCGCCCACGTGCCGGTAGACGCGGCCGTCGGTGTCCTCGATGAGCGTTCGGGGCAGACCCCACTCGCGGTAGAGGGCGTCGTAGCGCACGTCGGCGGCTTGCTCGTACTCGGGCGTACCGGGCTCGATCTCACGAACGACGAACACCGGCTCTGCTCCCCTGCTCACTGCGTGGCCCTCAGCCCCGGTACCGGTTCGTCACGGGCATGCGCCGGTCCTTGCCGAAGGCCTTCGGGGTCACGCGGATGCCGAGCGGCCCCTGCCTGCGCTTGTACTCCGAGGCATCGACCATGCGACAGACTCGCTCGACGGTCTGCTCGTCGTGTCCCTGAGCCACGATCTGCTCGCGGGACTGGTCCTCCTCGACGTAGGCGGCGAGTATCGCATCGAGCACGTCGTACGGCGGCAGCGTGTCCTGGTCGGTCTGATCGGGGCGCAGCTCGGCGCTGGGAGGCTTCTCGATAGTCGAGCGCGGAATGACCTCCCCGCAGCTGTTGCGCCAGCGCGCCAGTTCGTAGACGCGGGTCTTGAAGACGTCCTTGAGCGGAGCGAACCCGCCCACCATGTCCCCGTACAGCGTCGAGTAGCCGACTGAGAGTTCGCTCTTGTTGCCGGTGGCGAGCACGAGCCATCCAAACTTGTTGGAGAGTGCCATCAAGAGCATGCCGCGGACCCTGGCCTGCAAGTTCTCCTCGGTCACGTCGGCGGGGCGGTCCGCGAAGAGCGGCCCGAGGGTCTCCAACATCGCCGAGAAGGGCTGCTCGATAGGCAGTTCGACACACTCTATGCCGAGGTTGGCAGCGAGCGTGCGCGAGTCCTCCACGCTGCCTGCAGACGAGTAGCGCGAGGGCATGGTCACCCCGTGCACGCGGGACGGGCCGAGCGCGTCCACTGCCACCGCTGCGGTGAGAGCCGAGTCGATACCGCCGGACAGACCGATCACGACCTCTTCGAACCCGTTCTTCCCGACGTAGTCGGCGAGTCCGAGGCAGAGCGCGCCGTAGATCTCCGCCTCGCCTCCGGGCATCTCCTCGATGCGCGGAGCGTGCGACCCCTCGCCCGGCGGGATATCCGCGACCACGAAGTCCTCCGAAAACGACGCCGCACGCGCGACGACCTCGCCCGCAGGGGAGATCAGTGCGGAGCGACCGTCGAAAACGAGTTCGTCCTGGCCACCCACGAGGTTGCAGTAGGCGACCCACACGCCGTTGTCGGCGGCGCGGTTCCTGAGCATGGCCTCCCGGTCGACACCCTTGCCTGCATGGAACGGCGATGCCGAGATGTTGACAACCAGGGACGCTCCGGCGCCCGCTGCCTCGGCCGCCACGCCGGGCATCCAGATGTCCTCGCAGATGGTCGGCGACACCGCCTGTCCCGCGAGGTCGGCAACGAGTGCGGTCTGGCCCGGGTCGAAGTAGCGCTCCTCGTCGAAGACGCCATAGTTGGGGAGCAGGCGCTTGCGATAGACGTGAGCGATGCGCCCGTCGCGGCACAGTGCCGCTGCGTTGTGCAGCACCCCGTCGCTGCTGTCTACGAAACCGACCAGCAGGGAGGTCGAATCGCACGTCGACGCGATCCGCTCGATCGCTGCGAGATTGTCTTCGATGAAGTGCGCCTTCGCGAGCAGGTCCTCCGGCGGATAACCGGTGAGCGCAAGCTCGGGAAGTATCACCAGGTCAGCGGCGACCCGCTCACCTTCGGCGCGGGACGCAAGGATGCGCTCGGTGTTCCCGGCGATGTCACCGACGACGCTATCGATCTGTGCGAGCGCGATACGCACCGAACCACTCCTCGCGACGGCCTGTTGCCGGTCGTTCCGGCACCGCACAGCATAGCACCTCGGAACACACGACATGCTGGCACGCAATCTGCTCCAGAACGTGTGACAAGAATCACAAAACGTACCTCTTGTACTGCAAGCTTAAGCCGTGCTAATGTTTGTAACGATTAATGCCGAGGTATGGTGTGAAACGACACCACGGCCTCGTGTAGAGGAGCAGGAATGGTAGTCAAGCAGACATGCCCACGCTGCAGGGGCGACCGGTACGTCAAGGTCGACAAGCCCCAGGGTGCCAAGCACCTCAAGTGCCCCGAGTGCAACGGTGCGGGCTACAAGGTACAGGTCGTTCACCACTACCGATAGCGCCCGCGACACGATCTCCACTGCGACACCGGCCGGACCCCCCGCCGGTGTCGTCGCTTTCCGGATCCTCTCCGCTCAGATCCTCGCCGAGCGCACCGCTGCGGCGAGCGAGCCGACGAACTCCCCCACCGCGTCAGGATCGGTCTGACGGCGGACGACCGCCGATCCCACAACCACCCCGTCGGCGATGCGCGCGACCGCGGATGCCTGGGCGGGCTCGGCTATCCCGAAGCCGACGGCGACCGGAAGCGTGGTGTGCGCGCGGACCTGCCGCACGAGTGCGTCCAGCTCGGCCGGCAACTCGGAACGCTCCCCCGTCACCCCGGTAGTCGAAACGCAGTAAACGAACCCGGACGCTGCGGCGCCCACGGTGGCGAGCCGCCCGGGCGTCGAGGTCGGCGCGACGAGGAAGACGGTATCGACGCCCGATGCCGCCGCCAGCCACGGGCGGGCGGCCTCCGGCGGCATGTCGGGTACGATGACCCCCGCGATGCCGGCCGCGCACATCGCGGCAGCCGCACGAGGCGGGCCCATGCGCATGAGCGGGTTGAGGTAGGTCATGAGCGCCACCGGAGGCGCGCCTGGCCCTGCGCCTGCGATGAACTCCGCTGCCAGGTCGATCGACTCGGCCAGCCCGAACCCCGCCCCGCGGGCGACGGCGGCGGCTTCAGCGATGACCGGGCCGTCGGCGAGCGGATTCCCGTACGGCACGCCGAGCTCGATGACGTCGGCGCCGCTCCGTGCCGCTGCGCGCAGCGATACAAGGGAGGTCTCACGGTCGGGGTAACCCGCCATCAGGTAGACGACGAGCGCCGCCCGGTCGGCCGGGAATCCGCGCCCGAGTCCGGTCGCCTCTGTCCTGCCCGGATCACTCGGCACCCAGACCGGCCTCCCGCACGATGTCCATGTCCTTGTCGCCGCGCCCGGAGACGTTGACGACCACCACCGCGTCGGGGCCGAGCTCGGGCGCCAGCCGGGGCAGCAGCGCGAGCGCGTGGCTGCTCTCGATCGCGGGGATGATGCCCTCGGTCTGCGTGAGCAGGGCAAACGCGGCGAGCGCCTCGGCGTCAGTGACCGCCTCGTAGCGCACGAGCCCCTCGTCCTTCAGGTAGCTGTGCTCCGGCCCGACACCCGGGTAGTCGAGGCCCGCCGAGATCGAGTACGCCTCGAGCGGGTTGCCCGCGTCGTCCTGCAGCAGATAGGAGTAGAACCCGTGAAGCACTCCCGGCACGCCCTTGGTGAGCGCGGCGCCATGCTTGTCGGTCTCGATGCCAAGGCCTGCGGCCTCGGCGCCGATGAGCAAGGGGCGCTTGTCCGCCGGCACATCGCGCAGGAACGGGTAGAACATGCCGATGGCGTTGCTACCGCCTCCGATACACGCGATGACCGCATCGGGGAGACGTTCCTCGCGGCCCTGGAGCTGGACCAGCGTCTCCTCGCCGATCACCTTCTGGAACTCGCGCACGATCATCGGGTAGGGATGCGGTCCGACCGCGCTGCCGAGCACGTAGAAGGTGTCTCCCACGCGCTCGACCCAGTGGCGCAGAGCGGCCGTGACGGCGTCTGCGAGGGTACCCGTACCCTCGGCCACCGGGACGACCTCGGCGCCGAGCAGCCGCATCTTGTAGACGTTGAGCGACTGGCGCCTGATGTCCTCGGTACCCATGAAGATCGAGCACTCCATACCCATGAGCGCCGCCGCCGTCGCGGTGGCGACCCCGTGCTGACCGGCCCCGGTCTCGGCGATGACGCGGTGCTTGCCCATACGCCGGGCGAGCAGGCACTGGCCGATGGTGTTGTTGATCTTGTGAGCGCCCGTGTGGTTGAGGTCCTCGCGCTTCAGGTAGACGCGGCCGAGACCGACCTTCGCGGCGAGCCTGTCAGCACGGTAGAGCGGCGAGGGACGCCCGACGTAGTCCTGAAGCAGCGAGCCGAACTCGGCGGCGAACTCGGGGTCCGCAAGTGCGGTCTGGAACGCCTCGTCGAGTTCGGCGAGCGCCGGCACCACCGTCTCGGGAACGAACGTCCCCCCGTACGGGCCGAAGAAGCCCTGGGCATCCGGGCTCGAGTACGCCATCTCGGCCGAGGGCAGGAACACGTCGCTCACGGTGATACCTCCTCATCTGCCGCGCGTACCGCGGCTACGAACGCATGTAGTTTCATCCGGTCCTTGTGACGCAGCCGCTCCTCGACTCCCGAGGAGACGTCCACGCCGAAGGGCGCCAGTGCGCGTATCGCACCGCCCACGTTGACGGGGTTCAGCCCGCCCGCCACGATCACCGGCGCCCACGACGGCAGCGGAGCCGCCTTCTCCCACGGGAAGGTGCGGCCCGTGCCTCCATCCATGCCCTCGACGTAGGTGTCGAAGAGCAGTGCGGCGACCGTTCCCCGGTACCGGTCGAGCGCAGCGGCGTCGAAGTCAGGCCCGACGCGCACCGCCTTGATGACAGGGACCGGCGCTGCTGCGCACCGTTCGGGCTCCTCCGACCCGTGGAACTGGACGGCGACGAGGTCGAGTTTCGCCACCGCCCGCTCCACGTAGTCGGCCGGAGCGTCGACGAACACGCCGATGCGATCGACGAACGGCGGGACTGCCGCAAGTACCTCCTCCGCCTCGGTCAGCGTGACCTGCCGGGGAGACTCGGCGAGGATGACCCCGACCGCGTCGGCTCCGGCACGCACCGCCTCGGCGGCGTCATCGGCCGATGTGAGCCCGCATACCTTCACTCGTGTCCGTACGTTTCGCACGCCCTGCCCCTTCTCGCGCGGCGCCTAGGCGCCTTCGCACATGCTGCCGGCGGCGAAGTCGTAGTCCTCCAGCTTGCCCGCGTTGTACGCCTCGTAGGCCGCCAGGTCGAAGTGCCCGTGACCCGACAGCCCGAACAGGATCGTGCGGTCCTCGCCAGCCTCGCGCGCCTCAAGTGCCTCGTCGATGGCGGCGCGGATCGCGTGGCTGCTCTCGGGCGCAGGGAGGATGCCCTCGGTGCGCGCGAAGGTCACCGCCGCTTCGAAAGAGGCGTTCTGGTGAACCGCGACCGCCTCCATCGCGCCCTCCTTCTGGAGCAGCGAGACGAGCGGCGAGTCGCCATGATAGCGCAGACCACCTGCGTGGATCCCGGCGGGAACGAAGTCGTGGCCGAGCGTGTACATCATCATCTTCGGGGTCATGCCGGCCTCGTCACCGAGGTCGTAACGGTACTCGCCGGCGGTCAGTGTCGGGCACGCCTTGGGCTCGACCGCTACCAGACGCGCATTGGACTTCCCGTCGAGCTTGCGCTTGTAGTACGGGAACGCCAGGCCCGCAAAGTTCGAACCGCCGCCCACGCATGCGATGACGACGTCCGGCTCGGCCTGCGCCATCTCCATCTGCAAGATGGCCTCCTCGCCGATGATCGTCTGGTGCAGGCAGACGTGGTTGAGCACGCTGCCGAGGCAGTAGTGCGTGTCGTCGCGCATCGCCGCGTCTTCGACCGCCTCGGAGATCGCGATGCCGAGACTGCCGAGGGACTCGGGATCGAGGTCGAGGACGTGCCGCCCGGCGTTGGTGCGGGTGGAGGGCGATGCGATGACCTCGGCGCCGTAGGTCTCCATGAGGATACGGCGGTAGGGCTTCTGGCGGTACGAGATGCCCACCATGTAGACCACGCACTCCATGTCGTAGAGCGCACACGCGATGGAAAGCGCGCTTCCCCACTGACCCGCACCGGTCTCGGTGGCGATCCGCTTGATGCCCTCCTGCTTGTTGTAGAACGCCTGGGGGATGGCGGTGTTGGGCTTGTGGCTGCCTGCCGGCGAGACGCCCTCGTACTTGTAGAAGATCTTCACGCCTTCAGGCAGGCCGAGCTCCTTCTCGAGCTGGCGTGCACGGTTGAGCGGCGCGGGGCGGTAGGTGCGGTAGACGTGCTGGACCTCCTCGGGGATCTCGATGTAGCGCTCCATCGAGACCTCCTGCTTGATGAGCTCCATCGCGAAGAGCGGCGAGAGATCCTCCGGGCCGATGGGCTCGTCGGTCGCCGGATGGAGCGGCGGCGCCATCGGCGCGGGCAAGTCGGGGTTGATGTTGTACCACCGGGTGGGCATCTGCTTCTCGTCGAGCACGAACCTGGTCCTGTCTGGCATGTCGATCTCCTCCCTTACTACTGCTGATACCTGTCTCGAAACCGATCGATCCTCCGTCTACGCCCTCGTTCCCCGGATGACCGCCTCCCTGGCGACACCCGTGAGTTCTGCCAGCACGTCTTCCGGGAAGGCTGCACGCATGAGCGTCTCGCCCACCAGCACCGCATCGGCTCCCGCCGACGCGGCAGCCCGCACATCGTCCCGGGTCTTCACCCCGCTTGCGGCGACCGTCGTGGCGCCCGCCTGTGCCGCCCGAGCGATCACCTCGCGCGCACGCGCCGGATCGAGCTCGAGCGTGCGCAGATCACGGCTGTTCACGCCGACGAGCGTCGCACCGGCTCCCATCGCGAGGTCGAGCTCGGTCTCGTCGATGACCTCGACGAGACTCTCCAGACCGAGCGTGGATGCGAGATCGAGGTAGTCCGCGATCCTCTCGCCGAGCACGCTCACCATGAGCAGCACCGCATCGGCCCCATGGCCGCGGGCGACGAAGAGCTGCACCGGGTCGACGACGAAGTCCTTGCACAGCACCGGCACCTCGACAGCGTCGGCGACATCGGAGAGGTCGGAGAAGCTGCCGCCGAAGACGTCCGGCTCGGTGAGCACGCTGATTGCTGCCGCTCCGCCATCCTCGTAGTGCAGCGCCTGCTTGGAGGCCTCGCACTGTGGTGCGATGGGGCCAGCCGAGGGCGACGCCTTCTTGATCTCGGCGATGACCGCCACGTCGGCGCGGTCGGAGAGCGCAGCCGCGAAGGGTCGTGGTGCCCGGGCGCAGCATGCCAGCCGCTCTCGGTCGGCCGGGGCGAGCGCTCCCCACTCGGCAGCCACTCGCGCGGTGCGCTGGGCGATCATCGTGTCGAGGAAGCCGCTCACGCTGGCGCCTCCCGTTCGGCGGCAAGCCGCTGCGTAAGCGTCGCCAGCGCCTCGAGGCGAGCAAGCGCCTCACCGGTATCGATCGAGTCACGGGCGATCGCCACGCCCTCGGCCATGTCATCGACACGATCCGCTGCGAGCAGCGCGGCGGCGGCATTCATCAGCACGATGTCGCGGGGCTGCCCGTGCTGGCCGTCGAGAACGTCGCGCAGGATGCGGGCGTTCGCCGCCGCGTCCCCGCCGGCGATCCCGGCGATCGTGCCGCGTGCGATCCCGACCTCCTCGGGGGTGAGCTGCCAGAGCCGCACCGATCCGTTCGCGAACTCACCGATCGTAGTCGGCCCGCTCGCGGACACCTCGTCCATGCCCGGGTGCCCATGCACCACGAGCACCCGCTCGGCACCCAGGCGACCGGCCACCTCGGCCATGACCGGAACAAGCTCCGGCGCGTACACGCCGAGGAGCTGACGGGTCGCTCCGGCAGGATTGGTGAGCGGCCCGAGCACGTTGAAGACTGTGCGGATGGCGATCTCGCGACGCGGGCCTGCGGCGTGTCGCATGCTCGCATGCAGCGACTGTGCGAACAGGAAGCCGAGCCCGACCTCGTCGATGCAGCGGGCCATCGCCTCGGGCCCCAGGTCGATGCGAACGCCGAGTTGTTCGAGCACATCAGCACTTCCCGCTGCCGAGGAGACCGCACGGTTACCGTGCTTGGCGATCGGCACGCCCGCACCGGCGACCACGAATGCCGTGGTGGTCGAGATGTTGAAGGTCGACAGCCCGTCGCCGCCCGTCCCACAGGTGTCCACGACACCGGTCACGCGCGGGCGCACCGGTGACGCGTGCTCGCGCATCGCTCGCGCGAAGCCCACGATCTCATCGACGCTCTCGCCCTTCATGCGGATCGCGGTGACGAGCGAGGCGATCTGCGCGTCGGTTGCCGCGCCGTCCATGACGGCGGTCATCACCTCGTAGGCGTCGCTCTCCGAGAGCGATCCTCCCGCGGCGACCGACCCGATCGCGGCGGCGACCGCGGGACGTTGCGCAGGTCTCGGTGCGGGCTCCTCGGTCCGGGGTTCAGGCTCGATCTCGCCGGCAAGCTCGAGGAAGTTGCGGAGTACGACCACGCCCTCGGGGGTGAGCACGCTTTCCGGGTGGAACTGGACTCCAAAGAGAGGCAGCTCGTGGTGGTGCAGTGCCATCACGAGGCCGTCGGCGGTGTGCGCCGTGACCTCCAATTCCGGCGGCAGCGTGTCCTCCTCGACGGTGAGCGAATGGTAGCGCGTCGCCGTGAACGGGTCGGACATGCCGGCCAACAGCCCCGTGCCGTCGTGATGCACCTCGGCTGTCTTGCCGTGCACCGGCACCGGCGCGCGGCCCACGGTGCCGCCGTAGACCTCGGCGATGCACTGGTGGCCCAGGCACACGCCGAGCAGCGGGATGCCCGCGTCGGCCGCGGCGCGCACGATGTCCTTGGAGATGCCGGCCTGGGGCGGGGTTCCCGGGCCGGGCGAGATCACGATGCCCGCGGGTGCAAGTGCGATCGCCTCCCCGGCGGTGAGTGCGTCGTTGCGCTCGACCCTGACGTCGGCGCCCAGGGCGGCGAGCAGCTGCACGACGTTGTACGTGAACGAGTCGTAGTTGTCGATCATCAGGATCACGACGCCACCGCCCCGGCCTCGGCATGCATGCCCGCCGCAAGCTCGAGCGCCCGGTGCAGCGCCTCGGCCTTGTGCAGCGTCTCCTCGTACTCGCGTTGCGGATCGGAGTCGGCAACGATTCCGGCTCCGGACTGCAGATAGGCGCGCCCGCCCGTGATGACGAAGGTCCGGATGGTGATGCACATGTCCATCGCACCATCGAGCCCGACGTACCCGACGGTGCCCGCGTACGGGCCCCGGGCAGCGGGCTCGAGCTCGCGGATGATCTCCATCGCGCGGATCTTCGGCGCGCCGGAGACCGTGCCCGCGGGGAAGGTGGCGCGCAGGGCATCGAACGCCGACTTGCCCGGCGCGAGCGTACCGGTGACGTTGGAGACGATGTGCATGACGTGGCTGTAGTTCTCGACCTCCATGAGCTCGTCGACGGTGACCGAGCCCGGAGTGCACACCCGGCCCAGGTCGTTGCGGCCCAGGTCGACCAGCATGACGTGCTCGGCGCGCTCCTTCTCGTCGGCGAGCAGATCGGCGCGCAAGCGGCCGTCTTCGGCGAGGTCGGCGCCGCGCGGGCGCGTGCCGGCGAGCGGGCGCGTGAGCACCGAGTCGCCCTCGACGCGCACGAGCGGCTCGGGGCTCGACCCGACGAGGGTGACGTCGCGAGTGCGCAGGTAGAACATGTAGGGACTCGGATTCACGGCGCGCAGTACGCGGTAGAGGTCGAGGCCGTCACCCTCGTAGGGAGCGCTGAAGCGCTGCGAGAGGACCACCTGGAAGACGTCGCCGGCGGCGATGTACTCCTTGGCCCGGTGCACGCTCGCGAGGAACTCCTCGCGGGTGGTCTCGGCGGTCAGCGGTACCTCGGCGCTCTGCCCCACAGCGCCGAGCCGCGCACCCGCGGGCCCCGCATCGATGCGGCGGAGTGCGGCGTCGATCCGGCCGAGCGCCCGGTCGTAGGCCGCGGCAGGTGCTGCTCCCGGACGGACCGGTGCGATCACCTGCATGACGCGGCGCGCATGGTCGAAGGCGACGACGACGTCGGCGAGCATGAACGCCATGTCGGGGACGGGGACCTCGTTCTCGTGGCGGGGCACCCGCTCGAACCCGGCGGCCACCTCGTAGCCGACGTAGCCCACGGCCCCTCCCACGAAGCGCGGGAGTCCCGGCACGCGAGCGACGGTACCGGCCGCCAGCCGGCGCTCGACTACGGTGAGCGGGTCTGCGGCGCGCTCTCCCACGACCCCGCCGTTCTCGACAACGACCTCGTCGCCGTGTGCGGTGATCGTCTCCCGGTCGCCCACGCCGAGGAAGCTGTAGCGGCCCATGCGCTCGCCGCCGGAAACGCTCTCGAGGAGGAACGCGTGCTCGACTCCCTCGGCAAGCGCCATGAACGCCGAGATCGGCGTCGTGAGGTCCGCGTAGACCTCGCGCGCGACCGGGACCACATCGTGGTCGTGCGCCAGTCGCGCGAACTCTTCTCTGCTCGGTACGATCATCGCCCTGCTGCTCCTCACCGGTGGCTTGCGAGGCCGCGCGCGGCGGTGCGCGGTGCGGCCTCCCTCGGCGGGACGCGGGGCTCCGGAAAACACAAAACCCCTCATCCCTCAAGGGACGAGAGGTTATCTCGCGGTGCCACCCTTGTTGCCATCTCCCGAAGGAGACGGCCACTTGTCCTGACGGTACGTGGACCTTGGTGGTGCGTGCGTGCCCGTCTGTCGACGGTCGGCTCGCTCCGGTCCGGATACCCGGCCCCTTCTATCGGTGGGGGTCCGCCGGGACTAGCGGGCGACGTGCGCCTTTGTCCTCGGTGCCTCCGGGGTCCATTCCCTCCAGCCGCTCACGTCGGTTTCCACCAGCCACCGACTCTCTCTGCTTCGCGTCCGGGGTACTCCTCCCCATCACAGGCGAGTATTCAGTTGTTGGCGGCGAGTGTAGCACCGTGGCCGATGGCGGCGCAACCGCAGGGTTCAGAGGGCACGGTTCAGAGGCGTCTCCGGGCCGGGGAGGTGCCGGGGGGTCTTCTCGGTCTGTCGAGTTACTGAGAACGATCGTTCTCAATAACTCGAGGCACCCGCAAGGATCCCCGCCCCGGGGCTCCTTTCACTTCAGAGCGCTTCGGTGTCGAACCCGGGCGCGAACGGATCGACGAAGCGCACGCCTTCGATCTCCTGACCGTCCTGGAAGTCCTCAGACAGGACGGTGCCGATTCCGTTGAGCCGTGCAGCGGCCCAGATCTGCGCGTCGTAGTAGCTCATCCGGTAGCGGATCACGCCGCGTAATGCTTCGAGTACGACATCAAAGGTGGTGTCGAACACGGGCATTGAGTCGGAGAACCTCTTCACCTGTTCTGTGGCCATCTCCGCGTTGAGGCGGTCACCGAACCGCCTGGTGACGGTCACGTAGTACTCGGCGAGCACCTGAGTGGTCAGCGCTGCCCCGTCTGCTGTCACCAACCAGTCGAGGACCTCGATGGCTCGATCGTGGCGCTCGGGCTCATCGGCATCTTGCGTGTAGACGAGCACGTTAGTATCGACGACGGCTCGGACGCTCATGCAGCTCCTCCCTGGTCCATCGTTGTCCGCCGCTCCCTGTTCGCAGCTCCGGCGCTTGATCCATCAGTTCGCGGGCCTGCCGCCACGCCTCCGCCTTCACGGGCTCGTCCCCTGTCAGAGCATGCTTCACCGCCCGGCGCACGAACTCGGATTGCGAGATGCCCAGCGCGCGGGCGCGGGCCGCGACCGCTCGCTCCTGCTCGGCATCCATGACGATCTGTTTGCGCACCATGCGACCCATGGTAGCCGGCCTCTCTCACCGGGAACGCACCGGAATCCAACCGCCGCAGGCTCTAAGGCAGCCAGGCTATGTTGGCTGGCGCATCGGTGGGTGTGTAACTTGAGTGTGTAACCCAGGGTATCACGCCCGGCACACCGGGAGGCGGTCTCCCGGCGCGCCCACGGATGCCCTTACCGTCGCCGCGACGCGAGCTCGGCAGCCAGGTCGTCGAGGGACACGCCCTCGCGCACGAGGACCACGAGCAGGTGGTAGAGCAGGTCGCCGGCCTCGTAGCGGATCTGTGCCAGGTCCTGGTCGCGTGCGGCGATGATGACCTCGCCCGCCTCTTCGGCGATCTTCTTCAGCAGCTTCTCCTGCGGGCCGCCCAGCAGCCGCGTGGTGTAGGAGCCCTCGGGCATCTCGGCCTTGCGCGACTGCAGCAGCGCGAAGAGCTCCTCGAGAACCGGACCGATACGGGCATCGTCGGGCGTGGAGGGTGTGACGGCGTCACTCATCGGAGTCACCCTCGGCCCCGGCCGCGTCGGCCTCGAGCACCCTGAAGAAGCAGCTCCGCTCGCCGGTGTGACACGCCACTCCGGTCTGGTCGACCTGCACGAGAAGCACGTCGGAGTCACAATCCGTGCGTACCTCGATGACCCGCTGGGTGTTGCCGCTCGTCAGCCCCTTGCACCAGTACTCCTGGCGCGAGCGGCTCCAGAGCCACGTGCGGCCCTCGGCGAGCGTGCGACGCACCGCCTCGGCATCCATCCACGCGACCATCAGGACTTCGCCGGTGTCGTGCTGCTGGATGACCGCCGGGATGAGCCCGCGGTCGTCGAACTTCAGACCTTCGGGCGAGAACACCTCGCTCATCTGACCCTCCACTCGCTCGTGACCGGGGAGCGGGCCTCCTCGGCCACCTCCACGAGTCGTATCGGAATCCCGTGACCCGCCATGTGCGCCTTGATGTCGCGCACCCGGAACCTGCCGAAGTGCAGCGTGCTCGCGGCGAGCACCGCGTCGGCGTCGGCCTCGATGACCACCTCGGCGAAGTGCTCGAGCTCGCCGGCTCCCCCGCTCGCGATGACCGGGATCGTCACCTCGCGAGTGACCGCGCGGGTGAGCGGCAGGTCGAAGCCCTCGTTGGTGCCGTCGCGGTCCATGCTCGTGAGCAGGACCTCGCCGGCACCGAGATCGGCGGCCCGACGGGCCCACTCGACCGCGTCGAGTCCGGTGTTGATCCGGCCACCGTTGATGAAGACCTCCCACCGCTCGACCGAACCCGCGACCCGCCGCGCGTCGATCGCCACGACGATGCACTGCGAGCCGTAGATGCGGCTCGTGTGCGTGATGAGCTCGGGGTCACGCACCGCTGCCGAGTTCAGCGAGATCTTGTCGGCACCGGCCGAGAGCATCGCGCGGATGTCGGCCGCCGAGCGCATCCCGCCGCCCACGGTATAGGGTATGAAGACCTCCTCGCTCGTGCGGGCGGCCACGTCGAGCATGGAGGGCCGCTCCTCGTGCGAGGCGGTGATATCGAGGAAGACGAGCTCGTCGGCACCCTCGGCATCGTAGAAGGCGGCGAGTTCGACCGGGTCGCCCGCGTCCACGAGGTCGACGAAGTTCACGCCCTTGACCACGCGTCCTTCGTGACAGTCGAGGCAGGGTATCACCCGCTTGGTGAGCATCAGGTGCCCTCCCCCCGGTCGCGGGCCGCGGCGATGGCCTCGGCCAGCGAGAATCGCTGCTCGTAGAGCGCCACGCCGATGATGACGCCCTCGATGCGCCGGCCGATCGAGGCGAGCGAGCGCACGTCGTCGAGACCGGTCACGCCACCTGAGGCGATCACCGTCATCGGCGCGTCGGCCGCGAGCGCCCGGTACGCCGCTGCGTTGACGCCCGACTGCATCCCGTCGCGGCTGATGTCGGTGTAGACGACGCGTTGCACGCCAAGACGCGCGAGTTCCTCGATGAGCTCGGCGACCTCGCGCTCGGTGCCCTGGCGCCACCCTTCGATGGCGACCTTGCCGTCGCGCGCATCGATACCTGCCACGATGCCCGCGTACTTGTGCGCAGCGGCCTCGACGAACACGGGATCGGTCACGAGCGACGTGCCGAGCACGGTGCGCGTGACGCCGGCGTCGTAGAGGCGGTCGAGCGTGTCCATCGAGCGGATGCCGCCGCCGGTCTGCACCGGCACGCCGACCTTCTTCACAATGCGGGCGATCACTTCGAGGTTGGCGGGCACGCCGTCACGCGCGCCGTCCAGATCGACGACGTGCAGCCACTCGGCACCGCCCGCGGCCCAGATGCGCGCTTGCTCGACCGGATCGTCGTTGTACACGGTCACCTGGTCGTAGTGGCCCTGGCGCAGCCGGACGGCCTTTCCCCCGAGGATGTCGATAGCCGGGAATATCTGCATCTACGCACGCTCCTTGACGATACGGCCGAAGTTGCCGAGCAGGTGCAGCCCGGTGGCCGAGGACTTCTCCGGGTGGAACTGGACGGCGAACGCCGCCTCACCCGCCTGCACCGCGGCGGCGAACGTGACTCCGTACTCGGCACTGCCGATGATGACGGACGGGTCTGACGGCATCAGGTGGTACGAGTGCACGAAGTAGAAAGTGCTCTGCTCGTCGATGCCGTCGAAGAGCGGGCTCGTGCGCGGGTAGGACACCGTGTTCCAGCCGATGTGCGGGATCTTCACTCCCGCGGGCAGCCGCTCGCAGCGCCCGCCCACGATCCCGAGGCCCTCCCACTCGCCGTCCTCAAGTCCCACGTCGGCGAGCAGCTGCATGCCCAGGCAGATGCCGAGGAAGGGCGTGCCGGCGGCGACCCGCTCGCAGACGAGCTCCCAGAGTCCCGACTCCCGCAGGTTGTACGCTGCGTCGCGAAACGCTCCCACACCGGGCAACACGATGCCGTCGGCAGCGCTCGCCTCGGCAGGTGAGTCGGTCACCGTCACGCCTTCGACACCGGCGTGCTCGAAGCCCTTCTGCACGCTGCGCAGGTTGCCCATGCGGTAGTCGATGATCGCGATGCGCGGTGCGGTCGCCGGGCTCACAGCGCTCCCTTGGTCGACGGCACGCCGCTCACCCGCGGGTCGATCTCAACCGCCTCGGCGAGCGCGCGCGCGAGCGCCTTGAACGCCGCCTCCACGATGTGGTGGGCGTTCTCGCCGGCGAGCTTGTGCACGTGCAGCGTGACGCCCGCGTTTGCCGCGAACGCCGCCATGA
>JAHYJI010000138.1 GCA_019429145.1 Coriobacteriia bacterium | reverse complement strand
GGCGCAGCAGCACCGGAAACTCCTCGCCAACCGCCGCGCGTACCGCGGCAATCACCTCGAGATGTATCCGGATGCGGCCGGCAAGATCGCCGCCGTACTCGTCGGTCCGCACGTTCGTGAGCGGCGAGAGGAACTGGCTGAGCAGGTAGCCGTGTGCGGCGTGGATCTCCACCCCGTCGAAGCCGGCCTGTTTCACGCGGCGTGCGGCTGCCGCGAACGCCTCGACGATCGCGGCGATGTCGTCGCGGGTCAGCGACCGCGGGGTCTCACCGCCCAGGCTCACCGGGCTTGGCACTGCCGAGGGAGCGACCACCTCCAGGCCGGTGACCTCGCTGCTCGCGGCGCCGCCCGAGTGGTTGATCTGCATGACGGCCCTGGGCCCGTTGCGGCGGATGGTGGTGGCGAGCTCAGCCATCCGCGGCAGGGCGCCGTCGTCGGCCACGCCCGGCTGGCGTGCGCGGTACTTGCCCTGCTGGTGCACGTAGGCGTGCTCGATGATGACGAGGCCGATGTGGCCCCCGCGCGACTTCTCGTCGTAGTAGTCGAGGATCTCGCGGCTCATGGTGCCGTCCTCCCCGGCCTTCTGCGTGGCCATGGGCGGCATGACGAGGCGGTTTGCCAGCGGGAGTTTGCCTTCGAGCGGCTGCAGCAGGTGGGACACGGTGCGCTCTCCTTCCGGGCGGGCCCGGACAGCGGGCCGGTGAGCTAGCTCGTCTTCCGGTGGTCGCGCCAGGTGTCGCCGACGGGAAGCCTGGCGAGGTAGATGGTGAAACCGATGCCGATGGCGAGCAGCGACGCCCACACGATCGCGATGAGCGTGGTGCTCTCGACCTGATACCACACGGCGAAGAAGGGAAAGGCCGTGCCGATCCAAAGCAGGGCGATCGCGATCCGCTTGACCCGGGCCGGCATCGGCGTGCCGTAGAGGAATCCGCTGATGTAGGGGCCGAGGAACCCGTGGGACAGGAGCCAGTCGTGCAGCCGCGTGGACGAGCGCGCGAAGATGAACGTCGCGACCAGCAGGAAGGGCGTCGCGGGCAGTATGGGGAAGAAGAAGCCGGTGATGCCGATGGCAAGGCTCGCCAGACCGATGAGTATGAGCGCGAGCTTGAGGAGCCTGTTCAAGACAGAGGCCTTCCGAGTCCGCCGGCGAACTCCAAGTATGACATCGCCGGCCCGACAGGCAACTGCGGCGGACCCGGGCCTGCACCTACTCCCGGCAAGGGCCGCCGTAGGCCTCGCCCACTTCGGGAGTGACACGCACGCACAGAGGGCCGGCAAAGGTCACCGGCCCTCATCGTCGTGCAGCGCAACCGTGCGTTCGCTCACCGGGGTTCGGGTCGTGTGCGAAGCGCCCGCGATCAGTCCGCGGTGAACCCTCCGTCGACCGGCATCGCGATGCCCGTGACGAACGATGCGGCATCCGAGAGCAGCCAGACGATCGCCTCGGCCACCTCGTGCGGGAGTCCGAGCCGACCCATCGCATGTTTGCCCGCGATGTGTTTCCAGAGGTCACCCTCCGGCTCGATCCCGGCACTGCGCAGCAGCGGCGAGTCGATGAATCCGGGATTGACCGCGTTGACGCGGATGCCGGCCTGCGCGTACTCGATCGCGCTTGCCTTGGTGAGGCCGACGACGCCGTGCTTCGCCGCGACGTACGCGGGAGCCTGCGCCCAGCCGACCAGACCGAGGATGGACGAGACGTTGACGATCGATCCGCCGCCCGACGCCAACATCGCGGGAATCTCGTACTTCATCGAGTGGAACACGCCGTCGAGGTTGATCGACTGGACCTTCTCCCACCCTTCGGCCGTGTAGTCACCGGTGAGGTTGGCCTCGCCACCGATACCGGCATTGTTCACGCCGAGATGGAGCGCTCCGTACGTGTCGACCGCAACCTTGACCGCAGCCTCGACCTGCGCGGGATCGGACACATCGGCCTTCGCGAACACCGCCTCGCCCCCGGCGTCGGTGATGATCGCCACGGTCTCGGCTCCGCCCGCCTCGTTGATGTCTGATACGACCACTTTGGCGCCCTCGCGGGCCATCGCGACAGCTGTCTCCCTGCCGATGCCGGAACCCGCTCCGGTCACCAACCCTACCTTGCCTTCAAGCATGCCAGCCATGACCTACTCCTCCCTGTCTTGTGCGCGAATCTGGCGACCTCGTGCTGACGGGGTCGCATAGTAGATATACCCGTCGGGGTATACGGCCAATCGGGCCGCAGTCGGACGCGACACGGCTGCGCGGGGTACGATGGCCCCATGGACACCACCACGCTTCTTGCCTCCGTTCCCGAGCCCGTTCTCGCGATCGGTCGTGCGCTCCACGAGCGCGGCCGCGACGCGGTACTCGTGGGCGGCGCCGTGCGCGACGCGCTGCTCGGGGTCGCCTCGGCGGACTGGGACCTCGTGACCGACGCTCCTGCCGGGGAGGTGCGAGCCGTTGCCGGGCACACCCCAGGCGTCCGCTCCCTCTACGACGTGGGGAAACGCTTCGGCACGCTCGGCATCGCGCTCGAGGGCGGCGGCACGCTGGAAGTCAGCCCCTACCGGGCCGAGGCGTTGCAGGCCGCAACGCTCGACGAGCGGTTCGCGGCAGATGCGGCACTGCGCGACTTCACGATCAACGCGATCGGAGTCGACCTGGCCACCGGCGCGCTGCTCGACCCAGTAGGCGGACGGGCCGACCTCGCGGGACGCGTGCTGCAAGCCCCCGGCGACCCGCACGAGCGCCTCGCCGAGGACCCGCTGCGCGTGATCCGGGCCGCGCGCTTCGTTGCCGAGCTCGGCTTCGAGCTCGAGGCGGCCACCCGCGATGCTCTGCCCGGCGCAGCGCCCGCGCTCGATCGCGTCGCTGTCGAGCGGGTGCGCGAGGAGCTCACCCGGCTGCTCGTGGCGCCGTTTGCGCCGCGCGGCCTCGAGGTGCTGCACGAGAGCGGTGCGCTCGCGGTGGTGCTGCCCGAGGTCGCCGCCCTGGACGGGGTCACGCAGCCGACCTTCCACGATCTGGACGTCCTCGCCCACACCATCCAGGCGGTGGGGCTCGCGCCGGCCACACCGGTGCTGCGCTGGGCGACGTTGCTGCACGACGTCGGCAAGCCCCCGACACGCACCGTGCA
>JAHYJI010000001.1 GCA_019429145.1 Coriobacteriia bacterium | reverse complement strand
GTGTGCTCTTCCGATCTCACGAGCGGTCACGTGCGTATCGACATCACCCTCACGAACAACCTCGTCCGCACCGAGGAGGTCGTATACACCGATGCGGACGGTGTCGCGCGCACCGAGGAGGTCGAGTTCTGGGTGCCGATGCTCGCTCCGGTGAAGATCGACGTCGATGGCACGCGCTTTCGCAACATCGTCGGTGACGCGGAGATCGTCACCGTCACCGGCTCGACCGTGAGCCACACCTTCATGGCGTTCCCGCAGCCGGAGGACACCGTCAGCATCGAGATGGACGGCACCGACATCGAGATCGACCCGATCGTGGTCTCGGTCTTCCCGAAGATGGCCGGTTCGCCCGACTTCTCCATGGCCGACGATCTGGCCGAGCTCAGGGACGGCCTTGATGGCCTCACCGCACTCTCCGAGGGTCACCGGGAGGTACTCGGTGCGGTGGCTGACGGCATCGATCCGGCAGAACTGGCTGGCGTGAGCGAGGCGGGAGCCGGCTTCGAGCAGCTCGCCGAGGGCGCTGCACAGATCGGGGAGGGCGCTGACGGGCTGGCCGCGCTGCTCGATGGCCAGATCGCGTACCTCGACGGCGTAATCGCCGGACTCGGTGCTCAGGAGCTTGCGGGTGTCACGCAGATACCGGACGCCCTTGCCGGGCTTGCGGCCGGGGTTGCCGACATCAGGGACGGTGTCGACGGCCTGGTCGCCTTGCTCGGAGGGCAGGTCGCCTACCTCGATGCCATCGCGGAGTCGAACGCGGGGCTGGAGGGACAGGCGTGGGCGCTGGCGTCGGCCTCGCCCGACGAGACGACGACCGCGCTCGCCACGGGGCTTTCGGCACAGGGGGCGATGCTCTACGCGCTGAGGGACGGGGACCCCGCGATGGGGATGCCGCTTGGTCTCGCTGATACCCGGGACCGTCTCCAGGAGATCTCCGACGGCCTTACCACGATCGCCTCCTCGCTTGACGGGCTGTCTGCAGGCTCAGCGCCTCTGGCCGGCTTGCCGGGTCAGTTCGATGCGCTCGCGGCTGCGCTCGCCACGCTGCGCGATGGCGGGATGGTGCAAGGACGCCAGCTGCCAGGGCTCGTCACGACCCGCTCGGGGCTGCTCGGCGTCGCCGACGGCATCGGGCAGGTGGGCGACGGGATCGGCCAGGCCGCAGCCGCGCTTGCCCCGCTCGAAGAGCTGCCGGGGATGCTCGAGGAGTTGCGGGCCACGATGCTTGCGCTGCGCGACGGAGGGAGTGTCCGCGGCACCGAGCTGCCGGGCATCTCCACCACGGTGGAAGGGCTGTCCGGCGCAAGCGAGGGCCTGGCCGAGGGCATCGACGGGTTCTCACTCGGGGAGGTCACGGTCGATCGGATGAAGAAGGCGGCCGAGGGCTACGACACCTTCCTCGGCAAGCCGGACGATGCGACCGGCAATGTCCGCTTCGTCTTCAAGCTCGACGGAGTCGTCAAGACCGCGGAGTAGCCGGCCGGCGCCTCAGATCTCGACCGAGTCGGGGTGCGCGCGGTCGTCTGCGAACCATTCGGTCTCAAAGTCGCCCTCGGCGATGCGCTCGATGGGCATCTTCACGTACTTGCCCACCGCCTCGACAGCCACCGAGCCGTCTTCGAGCACGATCTCACCGGTACCCTCGAAGATCCTGCTCGCGTCCCGGGTGATGCGGCCGATCGCGCGCACCTCGGCACCGGGAGGCACCGGCTTGCGGTACTTCGCCGTGAGCTCGACCGTCACGCCCCACGTATCGGGATGCGTGACGCTGATCGCCCTCCCGATGGTCTCGTCGAGGATTGCCGAGGAGATCCCTCCGTGCAGGCGACCCGGGTAGCTCTGGTGCTCCTCCAGCGCGTCGAACACGCCGAGGAGCTCCCCGTTGTCGAGTTCGTAGAAGCGTGCCTTCAGGCTGAACGGGTTGTCCCGCCCGCAGATCAGACACATGCGGCTCACGTTCTGGGCTCCGGTGATCGTGCGTTGCACCTGTACTCCCTCTCTCGACCGTGTCGATGATGTGCGCAGCGGGTTTGTGGTTTGCGAGAAACGGTACATACCAGGATACGGGGAATCGGGCGCGCAGACACGCTGCTCCGCCGAGTCTGCCGCAGGGGGAGGAGCCCGCGGTGGCTAAGGTCGTACGGCGCCACGGCGGCGGTGCTCGCCTGCGTGGTCATCCAAATCGCCGGCTTACTTACCGGTGCGGACACGCTCGGCGTGCTCGCTACCGGCGGGAGTCTGCCGGCCTTTCTCTCCCCGGGCTCGGTGCCCGAGTCGCTGCTGGCGTTCGACTGGATCGGCGATGCGGTCTCCTCTGTAACGTCCGATGTGCGGCTCCTCGGTGAGGCGCTCGCCGGTGCCTCATACCTCCCGCTTCTCGTGCTTCAGCCACTGCTCTGGGGTGCCGGAGCGGCGACCGCCGGTTCTCTCAGGGGTACTCCGGGTACCCGCCGGACCCTGGTGAAGGGCGTCATCGCGGTATCGGCAGGGGTCCTCGTGGTCGCGGCGGTCGGGGTGGTTGCACTCTCCGAGCTCGTGTTCACGCCGCACGTCGTGTGTCCGCCGGTCCGCTCGGCTCCCGGCAGCATGCGTGCCGAGGATGCCGAGGTCGATGAACTCCTCCGGTTGATCTCGACCGCCGAGGAGGCGCTCTCTTCCAAACACACGACTGAGGCCGTCGTGATGATCACGGACATGAAGTCGTTCTCGGCGATGACCGAGGAGGAGGGGAGCTTCACCTCGGCCAAACTGGTGCAGCGCCATCGCGACCTACTGCTACCGGTCATCAGCGCGCACAAGGGCTCGGGTAAGTCGACCGGAGGTGACGGTCTCGTTGCGTCGTTCTCGTCGTCGAAGCAGGCGGTCGGTGCCGCGGTAGAGATGCAGCGAGTTCTCGAGGAGTACAACGGCTTGCACAGCGGCGAGCGGGACATCCTCGTGCGGATCGGCATCGCGTCCGGCGAGGTCGTTCTGGACAGCGCTGGCCGCCCCTTCATCGGCGCGGCACTCAACCTGGCCGCTCGCGTGATGAACCTTGGCGACGGCGGCTACATCATGGTCACCCGCCCGGTGGCGGATTCCGCGAAGCAGCATGCGGCGTGTCTGCATAGCCACGGCGAGTTCGCGCTCAAGAACATCGCCGAGCCGGTCGAGGTGATCGAGGTGCTTTGGAGTTCCGAGCGTGCACCCACTCCGCCGGGCCGCACGTGACGCGAGCCGAATGCACGGCAGCTCCGGTCGCCACCCATCTTCTCAGCGCAGAGGCTTGAACACCGCACCCGCAGGTCGCCCGGTCAACGGGTCCATCGATCCTACCGTGACCACCGGGACCTCTTCGCCGTAGAGGAAGCGGCCCGTGCGGGCGGCCTGCTCCGCGACAGTGGAGACCGCGTCGGCGCCAGGCTCTCCGAAGTGGTGGACGAGCACCGCGGGCTCGGGATCGGTGGCGCTGTCCCACACCCCCGCGATCCGCCCGTCAACGAGCACGACCGATGTCGCACGTCCCGCCGAATCGAAAACGTACGGGCGGTGTTCGTCGTCGAGGAAGCGGCCGCGCTTCCGGTACCCCATGAGCAGGGGATCGAGGCAGGGGAGTAGCGCGACCGACGGGCTTGGTGGGGCGCCGACCGAGGCGAGTTCGTCGACATCTGCCGCGTGCATCAGGAACTCGCCCTCGGCACCGAGCAGCACCACGGGAGCGATCTCGTCGCCGAGCGTTTCCAGAGCTTTGCGCGTGCGCTTGCGACCGATCCCGGTCCACCAGGCGGTGTCGTCGAAGAGCACCGGCCCGAACGCCCGAACGTGTGCACGCGTGAGCGCGACGTCCGCGTCGTCACGCCTGACCGAGTCGAGGCGGACCGTGGGCAGCGCATCGGCGAAGGGGATGTAGGTCGCGCGCCGGTCGCGCCAGTCACCCACCGGGCGGTCCCGCAGCAGCGTTCCCTCTGCGCACATGACGTTCACTGCGGCCGCTATGTCCAGGTCGAGACCCGCCTTCTCGCGAATCGCGGCCGTGGTCAGCGGGCCGTCTGCCAGCGCGCCGAGTATCGCCTCCCGTGCCTGCTCGAGGCGTGCTCCGGACACGCCGCGAAACGATGCGTACGTGCGCGCGTAGTTCACGACGGGTCGGTTCGTGGCGGCGAAGACGACGGGCACCATGTCCGTGCGCACTGCGTACACCATGCCCCGCATGCAGCGGATCCTCGAGAGCGACCGCCGCTCGTAGAGGGCCGAGTCGAGCTTGGCGGGCGTCATCGAGTCCAGGCGGGCCGAGAGCGCCAGATACGGCGTCGCGGGTAGTGTGAACTGTGTGCCCACGACGTCGCCCACGACCGTCTCGATGCTCGCGGGCTCCCATGAATCCCCCAGGTGCTGACGGGCGAGCACGCGGGTCACGGCGCGGGCCATCGGGAACGAGGGCACCGTGGCAGGGATGGGACACGGTGCCGCGTCCCGTCTGCGGGGCGGCTGTGCGGCGATCGTGGCACTCCGCGAGCTCGGCAACGCCTCGACGTCGATCGATGCGATCTCGTCGGCCAGCTCGGTCACGCGTGAGAGCGCGATCAGGCAGCGGGCGGTGGCAAAAGGCGACGGCTCGTGCTTCTGCCCGAACGAGAGATCCGCGAACCCGCGGTAGACCCTCCTCGGGGTCACGCGGCCGTCCTCGTCGAAGTTGTACGCGATCAGACACGCGGCGAGCTCGGCGACCGAGCGCCGGTCATCGGCACGCGCCCGTGGCCCGCGCCACAGCTCGGGATACCTGCCGACGGTCTCGAGTACCCACAGCACGTCGTACCAGAAGTTCGGCCACTTCACGCTCTTGAACTGGTATCCGTGGCCGAAGTCGTAGGGCCGCTCTCCGGTGCGCCGGCGCCAGACCTCCAAGGGAGTTCGAGCCGCCTCGGCGATGCGCGGCGGGCGCTCATCGCGTGGCAACTGGGAGAACGCGCGAAGCCCTTCCAGCGTGACCTGAGGGCACACGTCGGCCCCACGGCCCGGCATGCGGAAGAACGCGCGTTGCTCCGGCACGCACTGCCACGCTCTCCCCTGCGGCGTGGATGCCAGGTCGGCTGTCATTCGCTCGAGTGCGCGCCGCACTCCGCGCTGCTCGCCGCGGCCGAAGCGAAGCAGCACATCGGCGACGACGTTCGTATCGCACAGCAGCGAGCCACTCTCCGGCTTAGGGCGGCCCCGGTCGGGTCCTACTGCGCGGAAGCGTCCGCGCGCGTCCTGCTGCGCAAGCATCCCGTCGAGCAACTCCTCCACTCGATCGAAGTCGCCGGCAGCGACGCCCATGTCCGCGAGTAGATTGAGGCGGTTGGGGAGGAACTCGGGGCTGTGGTGGCCGGTGACGTCCTTGTCGGACTCCCAGGCAGGGAGCTGATCGACAAGTCGTCGGACCGCCTCGTCTCGCACGACAGCGAGGTGCGCGTCTGCTACGGACCGGTCTCCGGGCGGCAACCCGAGGACTCCCGTGAGCGTTGCCCACACGGCGTACGGCTCACCGGAGGCGAGGAGCCAGGGAAGCGGGTCGGCGCCGAGAAGCTCCGTGAAGTCGAAGTGGCTCATGCCCCCATTATGGACCAGCGACGACGATGTCGACCTCGGCCTCCCGGGGCAGGGAGGTGCTGGCTATCGGGTCCTGCTCGATGACGGTTCCCGGCTCGGCGTCGCTGGTCAGGTCCACCGACACCTCGCCCACCACGTAGCCGGCCTCATCGAGAGCGTCACGGGCGGCCGTCTCGTCGAGCCCTATCACGCTCGGGACGATCGAGTGAAGACCGTCTCCCTCTCCGGAACCGGACGACTGGGGTGCACACCCGGCCGTCGTTGAGAGCAGGAGCATCAGCGCAAGAACGATCACGAGGCGTTTCACGGGGTCCCCCTTCGGGTCAGGTCTCTTGCGAGGTAGATACCCATACCCGATACGCATGTCCATCGCGTGGCACACTGGGTAAGCATGGTGCAGGGACGCAGACGCGAGCGCGAGATGGGGGCGGCGATGCAGGCACGGGAGTTGCGGCTGGTCGCGAGCACTCTACTCATACTCATCGGTTGTCTCGCGTGCGGTGCCGCGATCGCGGCGCACTGGGTCGACAGCGTGTTGCTGGACACGGACACCTTCGTCGAGGCCTTCGAGCCGTTGGCGAGAGACGAGGGTGTGCGCCGGCTGACTTCGGCGCGGGTCTCATCGGCCATCGTCGAGGGCGCGGATCTGACCGCCCGCGCAGAGGAGCTCCTGCCCGAGTTCGCCATGCCGCTTGCCGAACGGTTCATCGCACAGTTCGAAGAAGTGGTTCGCGAAAGCGTCGAGGGCTTCGTCCACTCGGACCTCTTCGGGGACGTCTGGGTCGACAGCGTCAGGATCTGGCACGGGAGCTTCTCCGAAGCGGTCAGGGGCACAAGCACCGAGTACCTCGCGTTCGAGCAGAATGCGATGCGCGTGGCGGTTGCGCCCTACCTCGCTGCGCTCGAATCCCGGGTCGACAGCCCGGTCCTGCAGCCGGTGGTGCGTCTTGCCTTCGATCAGGTGCGTGACTCGAGGGTCACTGTCTTCGAGTCCCGGCTGCTCTCCCGTACGGTGAGGGTCGTGCGCTGGCTCTACCACACGCAGGTCGCGCTCTGGTGGATCGCGGCCGCGGGATTGCTGCTCGGTGTCGCCGTTGCCCCCCGGCGCCTACTCGCGGTCACGCTCGGCGGTCTGGGGGTGGCACTCGCCGGAGCCGCGCCGGCAGTCTGGGTGGTCACGCAGCGCTCAACGGCCCAAACGGTTCTCGGCAGGCTGACCGGTGCGACGGCCGATTCGTCGCGCGTCGCTTACGACGCGCTGGCATCGCCGCTCCTCGGCTGGCTGCTGATCGCCGTCGGCGCGGGGCTTGCGGTGGCCGCGGTTGCGGGACTGGCCGAGCGCGTGGGGATCTCGCGCCGGGCCGTACGTCAGCCGGAGTAGGGACTCGTCAGGAACCCGCGGCGCCCGTCTCCTCGGCTGCTCGTCGCGCCCTGCTCGCCTGGGCGGCCGCCTGCGCTCCCTTCTGCAGCGTGCCCGCCATCAGGAACCCTGCAAGCAACAGAGCTGACGCCACCATCTCTGCGGCGTAGAGCCCTACGGTCATGCCGGCACGTGCCATCGAGCCGGCGCCGGCGATCACGATCGTCCCTGCGGCGATGAGTACGTTGGCCCACACCCGGTAGGCGTACTCGCGCTTGCGTGCGAAGCGCCAGATGGACACCACCGCCCCGCCGAGCAGGAATATGGTGCCGGTGATGTTGAAGGGGAGTGACATGATGCGCGGGAAGGACCCTCCCGGCCCGAGCGCCTGGCCCCCTACGACGATGCCGGCGACCAGCTTGTCTTCCTGCAGATCGACGGTGAGCGCTCCCCAGAAGAAGATCGCGAGACACACGAGCAGGAACGCGAGGTAGAGCGTCGGCCAGAGCCGTTTGCGCGAGATGAGGTAGAGCGTGCCCAGACCGAGGAAGCCGACGAGCGAGGCCGCCAGCACGATGTAGATGCGGTAGACCCAGGGGATCCACTCTCCGGTGAACTCCGAGTAGGACTCCATCGCAGCAGCGGCGCCGTACATGAACAGCCCGACCGACCACGCGAGCTGGTGTGGCTTGCGG
The DNA here is from genome assembly GCA_019429145.1 of Coriobacteriia bacterium. GTDB lineage: Bacteria > Actinomycetota > Coriobacteriia > Anaerosomatales > SLCP01 > SKKZ01. Next base: position 89,465 of record JAHYJI010000001.1, on the reverse strand, counting down.
CGGTGGTACCACTGGTTGAGCACCAGGCCGGTGAAGATGAAGCCGAGGATCGCCGTGGCCGCGGGCCACCACCATCCGGACCAGAACTCCTGCGTGCCCATGCCATCTCCTCCCGGTCGTGGGTCGGGGCGCTACGGTTCGCGGATGTCTGCAGACGCGCTCACGAAGTGACACGTCCAGCACGCAGAGGCAGGGTGCCCCGGAGGCGACGGTTGGTCGGGGTGCACCGGCGATATGAAGACGTGCAGGGCTCCCCAGCCCAGCAGTGCCAGCGCAACGATAGCTCCCGCCCACACGGCCACGCGCCTCATGCGTCCTCCTCAATCCCCGGACACATGCTAGCACCGATAGGCTGGCGGCTCACTCCAGGGCGAAGAATGCGTCGACCTCGGCCATGCGCGCGTCAATCTCGCCTGCCGGGAGGAACGATGCTTCGAACGAGTTGCGCGCCAGCGTCTGCAGGTGCCCGCGCGTAAGCCCGAGTTCCTCGATCGCGGCCCGGAAGTTGTCCGCGATGTAGCCCCCGAAGTAGGCGGGGTCGTCGGAGTTGATACTGGCCACGATCCCCGCGTCGAGCATCTCGAGCAGCGGGTGTTCCGCCACCGAGGCAACACCGCCGAGCCTGACGTTGGAGAGCGGGCAGACGGTCAGGGGTATACGGTCACGAACCAGCCGGGCGACGAGTTCGGGATCGGTCATCGCTGCGATGCCGTGGTCAATGCGGGAGACGTGCAGGACGTCGAGGGTCTGGCGTACGTTCTCCGCATCTCCCTCCTCGCCGGCGTGGGACACGGTCTGGAAGCCCTCCGAGCGCGCGAGATCGAAGACGCCTTCGAACTTCTCGGGCGGGTTTCCGATCTCGGCCGAGTCCAGTCCCACTGCGGTGATCACGTCCCGGTAGGGGAGCGCGTCGCCGAGCGTCTGGATGGCATCGGTCGTCGACAGGTCTCTCAGGAAACACATGATGAGCCGCCAGCTGATACCCAGATCGCGCTCGCCCTCGCGCAAGGCCGAGACGATGCCTCCCACGACATCGTCGAAGGTGACGCCGCGCTGCGTGTGCGCTTGCGGATCGAAGAAGGGTTCGACGTGCCGAACGCCGTCCTGCGCAGCGCGATGCAGGTAGGCGGCGGTCAGGTCGTGGAAGTCCGCCGCCGTCTGCAGCACGGCCGTGCCCTCGTAGTAGAGGTCGAGGAAACTCTGCAGCCCCGTGAACCGGTAGGCCTCGCGAACCTCCTCTGCGGATGCGAAGCGCACCGGAACGCCGTTGCGCCGGGAGAGTTCGAGGAGCATCTCGGGTTCGAGCGTGCCCTCGAGATGCAGGTGGATCTCGGCCTTCGGCATACGCCTGGCAAGGTCGGTCAGTGCGTCGATGTCAGGCATCGGATCCCCCGGTCCTCGGCTGTGACGCGTGCCGCATCACATCTGGCTGGCGCGGTGCTCGCTGGTACAGTGTCCATCATGGGAACGATGATGCGGCTACTGCTGATACTCATAGGGACGATCTCGCTCGGCCTTGGTGTCTTTGGGATGTTCGTTCCCATCCTGCCGACGACACCGTTCCTTCTGCTTACTGCGTTTTGCTACGGGCGCTCCTCGGAGCGACTGCATCGCTGGCTCATCAGCCATCCGAGGCTCGGAGTCTACCTGGTCGGCTTCTTGTACGGAGGCGGTATCCCGCGCCGGGCCAAGCGGGCCGCGCTCCTTACGCTCTGGCCGGGCATCGCACTCTCCTGCATCATCATCGTCTGGCGCGTGAGCAACCCTGTTGTCTACATCGGCGTGCCGGTACTGATCGTCGCCATCGCGACCGCGGTGACCGTCTACATCGTGACGCGGCCCGAATGCGTCGAACTCACCGAGGATGCCGAACCGTTCTGCTAGTCTCTTGTCAGGCGCGCACCCGCATCGGGAAGGAGCTCGCGTGGAGCAGATCGGAGCGTACTCCGAGGTCGGAAGGTTGCGCACGGTGCTCGTACACCGGCCCGGTAAGGCGCTTGAGCGTCTGACGCCGCACAACCGCGAGGAGTTCCTCTTCGACGACCTGGTGTGGGTCGAGCGCGCGCAGCGCGAGCACGATGAATTCGTTGCCGCGCTGCGTGACCGCGGGGTGGAGGTCCTCTACCTGCGTGACCTGCTCGTCGAGACCCTGGCAGCATCGGATGATGCCCGCAGCCACATCGTGGCACGCGCCGTGTCGGCGTACACCGTCGGGCCCTCCCTCGTTCAGGATCTCAGGCAGTATCTCGTCGGGCTGCCGGCAGAGCGCCTCGCCGAGGCGCTCATCAGCGGGCTGCTCATCGGCGAGATCGACGGGCTCGATGCCGCCGAACTTGCGCGCTACTCGCTCGGCGCGGTGTTGACCGACGAAGGCGGATTCGTCCTGCCGCCCCTGCCCAACACCATGTTCACGCGCGACTCCAGCGCCTGGCTCTACGGTGGAGTCGTGCTCCCTCCGCTCTTCTGGCACGCTCGCCGGCTCGAAGTCGTCAACGCCTCGACCGTGTACCGCTACCACCCCCGCTTCGCCGATGCCGGCTTCCGTTTCTGGTACCCGCCACAGGGCGATGCCGAGCGTTTCGCGGTAGAGGACCTCGGTCAGGGCGTGTCGCTCGAGGGCGGCGACATCATGCCGATCGGCAACAGGACCGTGCTGGTCGGAATGGGTGAGCGCTCGACCGGACGCATGGTCGAGCACATCGCGCACTCCCTGTTCGAGGCAGGGGCTGCCGACCGCATCATCGCGTGCCGGATGCCGCAGGACCGCGCCTACATGCACCTGGATACCGTCATGACCTTCGTGGACCACGACGCGGTTACGATCTACCCCCGGGTCATCGAGGCGACCAAGGTCTACAGTGTGCGTCCCGGAGACCGGCCGGACGGGTTCGAGATCACCGAGGAGCCCGGTCTGCTTGAGGCGCTTGCCGATGCGCTCGAAGTCGGCGAGATGCGGATCATACCCACGGGGGGCGATGCGTTCCAGGCGGCGCGCGAGCAATGGGACGACGCAAACAACGTGGTGGCCATCGAGCCCGGCGTCGTGGTGGGCTACTCGAAGAACACCCACACCAACGCCGCGCTCAGGGCCGCCGGCGTCGAGGTCATCGAGGTCGAGGGCTCCGAGCTCGGCAAGGGGCGCGGCGGGTGCCACTGCATGACGTGCCCCATCTCGCGGGACCCGATCGTCTGATGCTCGGTTTGCGCCGGCCGCGTCCCGCGTTATGCCGGTGCGAGCGTGTTCGCGAACACCAGCCATGCTAGCAGCGACTTGGCGACCAGGCTCAGCAGCACGTACGTTGCCTCGCCCCACAGGTAGTCGCGCCACTTGCCGATCTGCTTGTACTGCAGCACCTGGTTGATGGCGAAGCTGTTGAAAAACACGAACATCGAGACGAAGATCCAGTAGACGAAGCTCGGCGGGTTGGCCTCCGAACCGGGGCTCCAGAGGTAGTACCCGATGGCGAGCCAGGGCACGATTCCGGTGATGCACCCGAAGATGAACGGCATCCAGTTCGGCCTGCCGGGCTCCTCGTAGTGCTCCATCAGCAGACCGAAGAGGATCATCGAGACGTTCACGCCGAAGATCGCGACGAGCGCGGCTATGTCGAAGATGCCGGGGAGCATGGCGATGAGCACGACCATCAGCGACGAGCTCAGCGAGTACTCGATCCAGCGCGCGTAGTTCCGGTTGCGCTTGAGGTTCTTCACGTACCAGGGGTAGACACCCGGCGACGCGATCGTGAAGTGGGCGAGCGCCGAGAGAAAGATGAAGCTCGCCACGGCGAATCCGAGCGGGACCTCGAAGAGGACCTCCGGGGCACCGAGAGGCGTACCGAGCCGACCCTGGAGGAAGCTCGTGGTGACCGGGAGCGCGAAGTCATTCGAGAGCGCGAGAATGGCTATCGCCTGTGCGAGATGGAACACCCCCATGACACCGTTGTAAACGCGCAGCCGCTGGAACCGCGATTCTTCGGCCATCTCCGACACTCCTCTCATCCGCCGCCTACGATGCCTCGTCCTGCTCCGCCGACCTACGCTTGTCGAGCGCTACTCCGTACGCACCGGGAAGAGGGCACGTGTTGGGGCCCTCGACGAGCGCGCGGCACTCACGGTCTATACCCTTCAGGGTCCCCTCGAAGACGAAGTGGTGGAACGGGAGCACGAGATACCAGTACGCCCGTCCCAGCACGCCTTTGGCGTGGAAGATCGCCGTCTGCCTGACGAGGGCGCCCTCCTCGAGAGGCTCGATCTCGTACTGGAGCCAGCCGGCTCCCGGGAGACGCATCTCCGCGTGGAGTCGCAGCAGGCGCGGCGGACGGACGGTCTCCACCCGCCACCACTCGAGGTAGTCACCCTCCACGAGCGCGTACTGGTCGCGTCTGCCGCGCCGGTGTCCCGGGCCCCCTACGAGGATGTCGAAGAATCCCCGGATGTCCCAGAGCGTGTCGAAGGCGTACCAGCCGCGCTCTCCGCCGATACACGCGATAGGGTCGAACGCGGCTTCGGGCGGGCAGCCGGTGTGGATGGTGCGCGAGTCGACGTACCGTCCCGCGCGCACGAGCGAGATCGGGGTCGTTCTCCCCCGGAACTCGTCGGACCAGGCCGTTTCGGCAAACGACTCGTCCTCCCCGGCGAAGGTGCGGGCGATCGCCTCGGTCGCGCCGATAGGTCGGACCTGCGGGAAGTCCCGGGCGGCCGCGTCGTTAGAGACAACCGTCGGGAAGCGTAGGGACTCGGTGAGCTGGCGGCCGACGGTTGCCTCCTTGGGCGTGAACAGGTAGAGCCACCACCCCGATAACCCCGGGGAGAGGACCGGCACCGGGATGATGAGCCGGCGCAGCCCTCGGCTTGCGGCGTAAAGGCGCAGCAGGCCGCTGTAGGAGACAATCTCGGTGCCTCCGATCTCGTAGACGGTGTGCGGGTCGGCGCGGGCAGGGAGGTCGACCGCAGCGGTGAGGTAGGCGAGTACGTCGGAGATGGCGATCGGCTGTGCGTCCATGCGCACCCACCGCGGTGTGGTCATCGCCGGGAGCTTCTCCACGAGGTTGCGGATCATCTCGAACGAGGTCGAGCCTGTTCCGATCACGATGGACGCCCGGAACTCGATGACCTCGACTCCCGTCGACGCCAGAACGCGGCCGACTTCCTGGCGGCTCGCGAGGTGCTCGGAGAGAGCGGTCGAGGTATCGCCAAGCCCGCCCAGGTAGACGATCCGGCTCACTCCCGCCTCGCGAGCCGCCTCGGCGAAGATACCAGCCGCCTGCCGGTCGCGCTCCACGTAGCCTGCCCCGCCGCCCAGGGTGTGCACGAGGTAGTATGCGGTGTCGACGCCGGCCATCGAAGCGGCGACGGCGGCCGCGTCCATCGCGTCGGCTCGCACGACCTCGACCTCCGGCAGCTGTTTGACCTTCTCGGGCGAGCGTGCGGAGGCACGCACCCGGTGGCCCGCCGAGGCGAGCGAGACCAGAAGCTGCGAGCCGATGTAGCCGGTCGCCGCGTTTACGAGCACCAGACGATTGTCGCGTGCCGCTGTCTCCATGTCCCCCTCACCGGACGCCGTCAGAGCGTCTATACCCCTGGCCGGAGAGGTACAGCCATAATGGGTATGGATGTGGCCACTCGATGGTCCGGGTCGCGCGATCCGGGTCGAGCGCCACGTGAGCGGAGGCAGCCGTGGGCGCCATGGAGGGCAAGCGGGTACTGGTCACCGGTGCGAGCAGCGGGATCGGTCTTGCTGCCACGCTCGAGTTCGCGCGCATGGGGGCCGAGGTTGTCATGCACGTGCGGGACGAGCAGCGTGGGCAGGCCGCACGGGAGTTGATCGCACGCGAGACCGGAAGCGAGCGGACCGGACTTCTGCGTGCTGACTTCAGCGATCTTTGCGAGGTGCGCGCGGCGGCCGAGCGCTTCACTCGTCTCTACGACCGGCTCGACGTGCTCGTGGCCAACGCGGGTGCCATCTACCCGCAGCGCCAGCTGACCATCCAGGGCAACGAGATCACCTTCCAGGTCAATCACCTTTCCCACTTCCTCCTGAGCACCCTGCTCGAGCCGCTGCTTCGGGCATCTGCGCCCTCGCGTGTCGTCACCCTCTCGAGCGATGCGCACTGGGCGGCGTGGCGCGGCGTGCGGCTCGACGATCCGACCTACGAGCATGGGTGGAGTCCGTTCGGTGCGTACGCCAATGCCAAACTGGCCAACATCATGTTCTGCTACGAGCACGCACGAAGGTTCCACGGTACCGGCGTGACCAGCACGGTCATGCATCCCGGTCTGATCGATAGTGGCTTCGGCGCGGCAGGCTACGGGGTGTTCGGGTCGCTCATGCACCGGTTCTCACCCCTGGTCGCATCGACACCCGAGGTCGGCGCGGACACCCTCGTGTGGCTCGCCTCCTCACACGAGGTGGAGGGCGCCACCGGCCGCTACTTCTACCGCCGGCGCCCCCGGCGCTCCTCTCCGCCGAGCCATGATCTCGAAGCGCAGCGCGCGCTGTGGGCGCTCAGCGCCGAGCTCACCGACTCCGCTCGCTAGTTCCACCGGGCTGCCGCCCGAAGTAGAGCAAGCCGAGTGCGAGGAAGGCCGCAAGCAGCACAGAGGTGATGCCGAGCACGGGCCACGGTCCGAGTTGCGCGATGAGCGGCACCGAGAGCGCGGTGAACAACCCGCCTCCGACGAACGGCTCGAACAGCAGTTGTTTGTACCCGAAGCTCTCCATCGCGTTGGCCCGGTTGGCTGGATCCGCCATGCGCACGAGTAGCAGTCCGGTGACGGTCATGCCCGTCGACTGGCCGAAGTCCGCCAGCCCGCGCTGGTAGGGGTAGTCGCGCACCATCCGCGGCGCGAGCAGCAGGAAGGCCCCGATGCTCCAGACCATGCCAGCTCCCGCCATCAGGAGCAGCGGCCCGATGTTGTCCCCGAGCACCGTCAGCGACAGCGTCCCGATCGCAGCGACGATGATGATGTCGAGTGAGGCACCGGAGATGCGGTTCACGAGGGAACGATCGACGTGGGGTCCTGCGTCCCCGATTCGATCGAGTGCCAGCTGCAGCAGTAGCCCTCCGATCATCGCGAGCGGGAAGAGCGGTAGGTGCCGCATGAGTTCGAGGCCGCCGTCGCGGGCCCAGGTGACGCTTTCCACGGCGACCAGCCCCTGCTGCAGCATCCAGCCGAGTGCGATGGCCAGAGCGATCAGTCCAAGGTGTGCCGAGAGCGGGTCGGCATCCTCTTCCGCCGCAGCCGCCGCATCGGCCTCCCGCTCGTCGAACTCGCACATCCTGTCCGCCCGGTCATCGTCGCGTCCGGGGTCTGCCTCCAGGTCGAGCCTGCCGCTTCGCGCGGCCCAGTTGATGATGGCGATACCGCTGAGCACGCCGCCGACGAGTCCGATGGTGGCGAGCCCCAGTGCGAGGTCGGCTCCCTCGGAGAAGCCGAACTCCTCGAAGGTCTCGGAGAGTGCGGCGGCGGTCCCGTGGCCACCTTCGAGTCCGATCTCTATGAGGGCGCCGGCCATCGGGTCCATGCCGAAGACCGGTCCGAGAACGAGGAGTGCCAGCCCGATCCCGACCACGTACTGCCCCCAGGCAAGTGTCTGGCCGAGCGCGACCTGAGGGCCTGCGAGACGGACGATCTCGCGCGGCGCGGGGATGGTCTTCCCGAGAAAGAGCGCGGCGAACACCACGTTGATGAGCAGGCCGGGGAGGCCCTCCCAGACTTCGATGACGCCTGCAGGCAGAACGCCATTCGCGATCGCCTCCGGGCCGCCGAGCCGGGTCGCAAGTGCGCCCAGTACCTGAGGGCCTATCAGCAGGGCGACCACACCGGCCAGGACTGAGCTGGGGATGTAGAGCCGACGGAGGAGACCGAGGTGTCGGTGCACCGCCTTCGCACCGGCCACAAGAGCGGTCGCCCAGCCGAGCGCCACGAGTGTCATGAGTGGTCCCATGTCCACTCATGTACCCAAAGCTACTTCGCACGGCGGTCAGACGGGTATCTACATCGCAGCGAGCACAGGCCCAGACCTCCGGGAGAGAGCACATGCCAGCGCCGGCGACGATTCGTATGTTCGGTCTGCTCCACGCGATCCGGCAGGAGCGCAGTCTCCCGTCGGTGGTCGACATCGACGTGCCGGAGGAAGGTGTGACCGCGCGCCAGCTTGCGCTGGACCTTGACTTGCCCGTCGACGACATCGAGGGCGTGTTCTGCAATCACATCGTTCACAGTCTCGATCACCGTATCAAGCCTGGCGACAGGGTCGCGTTCGTCCCGCCCGGCACACCCGGTCCGCACCGCTTCATGCTCGGGCTCTACCAGGCAGGAAAGGCAGGGAGGCACGAGGACGCGGGGTGACCTAGACCCCGAGCGGCAGGCGAAAGCCGACTGTAGTGCCTACGCCCTCACTGCTCTCGGCAAAGATCTCCCCGCCGTGGTCCTCGACGATGCGCCGGCTGATGGAAAGGCCCAGGCCCGCTCCGCCCGAGATAGCGCCTCGCGCCGAGTCCGCCCGGTAGAAGCGCTCGAAGATGTGAGGGAGGTCGTCTGCGGCGATCCCTTCACCCGTGTCGGTCACGCGCACCTCGGCGAAGCCTTCCCCGGCCCTCACCGTCACCTCGATACGTCCCACGCGTGTATGGCGAGCGGCGTTGGCGAGGAGGTTCCGCATCACCTGGGAGAGCCGGCCCTCGTCACCGGTCACCGTGATCGCCGCGCGCGCCTCATGAGGCCTGAGCTCGACACCCGGGTGGACGAGGCCGGCTGCGCGGGCGGCCTCGCCTGCTGCGAGCGCGGCGATATCCAACGGCGCCATGTCGTAGGCCAGGCGGCCTGCCTCGGCCAGGGCAAGTTCCTGGAGATCGTCGACGATCCGCGACAGATGTCCGAGATCTTCGACGAGCGATTCGAGCCGTTCGGTCTCGGCGGGCAGGACCCCCTCGGCCATGCCTTCAGCCTGAACGCGCGCGGCGGCCAGCGGGTTGCGAAGCTCATGGGCCACGTCAGCGACCATGCGCCGCCGAAGATCCTCGGCCTCCTGGAGCGAGCCAGCCATCGCATTGAAACTCTCTCCGAGCGCTGCGATCTCCTCCGGGCCCCCGACCTCGACCCGGTGGGCAAGATCGCCCGAAGCGATCAGCGTGGCCCCGTTCTCGAGTCGGCGGAGCGGGTCGGTGAGAGCACGGGCGAGTAGGAACGCCGCCACCGCAGCGACCACCGCCGCGACGATGCCGCCGAGCAACACGCCGCGATCGACGCTCGTGATGAAGGCCTGCTCGGCGGCGCCAACCACGGCAGTGCGTCCGCCACCCATCATGCTCATGCCCCTGGGCCCGGGAAGCGTTTGCACGTAGGCGGCGAAGGCCCGCGTGAAGACTGCACGCGTTACGAGTCCGACTGCCAAGACCGAGCCGAGCCCCACGGTGAGCGTTCCGAGGAAGATGCGCCAGAAGAGTCCGGATCGCATCATCGCTCAGCCCTCGACCTTGTAGCCCACGCCGATGACCGTACGCACGTAGTGCGGGGCACGCGGGTCCTCGCCGAGCTTCCTGCGGATATTCTTGACGTGCGCGTCGATCGTCCGCTCGTAGCCCTCGAACGCCTCACCGGAGACGATCTCGAGCAGCTGTCCCCGCGTGTAGACCCGACCCGGATGAGAGGCCATCGCCGCAAGGAGGTCGAACTCGGTTCGGGTGAGATCCACGTTTCGATCGCCTGCGAGCACCATTCTGCGCTCCCGGTCGACGGTCAGGTCTCCAACCTGAAGTGGCGGAGACTCTGCCGGGTGCGAGGCGCGCTCGTACCGGCGAAGCACGGCCTTGACGCGCGCGACGACTTCCCGTGGGCTGAACGGTTTGGTCACGTAGTCGTCCGCGCCGACCTCGAGCCCGATCAGCCGGTCGATCTCGTCACTGCGAGCGGTGACGAGGATGACCGGGACGTCGATCCTCTGAAAGCGTCGGGTGAGTTCGAGGCCATCCATCCCCGGCAGCATGATGTCGACGAGTGCGATATCGGGCCGTCGCGTCTCCGCAAGGGACAGGCCCTCTACGCCGTCTGTCGCAGTGAGGGTGTCGAATCCCTCCGCGTGCAGATACTCGGAGAGGACGTCGACGATCTTGACGTTGTCGTCGATGACGAGCACGGTCCGCATGGACGCTCCTTACCGCTGCTGTTTCGAGTATGACACGCCGAAGGACGGGTCGCGGTTGACGACCCGTCCTTCGGGGACGCGGTTCGTGTGCTGGTGAACGGCTACTGGGCGTTGGGGCACGCGCCGCATGCGCCCGAACCCTGACCGCGCCCGCCGCCGAAGCCGCGCCCGCCGCCGTTGCCGCACCCGTTGGCGCTGGTGTCGGTCGACGTGACACGCTCGGCCAGCCGGTCGGTCATGCGGTCGATCATGACATCGGCCTGCTCTTGAGTGATACTTCCGGCGGCGACCATCTCATCGAGGGCTGCCGTCCGGACTTCCAGAGCTGCAGTCACGATCTCGTCCGAACTGACACCGGCCGATGCTCCGACGTCGGCGATGCTCTCGCCATCGGCTCGCTTCGTGGCCACGTCGTCAGCGGACAGACCGGTCAGACTCGCCACGACATCTGACAGGCGGCCCCCGGCGTCACGCATCATCGGACCGATTCGCGCGCCGGTGCCTTCACAGGCCGCCTGCGTCTGCGTCTGGTTCGAGCGCGGCGCCTCGGCACTGCGCGCAGCGAACGCGCTTGCCATGTTGCCGATCACCAGACCAGCGACCAGTGTGGCAGCTGCCAGTGCGATCGCACGTTTCTTGTTCACGTCGTGAGCCTCCTTACACGGGGTTGAATGCTACACGCTTATCATTCCGCCCCGGTATGAATTCCCCGTGAACGCCGTGCGCGCGATCGATGTGCTGGTCGTGGCCCTACGCCTCGGCGCCGCCCGGGCGCGCCCCGAGCCTGGCGAACTGCTCCTCGGCGACCTCTTTGAGGACCTTGGCGCGTGCGATCGGGTCGAGGCTGTCCAGTTCGGCGAGCACCGCTTCCTCGGCGGCCTCGATGCGAGCCTCTCTGCGCTCGAGTCCGCCTGCGATCACCAGGGCGGCACCGCCGGTGAACAGGATCGCCGGCAGGAACCACGCCCATGCGTCGCGCTTGCCTCCGAGCAGGTTGATGATCGCCGCGACGACGCCCGAACCGATGAGGACAGCGCCTGCGGCGGTCTCGGTCTTCTGGGTCTCGGGCAGTTCGAGTTCGTCTCGCCAGGAATCGATACGGTCGCGCACCTCGGGTACGCGCTCGCGAAGGTCGGTCACCCGGTCCTTGATCTCGTCGATGTTCATCGTTCTCACTCCATCTGCCGGAAGGTGTCTGCGTCTTATCTAGGTTCTTCCCACTCGACGCGAGTTGCAGCGGTGCAAAGTCCGCGGCGCGCACAGCGGAGCGATCCGTGCTACACTACGCCAGCTCACCCAAGACCCGGTTGTCCTGTGCCGCCCGATGCGGCCCGCTCAGAGGATCAGCTGCGTCTGCCACGCAGTGCGACCCTGAACAGGCGCACGGTACAGGAGAAGACATATGTCGTTCAGCGCGCTCGGCCTTGCGCCGCGCATTCTTGATGGTGTGTCCGCCATGGGATACACCGACCCCACCCCGATCCAGACCCAGGCGATCCCGCTGATACTCGGCGGCCGTGACGTCGTCGGCGTTGCGCAGACCGGAACCGGCAAGACAGCCGCGTTCGTGCTGCCGATGCTGCAGCGCACCCCGACCCGCAAGGGCGTCCGTGCGCTCATCGTGACGCCGACCCGCGAACTTGCTCTGCAGATATCCGAGGTCATCCGCGATGCGTCGAAGCGAACCGGCCACCGGTACGCCGTCGTGTACGGTGGCGTGGGAATCTACCCGCAGATCCAGAAGCTGCGGCGCGGCGTCGACATCGTCGTCGCGTGCCCGGGCCGCCTGCTCGACCTCCACTCGCGTGGCGCCGTCGACCTCTCCAGCGTCGAGACGCTCGTGCTCGACGAGGCCGACCGTATGCTCGACATGGGCTTCTGGCCAGACGTGCATCGCATACTCAACCTGTTGCCGGAGCGACGCCAGAATCTGCTCTTCTCGGCAACGATGTCCCCGGGCGTGCTCAAGGTCGTCGAGTCGACTCTGCACAACCCCGCCCGCGTCGAAGTCTCACCGCCGAGCACTCCCGTCGAGCGCATCGGCCAGACGCTCTATCCGGTCTGCCGCACGCAGAAGACCGACCTGCTCGTCGAACTGCTCAAGCGCTCGGACCACACCCGCACGCTCGTCTTCACCCGCACCAAGCACCGCGCCGACCGCCTGAGCCGCCAGCTCGAGCGCCAGGGCGTGGCCAGCGCGGCCATCCACGGCGGGCGCAGCCAGGCACAGCGCCAGCGTGCGCTCGACGCCTTCAAGGCCGGCCGCTCGCCGGTACTCGTCGCGACCGACGTGGTCGCCCGAGGCATCGACGTCGACGAGATCAGCCACGTCGTCAACTACGACATGCCCAACACCGCCGAGGACTACGTGCATCGCATCGGCCGAACTGCCCGCGCAGGCGCGAGTGGCAGTGCCATCAGCTTCCTCTCCGCCGAGGAGGTCGAGGTGCTGCGCGACATCGAGAAGACGCTCGGGTCCACCATCGCGTGCGAGGACCTCGAAGGCTTCCGGTACGCCGCCCGCCACATGCCCGACCCTGAGCGGACCGTGGCCCGTGCAGGCGCGAGCGGTGCAGCCGGCAATCGCAGCGGCTCCGGCCGCAGGAGCGGTCGCCGGGGTGGCAGCGGAAGGGCCGGCCGGCGCTCGTAGACCGCCCGGGTCCTCCTGTTCTGGATGCTAGACGCGCAGCGGATCGTCACGTATAATCTCGCGTCAGGGTCACACGTGGTGGCCCATGGATTCGCGGCGTGTCCCTCCACCTGCGTATCGTGACAACGCAGGGAACGGAGATCAGGGCAGGCCGCTTTGTTTTACCCCGTGTTGGGGTGAAAGGATGAGTAAGAACATGGCTGAAGGTACTGTTAAGTGGTTCAACGCTGACAAGGGCTACGGCTTCATCTCGCACGACGAGGGCGACGACGTCTTCGTTCACTACAGCGAGATCCAGGGCGACGGCTTCAAGAGCCTCGACGAGGGTCAGGCTGTTGCTTTCGAGATCACGACCGGCCAGAACGGCAAGCTGCAGGCGAGCAACGTCCGCAAGCTCTAACTACCTGGCCGAAGGCGGGCGTCACGACCGCTGCTAAAGGCTGAGTACGCGAGGTCCCGCCCTCCTCGGAGAGCGGGACCTCGTTGTGTGAACACGCAACCGAGCTGACATGGGAGCATCATGCGTCAGAACGACATCCGCAACATCGCGATCATCGCGCACGTCGACCACGGCAAGACCACCCTTGTGGACCGGCTGCTCCAGTCTACCCACGTGTTTCGCGACAACCAGCAGGTGGTCGACCAGGTTCTCGACTCCAACGACCAGGAGCGCGAGCGGGGCATCACGATCCTCTCGAAGAACATCTCCATCCGCTGGCGTGACGTGAAGATCAACGTCATCGACACGCCGGGACACGCCGATTTCGGCGGTGAGGTCGAGCGGGTGCTCAAGATGGCCGATGGCGTCCTGCTCATCGTGGATGCGTTCGAAGGGCCGATGCCCCAGACCCGTTTCGTGCTTCGCAAGGCGCTCGAGCACGGACTGAAGCCGGTGGTCGTCATCAACAAGATCGACCGTCCCGGCGCCCGTCCTCACGAGGTCGTCGACTCGGTCTTCGACCTGATGGTGGACCTGGGTGCGAACGACTCGCAGCTCGACTTCCCGATCATCTACGCGAGCGCGGTCAACGGCTATGCGCGCTTCGAGCCCGACGACGACAACGATGACATGGGACCGCTCCTCGACGCGATCCTCGAGCACATCCCGGCTCCGGACGTCGACGTGTCGGGGCCCGTAGCGATGCAGGTCTGCACCATCGACTACTCGAGTTTTGTGGGCCGCATCGGCATCGGGCGCATCTTCTCGGGCACCTTGCGTACCGGCGACCGGATCCTCGTAGTCAAGAACGACGGCACCCGTCATGAGGCCACCGCCAAGCAGCTGTACACGTTCGAAGCGCTGGGCCGGCAGGAGGCCTCCGAGGCGCATGCGGGGGACATCGTCGCGGTCGTGGGCGTGGAGGACGCCGACATCGGTGACATGTTCACGTGTCGTATCGCTCCGGTCTACATGGACCCCATCCACCTCGAGGAACCCACCATGTCGGTGGTTTTTGCCGCGAACACGAGCCCGCTCGTGGGCCAGGATGGCGACATCGTCGGCGGCCGCCAGATCAAGGAGCGGTTGCTGCGCGAGGCCGAGTCCAACATCTCGATGAGGATCACCGAGACTCCCGGCAAGGACGGCATGGAGGTCGCGGGGCGCGGGGTGCTGCACCTCTCGGTCTTGATGGAGACGATGCGCCGCGAGGGTCACGAGTTCCAGGTCGGCCGCCCGCAGGTCATCTACAAGAAAGAAGACGGCAAGATCTTCGAGCCTATCGAGCAGGCCGTGGTCGACGTGCCGAGCGAGTATGCCGGCAAGGTCATCGAGGTATTCGGCTCGGCCGGCGGCGAGATGGTCGACATGGTGCAGCGCGACGAGCACGTGCACCTCGAGTTCAGGATTCCCAGCCGCGGTGTCATGGGGTTGCGCACTCGCATCCTCAACGGCACGCGGGGCGAGGCCACGCTCTTCCACCACTTCAGCGAGTACGGTCCGTACCGGGGCGAGATCGGCGGGCGCATCAACGGCTCGCTCATCGCGATGTCGACCGACAAGGCTGTGGCCTACGCGCTCGACGCGCTGCAGACCCGCGGCAACCTGTTCGTCGGTCCCGGTGCGATGTGCTACCAGGGCATGATCGTGGGCGAGCACGCCAAGGACAGCGATCTGGTGGTCAACGTGGCCAAGGCCAAGCAGCTCACCAACATGCGTGCCTCGGGTTCGGACAAGGGCATCCAACTCGCCCCGCCGGTGACATTCACCCTCGAGGAGGCGCTCGAGTACATCGAGGACGACGAGCTTGTCGAAGTCACTCCTAAGAGCATCCGGCTGCGCAAGCGCATCCTCGACGAGAACGAGCGCAAGAAGGCGTCCAAGCGCGCGAAGGCGTAGGGGCAGACTGATAGCACGAGGCGCTTCAGTCCAGGCCTCCTGATGACGATGTATGTACGAGAGGCATCGTACGAGGAGGACGTCCATGACCGCGCCTGTCAGACAGCTCACCTGGGAGCAGTTCGAAGGATTGCTTGCCGAGGCATACCGCCGCCAGGGATACACGGTGATCGCAGGCCCCCATCCCGGCCCTGACGACGACGTCGACTTCGTGCTCAAGCGCCGCGGCGAGACCCGTCTGGTCCAGTGCAAGCAGTGGCGGACACGCAGGGTAGGCGCGACGGCGGTCCGGGAGATGCTCGATCTCGTGGCGGCCTACCCGGTGAGCGGGGGCGTGCTGACGACGTCCGGGACGTTCACCCGGGGCGCACGCGCCGTCGCCGAGGGACAGCCCGTTCAGCTCGTGGACGGCGAGGGGCTGTCGGACATGATCGGCCGCGTGCTGGTTCGCCCGAACCCCTCAGCGGGTACCCCGCGACCGGCGTCCGGAAGCCCTGCCTGCCAGCAGGCGTGACGCGCAGTTGCCGGGGCCGCCGTCGAGCCCGCGCAGGAACCCGGCGAGCGATGCGGCATCAGAGGCCGAGCGTTCCGAGCACTCCCTGTGTGACCCAGAGCACGGCCATCCCGGTGACGAGCGTCCAGATCACGTTGCGCGTCTTAGCCGCGACGAGCAGGGCCGCGACCGCAGCTACGATCCGGGCGGGTGCCACCTCGTAGGCGCCGTTGGACTTTGTGTAGAGCGAAGCGGGAACCACGAGTGCGGTCAGCGCGGCTGCAGGTACGTGCCGGAGCAGTCTTTCGAGCCAGCGGGGTGCCGGAGCGCGTCCGTGCAGCCAGAAAGGCAGGCTGCGCAGGAGGAAGGTGCCACCCGCCAGCGCGAGGATGACGAACCAGAAGGTCTCCCGCTCGCTCACGCATCCACCTCCACGGCCGGGTGTTCGTGGTGCCGGAGCGCGCCCCATACCATCCCGATGACGATCGCCGCGATCAGTCCCGTCTGCATCGGGAGGAGGGGTACGAGAATCGCTGCGGAGAGAGCGGTGGCGATCGCGGCTTCCACATCGGCACGGAACCTCAGAGCGGGCACCAGCATCGTCAGGAAGACCAGCGGGACGGCGAAATCGAGCGACCACGAGGCAGGCACGAACGCCCCGCCGAGTGCGCCTGAGATGTTCGAGAGCTGCCACACCAGTGCGAGCACGAGCCACGAGCCGACGTAGTAGGGAACCACCCGGATATCGTCACGGTACCGACCCTTCGTCATCATCGCCGCGTAGCTCTGGTCGACGAGCGGATGCCCGAGGAGTGCGCGCCAGCGTCCGGCCTCGGGTACGAGCACCGGGGCGATCGACGTGCTGTAGATGAACATGCGGGCGTTGATGACGAGCGCTGTGCCCACGACGACGAAGAGCGGCGCGTTCTCTGCGAAGAGCGCGGTGGCTGCGATCTGAGACGCCCCGGCGTTGACGAGGAGGGACATGCCGACTGCCTCGGCCAGCCCCATCCCCGCACTCGTGACCGCGGCACCCGCCACCAGCCCGAAGGGGATGATACCGACGATGACCGGTGCGACCGCCTGTGCTCCGGCGATCATGCTGCTCGTGGTGCGTGACACCCGTTGTCCCTTCCTACGCGACGGATACGAGATGGTAGCACGGGCGCAGGGGCGAGTGTGGATCCTCGGCAGAGCAGGACGCTCCGCGCTACCATTAGCTGCACATCGGAGTGAGAGGGAACGGGACAGATGACCGCAGTGTTGCTCGCCGTGGCTACCGCGGCTTGTTTCGGGGTTGCGAACTTCACCGGCGGGCTCGCGAGCCGTCGCGACATGGCGCTCGCGGTGACCGCCAACGCGCACATGCTCGGTGCGCTGCTCCTCGGCGTGACCGCCATCCTGTTCCCCGCACGCGAGGTGGCCTTCTCTGACGTTGCGTGGGGTGGGATCGCCGGGGTGACGGGCGGGTTCGCGGTCGTGGCCCTGTACGCGGCGCTTGCGTGGGGCCGGATGAGCGTGGTCGCCCCGCTGACGGCGGCGATATCGGCTGCGATCCCAGCCATCTACGACGTTGCGAGCGGAACGGTACTCCGTCCGGTCACCGGCATCGGGATCACACTCGCACTCGTCGCGGTGCTGGTGGCCAGCGCGGCCGGTGACACCGAGTCGCGAGCGGCGATGCCGCTCAAGGCGGTGCTCCTCTCTGTCGCGGCCGCGGTCGGCTTCTCGGTCACGCTGATCGCCTACGCGCAAAGCGGTGCGGACAGCGGGTTCGTCCCGCTCGTGTCCGCACGTATCGTCTCGACAACCCTGCTCGGCGTGATGACGTTCGCGCGGATACGCCGCTACCTCGTCGTTCCCGGGGCGCGCGCGTTTGCGTTGGGTTCGGGAGCGGTGGATGCCCTGGCCAACGTCGCGCTGATCACAGCGCTGCGCATCGGGCCGCTCGCGCTCGTGTCGGTGCTCAGTTCGATGCATCCGGTGGTAACGATACTGCTCGCACGGGCGTTCCTCGGTGAGCGCCTGCAGGGCTTACAGCGCGCCGGAGTGGCACTCGCGCTCGTTGCCGTGACCTTGACCGCACTGGCCTAGGAGGAAGCGCTTCTAGCGGACCTCGATATGACACCAGACGCAGCGCGACTGGGGGTGGTCTGCCGAGGGTGCGGGCTGTCCGGGAGCCACGCGTGTGGTGGTGGTGCGGAATCCTGCCATCGCAGCAGCGGCCAGGATTGCGAGTACCACAACGAGCGCGACGACACTCAACACAGCCTTGCTATCCACGGAATCACCGCCGTGCCTTAAGGTCCTGGCCCGCTGCAACCGCCGCGCGGGCTCCCTCGCCGGCGGCGATGATGACCTGTTTGCCGAGCCCGTCGGTCACGTCGCCGGCGGCGTAGACCCCCGGCAGACTCGTGGCGCAGCGCCTGTCCACGATGATCTCACCGCGCTCGTTCGTCTCGACGAGTCCGGCGGTGAACTCTGCAGCGGCGATGGCTCCGGTCTCGATGAACACACCCTTCACCGACAGCGTCTCTTCGGCCTGTGTCGACACGTCGCGCACGGTGATGCCGGTCACGGCGTCCTCGCCCTCGATGCCGATCACCTTCGAGCCGGGACGCAGCGTGATCGTCTCGTCGCCGGCGAGCGCGCCGAGGGTGGACTCGGGGACCTTGAGCGGGCGCTCGGACAGGATGATCGGTCGCGCACCGAGTCTCGCGAGCTGGAGTGCAGCATCGGCTGCCGACTCGCCGGGACCCACCACGGCGACATCCGAGCCGGAGAAGAAGGCGGCGTCGCAGGTCGCGCAGTACGAGACGCCGCGCCCGACGAGCTCGGTCTCGCCCGGCACCGAGAGGCGGTTGGGCGCCTTGCCCGTCGCGATGATGATGGCCCGTGCGTTCAGCGCCGTGCCCTCGCGCGTATACACGTCGAAGCCCCCGTCGTCGCGCGCCACGAGCGCGTTGACGAGCTGGCCCTCGAGGCACTCCACGTCGAATGCCGAGACGTGCTCGCGGAAGGCGGCGACGAGTTCGGGGCCGGTGATGGCCTGCCAGCCGAGGTAGTTCTCGATCTTGCCCGCCCACCCGGCCTGCCCGCCGATCTCGCCTCCCACGACCACGGTCGAGAAGCCCTGGCGCGCGCAGTACATACCGGCGGTCAACCCTGCCGGCCCAGCGCCGATCACGATGATGTCGAACGCATTGCGGGAGAGTACTGCCCCGGTCACGGTCTGCCTCCTCGTCCGAATCCTTCTTCCCTGAGTGTTCCCCTGCAGCCGCGGTTTACAGTCGTGCCCGGAAGGGACACTCTGTTCAAGACGACGAACGGGGCAGGGGAGCGACAGTCCGAAGCACCCGGACCACTCCGAGGAGGTCAGGCGTGTCGCGGGTCACCGTTATCGGAGGAGCCAACACCGACATCGTGGGCGTGCCCGGGAGTGGACTATCGATGTACGACTCCAATCCCGGGCGCGTCACCGTTTCGGCGGGGGGCGTGGGCCGCAATGTCGCAGAGAACCTCGCGCGGCTCGGCCTGCAGGTCACGCTGCTCACGGCATTCGGGGATGACGCGAACGGCCGGGCCCGGCGCGCGGAGTGCGAGGATGCCGGAATAGACGTTGCGAGAGAGATTCGCTGCGCTGGAGTGCCTGGATCGGTCTATCTGGCGGTTCTTGACGACCGGGGAGACCTGGTGGTTGCCGTCAACGACATGCGCGCGCTCGAGGCGGTCGGACCGGACGAGATCGCTGTCGCCGTCGAGGGATTGGCCCGGCAGGACGCGCTGGTCTTCGACGCCAACATCGGCACCGACTCGCTCATGCGCGCTCGCGAACTGATGCCCGATGCCTCACTGTTCCTCGAGTGCGTCTCGTCGGCCAAGGCGCCACGCCTGACTGGTCTGCTGGACGGGGCGGCGGCGGTTCACGCGAACGTGCTCGAAGCCACAGCGCTAACCGGAGAAGCCTTCGAGCAGTCGGTGGAAGGGGCTGCTCGGGCCGCGGCCGCCCTCGTCGCCCTCGGTGTCGGAGCGGCCTACGTCACAGCGGGAGAGTACGGCGTAGCCTATGCGACCGCCGGGTCCCGGGGCACCTTCGGGCCTCCGGTGGACACGGTGGTCAATGCGACGGGAGCAGGTGATGCGTTCATGGCCGGCATCGTCGCATCGACGCTCGCCGGCCACGATCCACGTGAATGCACGGGCTTTGCGATCGCGTGCGCGGCCATCACGCTTGGTAGTGAAGACACGGTGGCACCCGCGCTCACTCGGGATGCTGTCGAGGCACGAATGAGGGAGATGCTTCCATGAGCGACGTCTTCAGGGTTTCGCCGGAGGTCCGACACGCGCTTGACGCACGCCGTCCGGTCGTCGCGCTCGAGTCGACCATCATCACACACGGGTTCCCCTACCCGGCTAACCTCGAGTGCGCGCTCGAGGCCGAACGGGTGGCGCGGGAGGAGGGTGCCGTCCCGGCGACCATCGGTGTAGTCGAAGGTGTGCTCACCGTCGGCCTGGAGCGTGCGGACCTGGAGCGGTTTGCTTCCTCGACCGGCATCGCGAAGGCGAGCCGCCGGGACCTGCCGGTGCTCGCTGCGCGTGGTGCCGACGGCGGGACGACGGTCGCGGCGACGATGTTCGCCGCCGCGCGCGCGGGCATCAGGGTCTTTGCCACCGGTGGCATCGGCGGAGTCCACAGGCAGGGCGAGCGTACCCTCGACATCTCGGCCGACCTCGAGGAACTCTCGCGCACGGACGTGGCGGTCGTCTGCGCGGGAGCCAAGTCGGTGCTCGATATCGGGTTGACGCTCGAGTATCTGGAGACGGCCGGAGTCCCGGTGGTCGGCTACCGCACGGACGACTTTCCGGCGTTCTACGTGCCGTCGAGCGGGTTCCCCGTGCCGCACCGTGCGGAAACGCCCGGCGAGATAGCGCACATCGTGGATGCCAAGAGCAACCTCGGCCTTGCGGGCGGTGTGGTGGTGGCCAACCCGATCGCCGAGCAACATGCACTCGATCCCGTCGAGACAGAGGCGATCATCACCGCCGCGCTGGCCCGGGCAGCCGAGAACCACATAACCGGCAAGGACGTCACCCCGTTTCTGCTCGCGCAGATCCACGAAGCGACGGGTGGGGCAAGCGAGGAGGCCAACCGGCAGCTAGTCTACTCGAACGTCCGTCTTGCGGCGAAGATCGCGGCTGCGCTGTAGCACTCGGATACGAGACGGATTGCGGCCTTCGCGGTACGGTCCCGGGCTGGTCGCAGTCAGGTTCAGGCGGTCGTGCGGACCTAGGATATCGGTTCGCACTCCCAGTTCCTGGGTATCTTAAATGCATGTGTAGTGCAGCGTGAGTTCTCCGATCGAAAGGGGGAGCAGGCATGTCGTGGTTCAAGAAGACCTCGATCCTCGCCCTCGCGCTGGCGCTCATGGTGGCGCTCGTCGCCTGTGGGACTGACGAGACCACCGAGCCGGATGATGGCGAGGAGCCCATCGGCACCGTGTCGGTGATGGGTGTGTGGGGCGGAGATGAGATAGCAGCCTTCGAGGAGGTCGCCGCTGCCTGGGAGTCCGAGACGGGCGGCAGGATGGAGTTCGAAGGCACGAGAGACCTTTCGGCGATACTCAGGGCCCGCGTGTCGGGCGGTAACCCTCCTGACCTTGTAATACTACCTAACCCGGCGCTGCTTCAGGACTTCGCCGCAAGCGGTGACCTGGTTGCACTGGATGGCGTGCTCGACATGGGCCAGATCCGTGCAGACCACTCGGATGCATGGATCGATCTCGGTACGGTGGACGGCAACTTGTACGGGCTGTTCATCAAGGCCGCAACCAAGAGCACGGTCTGGTACAACCCGGGCAACTTCGCCGACGCCGGTTACGAGATCCCCGAGACCTGGGACGAACTCGTAACGCTCTCCGAGCAGATGCTCGCTGACGGGACCGCGCCGTGGTCCATCGGTATCGAGAGCGGAGGGGCCACAGGCTGGGCCGCGACCGACTGGATCGCAGAGATCCTGCTGGCCGAGTCCGGTCCTGACGTGTACGACCAGTGGGTTGCCCACGAGATCCCGTGGACCGATCCGGCTATCAAGTCGGCGTTCGAGAAGTTCGGTGTCATGGCGCTGACCGACGGGTTCGTTCCCGGCGGTGCGGACGCCATTCTTGCGACCGGCTTCGAGGAGGCATCGTACCTGCCGTTCCAGGACCCGCCGCAGGCGCACATGTACTTCCTCGGTTCCTTCACACAAGGGTTCATCGCGAACCAGTTCCCCGATCTGGTTCCCGAGCAGGACTACGACTTCTTCAAGTTCCCCTACGTCGACCCGGCATACGCCGGCGCGGCAACCGGTGGAGCTGACGTCGCAGCGATGTTCAACGACACCCCATCGGCCAGGTCGCTCATGAACTATCTGGCAGACGGTGCGTCGTGGGAGTCGTGGGCAGCGGCCGGCGGATACGCCTCGCCGAACCGTTCGCTCGACCCCTCGGTCTACCCTGACGTTCTGGCCGCCAAGGCCGCAGAGCAGCTGACCGAATCGGCGATCTTCCGGTTCGGCGCCGGTGACCTGATGCCCTCTGAGGTCCAGAACGCGTTCTGGAACGCGACGATCGACTACCTGCAGCAGCCGGGCAACCTGGACACGATCCTCGGCGACGTCGAGGCCGTGGCTGCAGAGGCATACGAGTAGCACAGGCTAGCGAGTGATTCGGTGGAGGGGCGACCAGCCGGTCGCCCCTCCGACCGGCACCGGGGGAGGGGCGGATGAGACCGCGTCTTGCCACCATCGCGTGGCTCTGGGTCCTGCCGGCGTTCGTGCTGCTCGGGGTGTTTCTCGTCTATCCGGTCGTGAACACCGTCTACCTGAGCTTCTTCAGCGGACGTGGCGCGCCGGTGTTCGTGGGCCTGGACAATTACCGGTATCTGTTCACGCATCCCGAAACGCTCGTCGTCTTTCGCAATAACCTGCTCTGGCTCGTGCTTTTCACCGGAGCTTCGGTCGGGCTCGGCCTGATCCTTGCCGTCCTCTCGAACCAGGTTCGCTACGAGGCCGTCGCCAAGGCGATCATCTTCGTTCCCATGGCCGTGTCCTTCACGGCCGCGGCAGTCATCTGGCGTTTCATGTACATCTATCGCCCCGGACAGTTCGAGCAGACCGGTGTGCTGAACGCCGCGATGGTGGCCCTTGGCTTCGATCCGGTGCCGTGGATCACAAACACGGCGGTGAACAACTATGCGCTGATCGCCGCCGGCATCTGGATGTGGACGGGCTTCGCGCTCGTGGTCATCTCGGCCGGGCTCAAGGGCATACCGGCCGAGGTGCTCGAGGCCGCCCGCGTCGATGGCGCCAACGAGGTGCAGATCTTCTGGCGCGTCATCCTGCCGATGCTGCGCTCGGTGATGCTGGTAGTTGCGGTGACGCTGACCATCAACTCGCTCAAGGTCTTCGACCTCGTCTACGTTATGACGTTCGGAAACTACCAGACCGATGTTCTCGCGAACCGCATGTTCAAGGAGATGTTCACCTTCGGGAACTTCGGTCGGGCGAGCGCGGTGGCGGTCGTGCTGCTGCTGGCCATCATCCCGCTCATGGCTCTCAACATCCGACGGTTCAGGCGGGAGCAGTAGGCCATGGCCAGAGAAGCCGTATCGCTTTCCCGGCAGGAGCGCCTCATGCGACACGTGTCACGGGGCCCGCTCCACGTCGCGATCATCGTCATCTGCCTGCTGTGGATGCTTCCCTCGGTCGGCCTGTTCGTGAGCTCGCTCCGTCCGAGGGACGTCATCGCCACCACCGGCTGGTGGACCTCGTTCACGACCCCGTTCGAGTTCACCCTGACCAACTACGAGCAGGTGGTCTCCGCGCAGGGGATGGGGCAGTCCTTCATCAACAGCCTCATCATCTCGGTCCCGGTCACGGTCTTTGTCGTGATCGTGGCGGCCTTCGCCGCCTACGCGTTCTCCTGGATGGACCTGCCCGGAGGGGACACCATCTTCCTGATCGTAGTCGGGCTTATCGTCGTGCCGATCCAACTCACGCTGATCCCGGTGCTGCAGATGTTCGCCTCCTCGGGGCTCACGGGTACCTTCCCGGCGGTCTGGCTGGCGCATACCGCCTACGGCCTGCCGTTCGCGGTCTTCCTGCTCCGCAACTTCTTCATCGCGCTGCCAAAGGACCTGCTCGAGTCCGCGTTCCTCGAAGGTGCCTCGCACCGGCGTGTGTTCTTCCGTATCGTGATGCCGCTCTCGGTGCCGTCGCTGGCCGCCCTCGGCATCTTCCAGTTCCTCTGGGTGTGGAACGACCTCCTCGTCGCTCTCGTGTATCTGGGCGGCTCGCGAAGCGTAGCGCCCATGACGGTCACCGTCTCCAACCTCGTGAGCTCGTTCGGCAGCGAGTGGCATCTGCTCACGGCGGCTGCGTTCGTTTCGATGCTTCTGCCGCTCGCGATCTTCTTCGCGCTCCAGCGCTACTTCGTCGAGGGCATCCTGGCCGGTGCGGTGAAAGGGTAGAGAGATGGCTGGCGTCCACTTCGAGCACGTGACGAAACGCTTCGGTGACTTCACCGCGCTCAAGGAGTTCGACCTCGAGATACACGACCGCGAGTTCCTGGTGCTCGTGGGGCCGT
The DNA here is from genome assembly GCA_019429145.1 of Coriobacteriia bacterium. Lineage (GTDB taxonomy): Bacteria > Actinomycetota > Coriobacteriia > Anaerosomatales > SLCP01 > SKKZ01. The sequence goes on along the minus strand of JAHYJI010000001.1, from coordinate 65,213 downwards.
CCGGGTGCGGTAAGTCCACCGCGCTGCGGATGCTTGCGGGTCTCGAGGACATCACCGAGGGCTCCATCTACATCGGTGACCGGCGCGTCAACGGCATCCCGGCCAAGGACCGCGACATCGCGATGGTCTTCCAGTCCTACGCGCTCTACCCGCATATGACCGTGTTCGACAATATCGCGTTCGGATTGCGGCTTCGCAAGACGCCGAAGGACGAGCTCACCAAGAAGGTCAAGGACGCCGCCGATACGCTCGGCGTCGACACCCTTCTCGACCGCAAGCCCGGGCAGCTCTCCGGCGGCCAGCGGCAGCGCGTGGCCGTCGCGCGCGCGATCGTGCGCGAGCCACAGGTCTTCCTCCTCGACGAGCCGCTCTCCAACCTCGATGCCAAGCTGCGCGTTCACACACGCGCCGAGATCAGCAAGCTGCACCAGCGTCTCGGCACGACCTTCGTCTACGTGACGCACGACCAGACCGAGGCGATGACGATGGCCGATCGCATCGCGGTCATGAACGAGGGGATCATCCAGCAGGTCGGGAGCCCCCAGGAACTCTACGACGAGCCGGTCAACGTGTTCGTCGCCGGCTTCATCGGATCGCCCGCGATGAACTTCTTCTCGGCGAAGGCCGTTGAGAACGGGGAGGGCTTGCGTCTCGACGGTGACGGGTTCGCCGTCGACGTGCCGCAGGACCGTGCCGAGGAGATGCGGGCCTTCCTCGACAGAGAGATGATCTTCGGGGTGCGCCCGGAGAACATCCACGACAAGGACTTCGTTCCCTCGGGCATTACCGCCGCGCCGACCACCGTGACGGTGGATGTGACCGAGCCGATGGGCAACGAGGTGTTCCTCCACCTGCTTGCAGGCAAGACCAAGTTGCTCGCGCGCGTCGACCCGCGGACCACGGTGAGCGCGGACGATGAGGTCGAGGTCGTCATCGACATGGAGCGGATGCACATCTTCGACCCGGAGAGCCGCGAGGCGGTCAGGACCGCCTGACGCACCCGGTACGCTCGGGCCCTCTCCGTGGCGCGAGGACGCTACTTCGTCGTTGCGGGCGACTCCCGCCAGTGCATGAGCGTCTCCTCGTGCAGGAGCGGTTCGAGCTGCGCGGCGGGCAGCGCGGGGCTGATCAGATAGCCCTGCATCTCGTCACAGTGCTCGGCACGCAGGCACGCGTGCTGCACGCGCGTCTCGACCCCCTCGGCGACCACGGTGATCCCGAGCTGCCGGGCGATTGAGATGACGGCTCTGCACACCGCAGTCGAGCGCGCGTTGCGCCCGAGTCCGCGGACGAACTCGCGGTCGATCTTGATGGCGTCGACCTCGAATCGCAGCAGCTGGTCGAGGGAGGAGTAGCCGCGCCCGAAGTCATCGATGGAGATGCGCACGCCCAGGTCGCGCAGTTCGTTCCAGATGGTGTGCATGCTCTCGCCGCCGCGGAAGGTGCCCTCGGTGATCTCGAGCTCCAACGCCCCGGGCTCGAACCCGTTCTCGTCGAGCAGGATGCCGATCCGCTTGGCCAGCGTCGGGTCCGCGAACTGTCGAGCCGCCAGGTTGACGGTGAGGCGCGCGTCGGAGAGCAGGCCTTTGCCGCGCCACTCGCCGAACTGCTCGCACGCGCGGCGGATCGCCCACGATCCGATCTCGACGATGAGTTCCGACTCCTCGGCAAGCGGGAGGAACGTCGAGGGTGCGATCTGGCCCATCTCGGGATGGTTCCAGCGGATGAGCGCTTCGACACCGCTGAGGACTCCGTCGGACACGCGGACGATCGGCAGGAAGCGCAGATCGAGCTCGTTGCGCTCGGCAGCGCCATGAAGGTCGTTCTTCAGCCCGAACATCTCGCGGCTCGATTCGGTGAGCGCCGCGTCGTGCAGGCAGTAGGTGTCCCTGCCGCCATGCTTCGCCCGGTACATGGCGGTGTCGGCCCGGCCGAGCAGAGCGCCGACGTCCTCCTGGTCCTCGGTAGAGCTCAGCGCAACCCCGATGCTGGCGGTCACGAAGATCTCTCTGCCCGACACGGTCACGGGCTCCCGGAAGCACTCCAGAAGCTTGGCCGCAACGTGCTCGGCATCGTCGGCGCTCTCAATGCCGGACATGAGCACGGTGAACTCGTCGCCACCGAGCCGGGCAACGGTGTCGGCGTCGCGCAGTCTCGACTTGATGCGGCGGGCGATCTCCATGAGCGCAGCGTCGCCGGTCGCGTGTCCGAGACTGTCGTTGATCGTCTTGAAGTGATCGAGATCGACGAAGGCGACTGCGAGCCGTTCGCCGGTGCGCTTGCTCGCTGCCGAGGCGTGACGGAGCCGATCCAGGAAGAGTGCGCGGTTGGCGAGCCCCGTGAGCGGGTCGTAGAAGGCCAGCCGGCTCATCGCCTGCTCGGCACGCTTACGGTCGCTGATGTCGCGGCCCGCGGTCACGATCACGTTGCGCCCGCCGACCTCGGTGGCGGTCGCATGGGCCTCCACCGGGATGCGCGTACCGTCGCGGGCGAGGTAGAGCGTCTCGAAGATGGCAGCGCCGGTACGTGCGAGGGCCTCGCGGACCGTCTCGTGGACCTCCCGGTGCTCCGGATCCAGCCAGCCGAACGGCTCGAGCCCGAGAAACTCCTCGCGAGTGTAGCCGCACATCGCACACACTCGTTTGTTCGCGTAGACCGGTTTGCCCTGGGGATCGTGGACGACGACGGCATCGTTGGCCTTGTCGAGCACGTCCGAGCGGAACCTGAGCTCCTCCTCGGCTGCCATCCGGCGTGTCACGTCGATCCCGGAGCACAGCATGCCGGTCACGATGCCGGCCTCATCCTGGGTAACGGCGTTGTGCCATTCCACGCGCCGAACGCTCCCGTCGGGTCGCGTGACGTCGTGCTCGCACGGGTCCTCCGCCGAGGCGTAGTCACCGCTCATGATCCTCCTGAAGCGCTCGCGGCACTCGTCGCGCTGCTCGAGCGGGACGAATTCTGTGAGCCAGTCGCGCCCGATGACCTCGGAGGCCTCGCGCCCGAGCACCTCCACGCCGGTGCGGTTGATCCTCGTGACGACCCCTTCCGGATCGAGCGTCATGATCACCGCTGCCGTGGCGTCGAGAAAGTGCTGCATGCGATCACGCTCGGCACGCAGCTCCACCGACGCGATCGCTGCCCGCTCGGCAACGCGCGTGGCGGTCTGGTCCCGGCTGGTCTCCAGGACACACGCGACCGAGCCATCGCTGCCGAGGAGTGGCTGCCAGCTCTCGAGCACCCACCGCTCGGCCTGTTTAGCCCCGGTGATGTGACGTGTCCGCTCGCGCGGCTTCCCGTCCTTGAAGACCTCGCGCGCCATGCAGCCCGAGCACGGTCCCGGCGATCCGATGAGCACCTCGTGACAGCGAGTGCCCACGAGCGCACCCGGTTGAACGCCCGCGTACGACTCGGCTGCGGCATTCGCGTAGCCAATGGTGAGATCCGGCAGGATGCACACGACAGGATCGGGTGAATCGCCATGCGCGCGGTCCACTAGCTCGGTGAGCCTGTGATCCAGTGCCATGCGATCCCCCCTCTCGCAATCGTATCCATGCGCGGAGACTCCGCGCAGCGTTCGCGCGGGAACCCGATTCTTCCCTGGAGAGAGTATCGGCAACCCGCATACCATGCTTGAACAGCGGAACAACGGGTCATGTGGGGCGCTTTCGGGTGTGCATCCCTACTCGGAGATACGTTCCAGTAATCCGGCAACCCCCGCCGCGGTGGTCGATGCCTGAGCGCCGTCGGCGAGCGTTGACCCGCCGTCGCCGGACTGCTTTCCGTACGCGCCGAACCCCGCGTGATTCCCCCCGTCGATCACGATCATCTCCGCCGACGGAGGCAGACGGAACCGCGACTCTTCCACATCGTCCCGCGTGACGAGTCCGTCGTTGGTGCCCCACACCGAGATGACGTCGAGGCCGGAGTCGGTCAGGTCGGCCGATGAGGCCGGGTAGGAGGCCAGGAATACGAGTCCGTCGACCCGGTCAGGCTCCCGCGCCGCGAACTCGACAGCCATCGAGCCGCCGAGTGAGTGCCCTCCGACGGCCCACACATCGATGGAGGGGAATGCGTCGAGCGCTCGCTGGGCCCGCCCGATGCCGAAGACCGCCAGGTTCAGCGGCATTGGTTGGACGACGACGAGGTAGCCCTTCTCGGCGATCATCCGTGCAAGCGGAGCATATGCCTTCGCTTCGACTCGTCCGCCCGGATAGAGCACGAGCCCGGCAGCCGGTGTCGCCGAGGGCATGAACACGATACCCTCACGGCCCTCGCTGACGGTGACCCTGTCGTCGCTCTTCATCGCCTCGAGTGCCATCTCGTTAGCGCGGTACGGGGTGAGTGCCCAGACGAGGAACGCGGCCGCTACGAGCAGGAGCAGGGCGCACGCTGCGATGAGGAGCTTCCTCAACCGGCGAGGACGTACTGTCGCCGGGGTGTTGCCGTGTGCTGGAACCATCGGATTCCTTCCGCTGAAGTCTGTCTGCTCTCTTGATTCCCCGTTGGTATCACGGGGGGTGGGTATGTACCTGCTATACGGATTCGCCGCAGGCCGCTGTTGGAGTGTCGGCGACGCCGCCGGACCCTGTCGCCGAACTGACGCAGGAGGTGACGCGCCGCCGACCCTGGTCGGGTGCGCCCAACGATGCCCAGCACGACCCCGGAGACAACAGAGAAGTGGCACGCCCTGACCGCCGAGCAGGTCCTCGAGGACCTCGGGTCATCTGTCGACGGGCTTGCTGGCGATCAGCCGGCAGGGCGACTCGACGAGTACGGCCCCAACACGCTCTCGGCCGAGGGCGGGGTCTCGCTCGCCGCCCTCGTGCTCAAGCAGCTTAAGAGCCCGCTCATCTACCTGCTGATCGCTGCGGCCGTCATCTCCGCGCTTGCCGAGCACTACGTCGATTCGGGCGTGATCGCCGCAGTGATCATCTTCAACACGCTGATCGGCGTTTCTCAGGAGTGGCGTGCTGAGAAGACGCTGGATGCACTGAGGCGGATGGCGGCACCGCGGGCGCGGGTGCTCAGAGATGGCGACGCCGAGGTCATCCCTGCCCAGGACGTCGTTCCGGGCGACATCCTCCTGCTGGAGGCAGGAGACCTCGTCGCCGCGGACGCGCGCGTGCTTGATGTCACCGAACTGCGGGTCGACGAATCGGCCCTGACGGGTGAGTCGGACACCGTCGGCAAGGACACCGACGAGTTCGAGGAGTCGACCCCGCTTGCCGACCGGCGCAACATGGTCTGGTCGTCAACGAACGTGACCGACGGTCGCGGCCGCGCGGTGGTCGTGGCCACCGGTATGGAGACGTCGATCGGCGCCATCGCCGGCGACGTTCAGACCGTCGACCAGATGGAGACGCCGCTGCAGCGCCGGCTCTCGAGCCTCGGCCTGTACGTCGGCGTGGCTGCCGTGCTTCTCGCAGGGCTCATCTTCTCGATCGGCATCGGCCGGGGCGAAGAGCTCTACGAGATGCTGTTGTTCTCGGTTGCCGCCGCCGTCTCCGCGATCCCGGAGGGGCTGCCAGCCGTCATCAGCGTCGTACTGGCACTCGGCGTCCAGAGGATGGCGGAACGCGGGGCGATCGTGCGACGGCTGCCGGCGGTCGAGACGCTCGGCTCGACCACGGTCATCTGCTCCGACAAGACCGGGACGATCACCCGCAACGAGATGACTGTCACGCGTGTGTGGGCCGGCGGTCAGCGGCTCCGGGTCACCGGTGAAGGGTACGCCCCTGAAGGTGAGTTCACCACCGAGGAAGGAGAGCCCCTCGACGAGGGATCCCCCGGTGCGGCGGAGCTCGAAAGGCTGCTCTCCATCGGATGCATCGCGAACAACGCCACGCTCGAACAGGAGGACGGCCGCTGGCGGATCGAGGGTAACCCGACCGAAGGCGCGCTGCTTGTGGCATCGCACAAGCGAGGCCTCGTGAAGTGCGGACTGGACAGCGAACATCACCGGATCGACGAGATCCCGTTCTCGAGCAAGTTCAAGTACATGGCGACGCTGGACAAGGCCGACGGAGCCGCGACGCTGCACGTGAAGGGTGCCTTCGAGCGCATCCTCGAGTTCAGCGATACCGTGCTCCTCGACGGCGAGGAGCGCCCGCTCGACGATGAGCTGAGAGCCGAGATCGAGGAGGCGGCCGCGGCATTCGCCGATGAGGCGCTGCGCGTCATCGCCGGCGCCTACCGCCCTGCGGTCGACGAGGACGAGGCGGAGCGCTCGCACGCCGAGGCGGGACTCGTCTTCCTCGGTCTGTGGGGGTTGCTCGATCCGCCCCGGCCGGACGCAGTCGCCGCCATCGAAGCGGCGCACGAGGCCGGTATGGACGTAAAGATGATCACGGGCGACCACGCGGCAACGGCGGCCGCCATCGCGCGCAAGGCCGGGATTCTCGAGGAGGACGAGGAGGTCGTGACCGGCCAGGACCTCGAAGAGATGGACGACGAGGAACTCGCCCGGCGCGTGAGGGACATCGCGGTGTTCGCCCGGGTCACGCCCGCTCACAAGCTGAGGATCGTTCGCGCACTCAAGGCGCACGACGAGGTCGTAGCGATGACGGGTGACGGGGTCAACGACGCTCCCGCGCTCAAGCAGGCCGACATCGGCGTAGCGATGGGCATCACCGGCACCGAGGTCGCCAAGGAAGCATCGGACATGGTGCTCACCGACGACGACTTCGCCACCATCGTCGCCGCTGTCGAGCAGGGCAGGGTCATCTTCGGTAACCTGCGGCGGGTCGTCATGTTCCTGATCACGACCAACCTCGGCGAGATCATGGCCATCACCGCTGCTCTGGTACTCGGCCTGCCGCTCCCGTTCACGGCGATCATGATCCTCTGGGTCAACCTGGTGACGGACGGTGTGTCCGTGCTGCCCCTCGGGCTGGAGCCCAAGCACGGGGATGTTCTCAAGCAGCGGCCACGGCCTCCACGCGAGGGCATCCTGACCCGCATGATGATGCTGCGGGTGCTGACGCTGTCACCGGTCATCGCTATCGGCACGCTGTCGGTCTTCAACCACTACGAGAGCACGCAGGGGCTGTTGATGGGGCAGACCATGGCGTTCATGACGCTTGTGGCCTACGAGTGGTGGCGCGCCGTGTCGACGCGCTCGATGAGCACGTCGATCTTCCGCATGAACCCGCTCGGCAACAAGCTGCTCATCGCAGGTATCTCGTTGGCTGTCGTGTTGCAGGTGGTCGTGCTCTACTGGGGCCCCGCGCAGCAGGTCTTCGGAACCACTGCGATCGGCCTGGCCGAGTGGGGCGTCGCGCTAGCGGTCGCCTCGTCGGTGATGTTTGTCGACGAGATCTTCAAGGCAGTCATGCGCAGGCGAGAGCGCGGTGCCCGCAAGAACAGCGTGCGGAAGTGACGCGGACTCAGACGTTCAACCAGCGGGCGATGTAGTAGCCTGCGGCCGAGACGGTGCCCGTGAGCACGGTGCCCCACACCATGTCGACCGCGGCCACCTGCCACGTGTAGCCCTCCAGCGTGGCGAGGTTGGTCAGGTCGTAGGTGCCGTACGCGAGAGCGCCGAACAACGCACCGCGCCACACCACGTCGACAAGGCCGCCCTTGTCCATGCCCGGGATGACGGCGAAGACGAGTATGCCCACGATGTAGAAGAGGTAGAAGCCGGCCGCAACGGGCAGGTTGAACGGGCTCTTGAGCAGCGGTCCGATCTGGTTCTGGTAGAAGCTCTGGGCGACGGTCGACAGCCACACGAAGTCGATGGCGAAAAAGACGACGGTGGTGAGCAGGTAGAGCTGCACGATCTTCGTCACAGTGGTACCGCCTCTCCGAAGGGACTGCTGTTATGCGGGGGATATCTCCGAAACGGGCTTCTAGTAACGGAACACCGCCGCGGCGTCGGCGCCGGTGGCCCGGCGCACCTCCTCTGCGGGTAGCACGTGTACGGTACCGCCGTGCAGCAGCGTCGCCGCTGCGGCGTGGTCGAGCAGGTCGATGTCGCCGTTATGGGGTTCCGAGCGCAGAACCATGTTGTCGGCAGCGCTGTCGTAGGAGCCCCATGCCGTGTCCTGATCGGTCACGATGAGCGTGTCGACACGCCCTTCGAGCGCAGCAGGCACTATGAGCCGAAGGTCTGCGGTAACAGTGGTGCCGCCACGACCCTCGACGTACGCCTCCACCGCCCTGCGCAGGTCGGCGTTCAGGTATGGCTCGAGCAGTGCGAGGGCCTCGGCGTGGATTTCGCGTGCCGGCTCCTCGTCGGGGTTGCCCGTGATGCTCTCGGACATCAGACGTGCGTGAGTGCTCGCCTCACGGTAGATCGGCAGCAGGTAGTCGACTCCCGCGAGCACGAGAGGCACGTCAGCAGGAACGAGCTCCCTGAGCCCCTCGTCGACGAGTCGGAAGTAGCGGAGCAGGTCGTCCTTCTCCGTCTCCCCGGTGCCACCGTGCCCGTGGAACATGGCCGAGCGCCGGCCGTTGGCGGTCGCTCCTGAGGAGGTCCCGGAGTGGAACTGTACCTGCCTTTGGTAGTCGTCGTACTTCAGCGCGTCCGCGAGTCCCTGGGGGATCCCCTGAGGATCGACCTCCCGCACCTCCTCGGGGGTGCCCTCGAGGAGTCGTACGTGCTTCTTGCTGAGCGCGAGCACGTAGAAGGTGATGTCGGGTGCGAGTGCGGACATGAGCGGCCTGAGCAGAAAGCGTGTTCCCATACGCAAGCGTTCCGGCAGCGGCCGGGAGGTGCGGATCACCTCGAACGATTCCTCGCCGATGAAGAGTGCAAGGCCGTCGAAGCCCTCCCGCCAGAAGGCGGGGTCGCGCTGCAGGGACCACGCCTCGCGCAGGAACTCCTCGGCGTCCGGGGAGCGCATCCCTCCCGAGACGAGAGCATCGCCCGCCTGGGCGAGCAGGTTCTTCAGCCTGATCGGATTCTGCTGGGTGTCGGTGCCCGCGCGGTGGACCGGCAGGTAGACAGAGACTGCGGGCCAGCTATCATGGCGGGCAAGTGCGTTGAGCGTTTCACGGTTGCGTTCATCCATGGTGTAGGCCTCCCTTCCTGGTACTTGTGAATGTTCCCAGGATGCGACTTGACGAGCGCGTTTGGTTGAAGTGGCCGGCAGAACGTATACTGTGTGCTCCGCACCTGACGCCCCCGAGCGGGGTCCGGACGGCGGTACGGCGTGAACCTGGTCAGATCCGGAAGGAAGCAGCCATAAGCGTCCTCTGCCGAGCGTCCGGGTCCCGCTCGGGGGCGTTGCGCGTGTCTGCAGCGGTGTCGTCGGGGCGGCTATACTCAAGGCAGGAATCCGGCGCGCGAAAGGTCCCAGATGGCCCACCAGTCCCTCTACCGTAAGTACCGGCCGCAGAGCTTCGAGGATGTCGTCGGCCAGTCGCACGTCACGCGCACGCTGCGCAACGCCGTCGCCGAGGGTACCGTCGCACACGCCTACCTCTTCACCGGCCCTCGGGGCACCGGCAAGACCACCACGGCGCGCATCCTCGCCAAGGCGCTCCAGTGCGAGAAGGGTCCCACGCCCGAGCCCGACGGTACGTGCGAGCAGTGCGTCGACGTCACGGAGGGTCGTCACCCCGACGTCTACGAGCTGGACGCTGCGTCGCGCACCCAGGTCGACATCGTCCGCGAAGAGATCATCGGGCGGCTCGCGTACGCGCCCACCCGCGGCCGCTGGAAGGTCTACATCATCGACGAGGTCCACATGCTCTCGACGCATGCGTTCAATGCGCTGCTCAAGAGTATCGAGGAGCCCCCGTCGCACACGGTCTTCATCCTGTGCACGACCCACCCCCACAAGGTGCCCGAGACGATCCACTCCCGCTGCCAACGGTTCGACTTCCACCGCATCGGCATGGAGGACATCGTCGAGCGTCTCGCCCACATCGCGGGCTGCGAGAGCATGACCGTGGCAGAGGGTACGCTGACCCTCGTGGCCAAACACGCCGGCGGCGGCATGCGCGATGCTATCTCGACGCTGGAACAGCTCGCGGCCTTCACCGGCGGGGACATCGCGCTCGACGACGTCGAGGACCTGCTCGGCGAGGTGGACAGCGCTCTGCTCTTCGAACTCGCCGACCTCGTGGCGGCTCGCGACGTGGCCGCGGCCTTCCGGTTCGTTGCCCGTATCTCCGCGTCCGGCGTGGATATCCCCGAGTTCGTCCGCGAGTTCGTCGGGCACGTCCGCAACCTCTACGTGGTCTCGGCGGTCGGGGACGCTACGGGCATCATCGACATGACCAGCGCTGATGCCGCCCGCCTCACAGGTCAGGCAGTCACCTTCGGTCCGGACCGCCTCTCCCGGGTGCTCGACGTGCTCGGCGAGCTGGTGGGTGAGTTGCGCTGGTCGCCCGACCCGCGTCTCGCTCTCGAAGTCGCGCTCACCCGTCTCGCGCGACCCCAAGGCGAGGTCACACTCGAGGCGCTGGCCGAACGCATCGCCGCGCTGGAGACCGGGGTGTCGCTAACACCTCTGTCCCCACCGGCGGCCGTTATTCAGACACCCGAGCACAAGCCCGAGCCCTCCGTTCCCGTCCCGGCCCCCGGGCCGGTCGCGGCTCCGGAGCCGGCGCCCGCACCACCCGTTGTCGAGCCGACCGCGATGACGGGCGGCCTTGACCGGGCACGGGCAAAGCGCGCCTGGCCGGGCGTGATCGCCGAGGTGCGCAAGCTCAAGCCTCCCCGCGCGGCGATCTTCGACGGCACCGAGGTCGACGTGGACGGTGACGGGGAGACGCTCGTCGTCGAGTTCCCGGCCGATGCTGCGTTCAAGATGAGGCAGGCGTCGGATGGCGAGAACACCCAGCTCCTGCGGCGCAGTCTCGCGACCGTGCTCGGCGGAGCCCCGCCCTTCCGGTTCCAGCTCGGTCGCGGCCCCGTCCGCGCTCCCGCTCAGGAGCCGACCGGGGAGTCGCCCGCGCTGGTCGATACCCCGCGTGTCGACGGCGGGGACGAGCCCGCGCCGACAGCGTCGTCAGAGCATGTGGAGCCGTTCGAGACAGAGGCTCCGACCCCGGAAACAGACGATATCGAACGGATGCTCATCGACCAGCTCGGTGCGCAGGTGATCGGGGAACACCCGAACGACCCAGACGGAAAGGACTGAAGCGTGAAGCCCAACATGGCAAGCATGATGAAGCAGGCGCAGAAGATGCAGGCCGACATGGCCCGCGTGCAGGAGGAGCTCGCCGAGTCGAGCGTCGAGGCCTCTGTCGGCGGCGGCGCGGTGAAGGCCGTGATGACCGGCGACATGAAGCTCGACCGCATCGTGATCGACCCCGCGACCGTCGACGCGGATGACGTCGCCATGCTCGAGGACCTGGTGGCGGCCGCGGTCAACGAAGCGATCCGTCAGGCCCAGGAGCTTGCCTCGAGCAAGATGGCCGCGGTCACCGGGGGCATGAACATCCCCGGCCTGATGTAGCGGTTCGCCGTGCTGTACGCACCGCCGATCGCACGTCTCCTCGAAGAGCTTGAGCGTCTTCCGGGCATCGGCCCGAAGTCGGCTCAGCGCATCGCCTACTACATACTGCGCTCCGACGAGGAGGTCGCAGGACGCCTGGCGGCCTCGCTTCTCGAGGTGAAGAGCGCCATCCACTTCTGCCCGCGGTGTTTCGACTTTGCCGAGGCGGAGCTGTGCGAGGTCTGCGCGGACCCCGAGCGCGACACCACACTCCTGTGTGTTGTCGAGGAGCCCCGCGACGTGGTGGCCATCGAGCGCACCGGCGAGTTCCGCGGTCTGTACCACGTGCTTGGTGGGGTCATCTCGCCCATGGACGGCATCGGGCCCGAACAGCTGCGCGTGCGCGAGTTGCTCGACAGAGTGTCCGGGGGTAGTGTGACCGAGGTCGTAGTGGCCACGAACACCACGGTTGAGGGCGAGACCACCGCGCTCTACCTGGCGCGCATGCTCAAGCCGCTCGGTCTGAAGGTCACCCGCATCGCATCCGGCCTGCCGGTGGGCGGAGACCTCGAGTACGCGGACGAAGTCACCCTCGGCCGTGCGCTGGAAGCCCGCCGAGAGCTGTAGCGCGCAGCAATTACCAGTTTTTGTCCGCCGTTCACCGATTCGCTGAAGCCGCTGACCGTCCCGTTGGGCCCGTCCACCGTCGGGGTACCCATATCCTTGTGGGACCTGTCCGTTTCGCACACGGTGAGACACACCGCGTGCCGGTACGGTGAGAAAGGGGAGACGAGTGCAGCAGCTGACAGAGATACGCTGGCACGCCCGTGCGGGCCAGGGCGCGGTCACCGCAGCCAAGCTGGTTGCCGAGACGGCGCTAGCGGCGGACCAGTACATGCAGGCCATGCCCGAGTACGGGCCCGAGCGCATGGGTGCGCCCATCAAGGCGTTCACCCGCATCAGCCCGGAGCCCATCGATATCCACTGCAACATCGAGAACCCGAACGTGGTCATCCTGCTCGACGATACGCTGCTGGACGTCGTCGACGTGGCCGAGGGCCTTGTGGCCGACGGCACCATCATCATCAACACCTGCACGCCTCCGGATGCCATCAAGCGCGCGCTCGGTCTTGCTGACAGCATCACGGTCGCGTGCGTCGATGCCTCGGGCATCGCGCTGGACACCATCAAGCGCGACATCCCCAACACGCCGATGGTGGGCGCGCTGGCCAAGGTCACCGGCGCCGTCGAGATCGACTCGGTCAAGTCGCTGCTCGCCAAGACCTTTGGTAAGAAGTTCGGCCAGGACATCATCGACGCGAACCTGGCCTCGGTCGACAGAGCTTACGAGGAGGTGACCACCGCATGAGCAAGTGGGACATCTCCGATATGGACTCCTGGAAGTCCTCTCAGTTCCCCCTCGGCGCGGTGATCCCGGACGCGGGCAACTCCCGTGACTACGTCACCGGCGGCTGGCGCAGCATGCGTCCGGTTCGCAATGCCGAGACGTGCACGGAGTGCCTGATCTGCTGGATCTTCTGCCCGGACAGCGCGATCAGGGTCGCCGACGAGAAGCTCGCCGCCGATCCCGAGACCTTCAATCTCGATCACTGCAAGGGCTGCGGCATCTGTGCGAACGAGTGCCCGGTGGAAGCCATCACCATGGTTCCCGAGGGCTGCGAACTCCCGGGGGTGAAGTAGGATGCCCGAGCAGAAGACGGTAGCAACTACCGGTAACAGCGTGGTCGCGGAGGCGTTTCGCCAGTGCGCGCCGGACGTGGTGCCCGCGTACCCGATCACTCCCCAGACGACCATCGTCGAGGAGTTCGCCAAGTTCGTGGCGCAGGGCAGGGTCCACGCTGAGTACGTCCCCGTAGAGTCCGAGCACTCGGCGATGAGTGCGTGCGTCGGCGCGTCGGCAGCCGGCGCCCGTGTGATGACTGCCACCTCGAGCCAGGGTCTCGCGCTCATGTGGGAGGAGCTCCACATCGCGAGTGGTATGCGGCTTCCCATTGTCATGGCCAACGCCAACCGTGCGCTCTCGGCGCCCATCAACATCCACTGCGACCACTCCGACGTGATGGGCGCGCGCGACACCGGCTGGGTGATGCTCTTCGCCGAGACCGCCCAGGAGGCCTACGACAACACGATCATGTCCATCCCGATCGCGGAGGACCCCGAGGTGCTCCTGCCGGTCATGACGTGCCTCGACGGCTTCATCACCACGCACTCCATCGACCGCGTTCAGCTCATGGACGACGAGTCGGTCTCGGCGTTCGTGGGTGAGTACAAGCCCGTCAACGCGCTCCTCGATCTGGACAACCCGGTCAGCCACGGCAGCTTCGCCGGTCTCGGCGGGCCGTACTTCGAGTTCAAGCGTTCGCAGCGCGAGGCGATCGACCGCTCCAAGGCGGTCGTCGAGCGCGTGGGTGCGGCCTTCTCCGAACTTTCCGGCCGCCCCTTCGGCCTGATCGAGACCGACATGATGGACGACGCGGAGGTCGCGGTCGTCGTCATCGGCTCGACCGCGGGCAACGTGCGCCACGTCGCCAAGCAGCTGCGTGCCGAGGGAGTGAAGGCCGGACTCGTGAAGGTCCGCTGTTTCAGGCCCTTCCCCTACGCCGAACTCGCGGCAGCGCTTGCGGGCGTCAAGGCGGTGGCCGTGCTCGATCGTGCCGAGTCGTTCGGCGCCGAGGGCGGCCCGCTCTACCTCGAGACCCGCAGCGCGCTCTACGACGCCGAGCACCGGCCGGCCGTAGTCAACTACGTCTACGGCCTCGGTGGGAGCGACGTGAAACTCGAGCTCATCCGCAGCGTATTCACTGACCTGTCCGACATCGCCACCGGTACACCGGCCCTGCACGGCCCCGTGTACCTTGGCGCGCGGTAGGAGGGAGCGGACATGGCCACACTGCGCGAACTGTCTCACCGGGAGGACCGCCTCGAGGGCGGCCACCGGCTCTGCGCCGGCTGCGGCGCATCGATCGCCGTCCGGCAGATCCTGCTCGGAGCCGGCACCGATCCGGCCATCGCAGGATGCGCGACCGGGTGCCTCGAGGTCTCGACGACCATCTACCCCTACTCGTCGTGGAAGGTCCCGTTCATCCACAACGCCTTCGAGAACTCGGCGGCTACGATCTCCGGCGTGGAGGCGGCGTTCAAGGGCCTGAAGCGTGCCGGCAAGATCCCGGCCGACAAGAAGGTCAAGTTCGTGGCGTTCGGCGGCGATGGCGGCACGTACGACATCGGTCTGCAGTCGCTGTCCGGTGCCATGGAGCGCGGACACGACATGGTGTACGTGTGCTACGACAACGGCGCGTACATGAACACCGGCATCCAGCGCTCGTCTGCGACGCCGAAGGGCGCCTGGGCGACTACCTCCGAGGTCGGCAAGGCGCAGCAGGGCAAGCAGCAGCGTCGCAAGGACCTCACGTCGATCATCGCGGCTCATGGCGTGCCCTACGTGGCGCAGGGTTCGATCAGCCACTGGAAGGACCTCACCTCCAAGGCCGAGAAGGCGTTTGCGGTCGACGGCCCCGCCTTCCTGAACGTCCTTGCCACCTGCCCGCGCGGCTGGCGCAGCGCGTACAACAAGTCGGTCGAGCACGCCAAGCTCGGCGTACAGACCGCCTACTGGCCGCTCTTCGAAGTCGAGGAGGGCGAGTGGAAGCTCTCCTCTCCGAGCAAAGCGCTGATCAAGGCGGGCCGCAAGCCCATCGAGGAGTTTCTCAAGCCGCAGGGTCGTTTCCGCCATCTGTTGCAGCCCGGCAACGAGGAACTGCTTTCCGAGGTGCAGGCGGACATCGATGCTTACTGGGAGTACCTGCTCAAGCGCTGCGGTGAGCTGTAACGGCGAGCACTCGCCACGCACCTTCAGAGAGCCCCGGGCGGAGTCGCCCGGGGCTCTCTCGATGCTAGAATGGTCTGGTCGGAACGCGCGAGAGAGGGGCACGCGGTGACGGGCGCGATGGGTCGAACCGAAGGGGCGCGTTCCCCTGTGGGATACCCGGCGTGAGCAGCCGTCGCGCGAACACCCTCTCAACGCGGATCGCCGCCCCGCTCGTGGGGGCCGCGATCCTGCTGGGCCTGGCCGGGCTGCTCCTGGCGCTGGCGATTTCGCGTGGCGGAACCGCCGGAGGTCTCGATGTGGCGCTGGCGCTCGGCATCTGGACCGTGCTCTCGGCGAGCGTCTTCACCGTGATCGCCGTACTCGTTGCCAGGCGCGTGACATCGCGCCTGCACACTCTGGCCGAGGGCGCGCGTCGCGTGGCGGAGGGTGACTACTCGGTACGTGTCGCGGTCCCTGCCGAACGTGAGATCGGCGAGCTGGCGGTGGGTTTCAACGGGATGGCGCTCGCGCTGGCCGAGCGCGAGGAGAGTCTCGCCAGGAAGGTCCTCGACCTCTCTGCCCTTCACGAATCGAGCCGACTGCTCGGTTCTACCCTCGAACTGGACCGGTTGCTGGATTCAGCGCTCGATTCGGCCTTGCGCGTCTGTGGCGTGGACACCGGCTCTGTGGTGATTCGCGGCGAGTCCGGTGCGCTCGAGATCCGTGCCCATCGCGGCCTGCAAACTGCGGACGTGAGTGAAGTCCAGGTGAGTTCGTCGATGGCGGGCTGGGTCGTGCGTGAGTCGAGGCCGCTCATCATGAACCCCTCACGCGATGACGAGGGCGCGCACGCCGACACGATCAGCGGGGTCACCTCGGCGATGTGCGTGCCGCTCGTGTCCATCGACGGACCCATCGGCGCGGTCACGGTCGGAACCCGCGACGAGGGCGTGCGATTCGCCAGCGACGACGTGCGGGTGCTCGCGACCATCGCCAACCACGTGACCACTGCGATCGGCACGATCGAGGCCTTCGGCGACCTGCACGACTCCTACCTTGCCACCGTTCGCTCGCTGGCCGCCGCTGTGGACGCGAAGGATCCCTACACGCGCGGTCACTCGGACCGGGTCGCTCACTTCGCCACGCTGACCGCGACGGAGATGGAGTTGTCGCACGATCAGCACATGGCGCTCGAGATGGCTGCCTACCTCCACGACATCGGCAAGATCGGGATCCCCGAGGAAATACTGCTCAAGCCCGGCGCGTTGACCGGTGAGGAGATGTCGAGGATGCGACACCATCCACTCATCGGCGCGAACATCCTCGATCCGGTGGCGTTCCCCTGGCCCATCACACCGGTCGTTCGTCACCATCACGAACGCTGGGACGGCTCCGGGTATCCTTCGGGCCTCAGGGCCGCCGGGATTCCTCTGCTTGCCCGCATTCTCGCGGTCGCCGATGCGTACGAGGCGATGATCGCCGACCGCCCGTATCGCGCCGGAAGGACCGCTGAAGCCGGCCGGGCAGAACTCAAGGCATGCGCAGGTTCGCAGTTCGACCCGCAGGTCGTGACCGCCTTCATCGCGGCGTTGGACAGCGATGGAAGTGGCGACACGCTCGGCCCCGCGTTGACGTCGGCTCCCGGTACTGTGTCCGACGTGGGGGGATACGTTCACTGACACAGGTGTATGGCTTGCGTCCCTGGTACACTGTTCGGCAACCCTGGGGGGCTTGAGGGCCCCTCGTCCCGATACGGAGACATTCGATGGCCCTGGTCGTGACTAAGTTCGGCGGAACCTCGGTCGGCTCGACCGAGCGGATCATGTACGTCGCCCGGCATCTCATCGCGCGCCAGCAGTGCGGTGACCGTGTCGTCGCGGTGGTCTCTGCGATGGGGGATGTCACCGACGAGCTGGTGGCTAAGGCCGGCGAGGTCTGTCCCGAGCCGCCCGAACGCGAGATGGACATGCTGCTTGCGACCGGCGAGCAGGTCACCATCGCGCTCCTCGCGATGGCCATCCACTCGCTCGGCCACCGGGCGATCTCGTTTACCGGATCGCAAGTCGGGATCGTCACCGATGCGGGGCACACCAAGGCCAAGATCCGGGAGGTCCGGGCCGAGCGCGTCCGAGAAGCCCTCGAGCAGGGCCGGATCGTCATCGTCGCCGGCTTCCAGGGCATGACGGTGGACGGAAGCATCACGACTCTCGGCCGGGGCGGCTCGGACACGACTGCGGTCGCGATCGCTGCAGGGGTCGGCGCCGACGTGTGCGAGATCTACTCGGATGTCGATGGTGTCTACACCGCCGACCCACGGGTGGTCCCCGCGGCGCGCAAACTCGATGAGATCTCCTACGAGGAGATGCTCGAAATGGCGGCCACCGGCGCGCGCGTACTGCAGCTGCGCGCTGTCGAGTTCGCACGGAACCACGGTGTGACGCTCCACTGCCGCTCCAGTTTCAACGACAGCCCCGGCACCATCGTCAGAGAGGGTGACGAGACCATGGAACAGGCCATCATCTCCGGTGTCACACACGACACCTCGGAGGCCAAGGTGACGATCCGTGACGTTCCCGACCGGCCAGGTGTGGCAGCGGTCGTCTTCGGCATGCTCGCCGACGCCAACGTCAATGTCGACATGATCATCCAGAACGTCTCGGAGTCGGGAACGACCGACATCTCGTTCACCACCCCCAAGGAGGACCTCGTGCGTGCGCGGCGCGCCACCGATGCGGTGGTGGCCGAACTCGGAGCACGCACCTGGACCGTGGATGAGTCGGTCGCCAAGGTCTCGCTGGTGGGTGCCGGGATGAAGACGCATCCCGGCGTAGCGGCACAGATGTTCAAGGCGTTGGCCGGCGCGGGGGTGAACCTCGACATGATCTCGACGTCGTCGATCCGCATCTCCTGCGTGATCTCGGCGAGTGAGGTCGAGCGCGCGGTCCGCGCCCTGCACACGAGCTTCGGTCTCGACAGCGACGAGATAAGCGCCGAGTCGTCCCCGGCGTGCGGTGAGGTGAACTGAGATGAGCTGGGACCGGCAGATGCCCGAGCGCCCCGTCGTTGCGGTAGCCGGCGCGACCGGCGCTGTGGGCCGCGAGATGCTCAACGTGCTTGCGCAGCGGGAGTTTCCCGCGGAGCGGGTCATCGCGCTGGCATCGAAGCGCAGCGAGGGGGTGCGGCTCCCGTTCAACGATAGCGAGCTCGTCGTGGAGGAGATGACCGACCGCTCCTTCGACGGTGTCGACATCGCGCTCTTCAGTGCGGGCGCCTCGGTCTCCAAGCGCTTCCGGGATGCGGTGGTCGGGGCCGGCTGCGTCATGATCGACAATTCCTCGGCGTTTCGCATGGATGATGACGTGCCGTTGGTGGTCCCCGAGGTCAACGCCTCAGATGTGCACGGCCACAACGGGGTGATCGCGAACCCCAACTGCTCGACGATTCAAATGGTTGTCGCACTGAAGCCGCTGCACGACCTGTCCCCGATCAGCCGCGTCGTGGTGGCGACGTACCAGGCGGCCTCAGGTGCAGGAGCTGCGGCGATGGACGAGCTCTACGATCAGACCGGCGCGTTCCTCTCGGGCGGAGACATCGAGCCCGAGCACTTCGCGCATCGCATCGCGTTCAACTGCATCCCTCAGATCGACGTCTTCCTCGACGACGGTTCCACCAAAGAGGAGTGGAAGATGGTCGCGGAGACCAAGAAGATCATGCACGCACCGGATCTCGCGGTCATCGCCACGTGCGTGCGCGTTCCCGTGCTGCGCTGCCACTCGGAGGCGGTCCATATCGAGTTCGAGCAGCCGGTGACGCTTGCCGAGGCGCGTCGTGCGCTGCAGGAGGCTCCCGGCATCACAGTGCTCGACGATCCTTCAGAGTCTCTCTACCCGATGCCGGCGCTCCTGGAGGGCAGCGACGACACCTACGTCGGTCGCCTGCGGGTCGATCCCACCGTGCCCAACGGCCTCGCGATGTGGGTAGTGGCGGACCAGCTGCGCAAAGGTGCGGCACTTAACACCGTCCAGATCGCCGAATCGCTCGTCGGGAGCGGCATGCGGTGAGCAGACAGCGTATCATCGGGAAAATGGGATCGATGTCTTACGGGAGGCGTGATGGCTGACGAGAAGATCCTGATCGTCGAGGACGACAGGACGATAGCGCGCTTTGTCGAACTCGAGCTCACTCACGCGGGCTACCAGGTCGATAAGGCCACCGATGGAGCGGCCGCGCTCGAGATGATCGAGAGTGGCACGCCCGATCTCATCGTCTTGGACCTGATGCTCCCCGGCGTGGACGGCCTCGAGGTGGCGCGCAGGGTGCGCGCTTCGGGAAACCGCGTCCCGATCCTGATGCTCACGGCTCGTTCGGAGACCCAGGACGTGGTTTCGGGATTCGAGGCAGGCACCGATGACTATCTGCGCAAGCCATTCGAGATTCCGGAACTGCTCTCGCGGGTGGCGGCACTCCTCAAACGGACGGCCCACGAGCGCGTCGGCCATCCGCTGCGTGCATCGGGCGTCGAGATTGATCTGCAGGCACGACGGGCGACCCTCGAGGGCGATCCGCTCGACCTGACAGCCAAGGAGTTCGACCTGCTCGCATACCTGGTCGCAAACGCCGGTACCGTGATCCCGAGGGACAAGATCCTCGCGGCCGTCTGGGGGGGCGAACGCTCGACCGACAGCAACGTTATCGAAGTGTTCGTGTGCCACCTGCGCAACAAGATCGGGGATCGTGAGAACACCGTCATCCAGACCATCCGCGGGGTCGGCTACTTCTTCGCGCTCAACTAGATGAGACGTTCATCCCTCAGGTCACGGCTCCTTGCCATCTCGGTGCTTTTTTCCGTGCTGACCGTCGGCGGCATCTCTCTGACGTCGTACATGATCGTGACGGACAGCATGGCTGCCGTGGCGCGCGACCGCCCGGTGCGGGTTGCGTCGATCAACGCGCGCGTGCTCGACATGCAGGTCAGAGAGCTCGAGCGCGACCTCGGGCAGGGGGAGTCGCTGTCTGCCGAGGACGAGCGCGTGGCGATGGCGGAGTTCCTTTCCCAGGCGGGCACCATCTTCGGGGAGCGTGCTCCCGCGGAGCCCCAGATCGCGGTCCTGGATGCGGAGTTCCGGTCGCTATGGCAGAGCTCGGACGTCGCCGTCGTGTCCGGACTCGATGACAAGCGGCGCGAGACGCTCCGCCTGGGCGAGCAGACGGCATCCGAGTTTCCGCGCGGTTCGTTCTTCTCCGGCCTGGTGGGGCCCGCAGTGCTCAGCATCCACGTGGCACACGCCCCGATCGTGCTGCCCGGAGGAGGACAGGGGCTGCTGGAGGTCTCGTACTACCCCTTCCGCGAGGAGGCGGTCATCGACTCGATCCGGCCGCCGATGCTCGCACTGGCGGTCTTCGCGATGCTCGCCATGACGATGATGATGCAGACGAGCATGAACTGGGTCCTCAGGCTCGTCGACGACCTGCGTTCTGCGGCCGACTCGGTGGACGCGGGGAGGCTCGACGTCCGTCTTCCGGTGGGCGGTGACCACGAGATCGGTGAACTGGCGCGATCGATCAACCGGCTTATCGACCGGCTGCGTCAGAGGGCGGAGGCGCAGTCGCGCTTCGTCGCGGACGCATCGCACGAGCTGGCCACGCCCGTGGCGGGGATTCGCGGATACACGAGCATCCTGCGCGCCTGGGGCGCTGAGGACCCCGAAGTGCGCGCGGAGGCCATCGCGGCGATCGACCGCGAGTCCCGGCGCATGGCGCGGCTCTGTGGCAACCTTCTCTCACTCGTTCGGAGCGATCAGGTCGCGCACGTCAAGTCCGTGCACTTCGACGCGAACGCCGTGGCGCGTGAGGCCCTCGCTGCGGCTGCGACACACCATCACGAGAAAGGCCTGGATGTCGTGGGACCGGAAGAGGGCCAGCTCTTCGTGACGAGCGACCCCGATCGTGTGGAGGACGTGCTGTCGGTACTGCTCGACAACGCCTGCAAGTACACGCCCGATGGAGGACGGGTCGAGCTGTCCACCCGGCGCGAACAGGAGTCGGTCGTCTTCGAGATCTCCGACACGGGCGTCGGGATACCGCCCGAGGACCTCGACAACGTTTTCGAACGTTTCTACCGGTCGGATGCCTCCCGCAACGAGGCGACGGGCGGCTTCGGTCTGGGCCTGGCGATCGCCAAGACGACTGTCGATGTGCTGCACGGTTCGATCGAGGTTCGCAGCACGGTCGATGAAGGATCGGTCTTCACGGTCCGTATACCGAGGGGTTAGGGCGTGTCAGGAAGGTCCGCACCGAGAGGGACGCGCTCCGTCGCGCAGGCCGGCGTGATCGCCGCCGTCCACGCAGCCGTCACGCTCGCGGTGCTTCAGATGCCGGCGCAACTCGGATGGGGGCCTGTCCAACTGCGCATCAGTGAGGCCTTGACTGTGCTGGCGTTGTTCACTCCGGCTGCGATTCCCGGGCTCGCACTGGGTACCGGCATCGCGAACGCGTCACTGGTCGCCCAGCTCGGCCCCGTCGGGCTACTCGACGTCGTGTTCGGCTCGCTGGCGACTCTGATCGGCGCGTGGTGGACGTGGCACTTCCGGGGCCGACTACTCGTTGCGCTCGCCGGGCCCGTCGTAGCCAACGCGTTCATCGTTCCTGCCTACCTGCCGGTCCTTCTCGCTGCCCTGGGTTTGGGCCAGGAATCGCTCTTCGGTCTCGACCCCGCCACGGGCTGGCTCGCCGCGTATCTCATCGGGGTGGTTGTGATCTTCGCAAGTCAGGCGGTTGTCATCTACGGTCTGGGAGTGCCGCTCGCCCTCTTCCTGCGGCGCACACCGGTGGCCGGTCTTCTCGGCGGGTCGGCCGAGCGATGAGCGAGATCGCCACCGAGTTCCTCATCGGCAACCCGCCCGACTCTTGTCGTGAATGCTGGGGGTGCGTGCGTGTCTGTCCGGTGCAGGCGATACGGGTCGTCAACCGGCGCTCGGAGGTCATCCCCCAACGGTGCGTGAAGTGCGGCGACTGCGTCACTGCGTGCGGTAGCGGGGGCCACACCGTGCGCGACGACCTCCCGCGGGTCGCCGAGCTGCTGGACTCCGGCCGCCCGGTGGTCGCCGTGCTGGCCACGGAGTTTCTCGCGGCGATGCACCCGATGTCCTTCGACGAGTTGGAGTGGGCGCTGGACGCCGCGGGTTTTCACGGGACCGAGACGACGCTGCTCGGCGAGGAGATGGTCGCGGCCGTCTACGAGCAGCTGCACGCCGCCGCCCGCGGCTGGGTCGTTCTGCGTTCGACGTGTCCGGTGGCCACGGCATGGGTGACCCGCTACCATCCCTCCCTCGTCGATTCGCTCGCGCCCGTCGTCCCTCCCTACATCGCCCAGGCGCTCCTCGTCAAAGAGCTCTACCCGGCCGACACGGCTGTGGTCTACGTCTCGCCGTGCTACGCGCGCAAGGACGAGATCGACGATCCTGCGTTCGCAGGCGCGGTCGACGTCGCCATCGGTTTCGACGAGCTGAAGCGGCTGATCGCATGGCCCGATGCCCGCATGCCTGCGGAGTTTCCGGCGGCCTCCCGCGTCCCGAGGCCGCGCCTCGACAAGCAGATCTCGCTGACAGACGGCTTTCCCCGTACGACGCTTGCCGCACGCGACATGACCGCGAGGGATGTCGTGACGGTCCGGGGACCGGAGCGCATCGGCGAGCTACTTGGTGCGATCGATCGCGGTGAGACCGGGCCGCTGATCGTCGACATGCTCTACTGCGACGGCTGCGTCGATGGTCCTGCGACCGGTTCGGAGCTGTCCGTCTACGCGAAACGCAGACTATTCACCGAGACCGTGGGGTCCCCGGCTGCCGCACCTGCCGGGGTGGACACCCGCTCCGTGCTCGCGCACCTGCCCGCGCTGGGTCTGGACCGCGCATTCAGCGCATCGCCCGTCCCCACGCGCGCCTACTCCGACGAGCAGATCGACGCGTGCCTCGCAGAGGGCGAGTTCGCCGACCGCACCCAGGTCCTCGACTGCGGGGCGTGTGGCTACGACGCCTGCATCGACCACGCGATCGCCGTGCTCTCGGGAGACTCGAGCTGGGACATGTGCTTCCCGCTCGAGCACAAGCGCCTCCTGCGCAACAACGAGGCGCTCGAAGAGTCGGCCACGCTGGACCCGGTCACCGGGCTGTGGAACCGGAGGGTCTTCTCGGAGCGGCTTGCCACGGAGTTTGCCCGCTACCAGCGCTATGGCGCTCCCCTCACGCTGCTCATGATCGACCTGGACGGCTTCAAAGCGGTCAACGACGGGTACGGACACACCACAGGCGACGCCGTCCTGGAGAGGATCGGCACCGTGGTACGCGAGACGGTACGCGAGACGGACATTCCCGCACGGTTCGGTGGCGA
Source organism: Coriobacteriia bacterium (assembly GCA_019429145.1). Taxonomy (GTDB): domain Bacteria; phylum Actinomycetota; class Coriobacteriia; order Anaerosomatales; family SLCP01; genus SKKZ01. The sequence continues at coordinate 41,606 of JAHYJI010000001.1, read as the reverse complement.
CGAGTTCGGACTCATCCTGCCCAACGTCGGTAAGACCGCAGGCTATGCGGTCGCCGAGAAGCTGCGCGGGGTCATCGCCGGCGAGCGCGTCGCGGTGGTCGATCCTGACCGTGAGGGCGAGGTGTCGGTCACGATCTCTGTAGGGCTGGCGTCAGCGGGGCCGTCGGCTTCCGACGCGGACCGGCTGCTCGAGGCGGCCGACCGGGCGCTCTACCGCTCCAAGGAGCTCGGTCGCGACAGGGTCATGATCGCCCCGGACTGAGGAGGGATACCGTGCACGCTGCAGAGGTGTGGCACGCGGAGGGCGACAGGGTCCGGTGCGACCTCTGTCCGTGGCGCTGCCTCATCGCCGAGGGGCACACGGGTGCGTGCGGCGTGCGCCGCAACACCCGTGGAACGCTTGAGGCGCTGACGTACGGACTCGTGTCCTCGCTTGCGGTCGACCCCATCGAGAAGAAGCCGGTCTTCCACTATCGCCCGGGCGCCACGGTCCTCTCGCTTGGCAGCGTCGGGTGTTCGATGAGGTGCGGCCACTGCCAGAACTGGCAGATCAGCCGCGCACGTCCGGAGGACGGCTCGCCCCGTGCCGGGCGGCTCGAGCCGGACGACGTGGTCGCCTCGGCACTCGAACATGGTTGCCCCGGAGTCGCCTTCACCTACAACGAGCCGGTGATATGGGCGGAGTACGTCCGCGACTGTGGGAAGGTCTGTCACGCCGCGGGCCTGTTCACCGTCATGGTGACCAACGGCTACATCACCACAGAGGGTCTGGACTACCTCGGCGAACACATCGACGTGTGGCGCGTGGACGTGAAGGGAGCCAGCGAGCGAGCGTACCGTACGCTGTGCAAGGTTCCCTCGCCCGAGCCGGTCTTCCAGGCAGCCGTGCGGGCGAAGCAGCAGTGGGGGATGCACGTCGAGGTCGTCACGAACGTCGTCCCGACGATCAACGATTCTGCAGAGGAGCTGCGGGCGATCGCCGCGTGGATCGCGGGCGCTCTCGGACCTCAGACCCCGTGGCACGTGACCCGATTCTTCCCCTATCTCGACTTCGCTCACCTCGACCCGACGCCGATACCCACACTGCGCGAAGCCCGACGTATCGGGTCAGAGGAGGGTCTCGACTTCGTCTACCTCGGAAACGTGGCCGAGGCGGGGAGCGAGGACACGGTGTGCCCATCGTGCGGAGCGCATGCGATCGTGCGAACCGGGTACACCATAGTTGAACACGCGACGAGCGGTGGCGCGTGCCGAGCGTGCGGCCGGGACCTCGGAATCGTCGAGTAGCGAGCAGGGAGTGGCAGATGAGCGACGAGCACACGCACGAGAACCCGCCTCTCGAGCGTCCGAGGGTACTTGTCTTCTTCGACTACGCCTGTCCGTTCTGCTACGTCGACCAGCACCGGTTCGACGCGCTCGAGTCCGAGCTCGACCTGGACTTCGACATCTTCCTCGTGCCGTACGAACTGCGGCCCGGGATGTCGGAGGAAGGTCTGGAGATCTCCGAGGGGGGCACCGGTCACTCGGAGCGAGTTGACGAGTACCTCGAGCGCACCGCGGAAAAGGAGGGCTTTCCCTTCGCCCCGCCGACACGATTGCCCAACACCCACCGCGCACTCGTCCTCGCCGAGCTCGCACGCGACCTCGGCACAGCGCTGCACCGCGCCACACATGCAGCCATCTTCGAAGCCTACTTCGGGCAGGGCAGGGATATCGGTTCTCCCGCCGTGCTTCTCGAGATCGCCGGGGAGTTGGGCATCGAGCGCGAGGAGCTCGAGGAGGCGTGGGACGAGGGCACCTACGACGAGCGTCTGCACCAATTCCGTCACGTGGCGATGCACCTCGGCCTGGACGCGACCCCGGCCGCCCTCATCTGTAACGAGCTCTTCATCGGGTCGCGGCCGGCGGGCGTGCTGCGCGAGGCGCTCGAACGCTGTGACGCGCATCGAGAGGCGGAGCGCGACGGAATCGAGGGGGGCTCCGGCGAGCATCCGCCGACGGTCGAGGAGAACGGCGACGAGCTGGCCGGTCACGTCTCGCGGGCGGAAGCGGTAGAATCGTAGCGCGCGGCACGGCCGCGCACGACCTGCGAGACGAAAGCGGACTGCTCGTGACACCTTGCGTGGTTATCCCCACCTTCTGGACGCGCCGCCGTGGCCGCGTGCCGGACAATCTGCTGACCACCTACGACCATCCCACGCCGGTCGATACCGACGGCACACTCCCGGCGTGCCTGCGCTCGCTCGAAGCCATGGAAGGGCTCGGGCGGGTGGTGGTGACCGTCGCGGTCACGGATCCCTCCATCGAGCACGCGGCAGAGGATCGAGTCCGTCAGATCCTCGCGGACTTCCCGGGCATCGACTCGTTCGTGTTCGGCCCTGCCGAGCTCGGCTCGTTGCACCGCCGTCTGGAGCAACTCGAGTTCGCAGACCTCATGCCGGGCGTCAGTCTCGTCGGGTACGGAGCGGTACGCAACGTCGGGCTGATCGCCGCGGCGGTCCTCGGGTGCGATACCGTGCTCTTCATCGACGACGACCAGGTGATCGACGACCCCGCCTTCCTCAGCAAGGCAAGCGAGGGCATCGGCGAGCGCTACGGGGACGGCGGCAAGATGATCCTCGCCAAGACGGGCTACTACACCGATGAGAACGGTAACTATCAGCGCCACGAAAGCCCGCACTTCAGCGATGTCTTCTGGCGCCGGGACGACCTGTTCAATGCGGCTCTCTCGATCGTCGACCGCCCGCCGCGCATCACGCCGACCCCGGTGGCCTTCGGCGGCTGTCTGATACTGCACCGCGACATGTTCTGCAACGTGTCGTTCGATCCGTGGGTGGTGCGCGGTGAGGACATCGACTACGTGATCAATGCGCGGATGCACGGCGGCGATGTGTTCCTGGACGGCGAGTGGTCGGTAATCCACCGTCCGCCGCGGCTTGCGGGCGAGGCGCTGCAGTTCCGGCAGGACGTGTACCGATTCATCTACGAGCATCGCAAGCTCGAGTTCGCCAAGTCCCAGGTCGACCTGCGGCAGGTGACTCCGGAATCCATGGCGCCGTACCCGGGCCACTTCATCTCCTCGGCGGTCACCTGGAGAACCGTGCTCACCGCGCTGCTCCGCGGCGTATCGCGCAAGGAGGGCGGACGCTACCTCCGCATCGCACGCATTGCGCGGCGGGATGCCACCGAGTACGCGCGCGAACACTGCCAGCACTACTTCGACTTCCAGCGCCGCTGGCCCATCCTCATGGACCGCATCTGGGACGACATCGCCCTCAAGCCGCTCTTCACGGGAGAGCGTCGTGTCGACCGCGGCGCGATCACCGGTCGCTTCCCGATGGTGCGGGGCGACGGGGAGCTGTGACCGCCGCGCTTCTGGCCGCTGGCGTGGGGCTGGGCGCGGGAGTTCTCTCCGGCGCGTTCGGTGTGGGCGGGGGTGTGGTCACGACGCCTGCGATCCGGTTGCTCCTCGGGTACCCGGAACTCGTCGCGGTCGGCACGCCGCTTCCCGTCATCATTCCCACCGCCATCGCCGGCGCGTGGACGCACGCTCGACTCGGGACGGCCGACGTGAGGTCCGGACTGCTGCTGGGTGCCTGGGGTGCACCGGCCGCAGTCGCGGGTGCCCTGCTCAGCCGCGTTGTGGGTGGGCAGATCGTTCTCATCGCCACCTCTGTCGTGATCATCGTGGTGGCGATCGACATGATGCGACCGGGTCGGCCTTCCCGGGCCGAGTTTGACGACGGCACTCGCGTGCAGGTCCGCAAGCCGGCGTTGATGGGTCTGGTGACGGGCCTCTACTCGGGCTTTCTCGGCCTCGGGGGAGGGTTTCTGCTCGTGCCGCTGCTCTACCGCGTCGGCGGGTTTCCGATCAAGCGCGCTATCGGGACGAGTCTCGTAGCCATCGCCGCGTTCGCGGTACCCGGCTCGATCACCCACTGGCTGCTCGGTCACGTGGATCCCGGCCTCGCCATCGGGCTCACCGTGGGCGTGATACCCGGTGCCATCGCCGGTGCCCGTCTGGCCGCTGCCGCCCGGGACCGTACGATCCGCACCACATTCGCCGTCTTCCTGATGCTGGTGGGAACGGTGATGGGCCTGACCGAGGCGGGCGTGTGGTGAGTCCGGCGACGCTGCACGCCGCATCCCCTGATGAGGCCCAGAGAATCTGGCCGGCGGTGAACGCTGCGCACCTGTTCGACTCGTACGATGGATTCGAGCGGTTTCGGTCCGAGGCGCCGTGGAGGCTCCAGGTGACCGTCCGGGGCGAGGCCGTGCTTCTCGAAGAGTGGCGTTCGCACCTGGACGTGCTGGCGATGCGGGGCCTGTGGTGCTCGGGGGAGCGCGTTGCCCCGCTGACGGACCAGGTCATCGCCGCTGCCGCCGGGCAGGGCTACGGGCGCCTGCTCAGCCCGCTTGTTGCCGAGGAGCTCGTCCCCGTGTACGAGCGTGCGGGTTTCTCGGTGCACGGGAGGGTCATCGTCTTGCGCCTCGATCGGCGCGCGTGGGCCGATGACGAGACGGACCCCTCCGGGGAGGTCAGCCTGCGGCGGGCGCTCGCCGATGACCTGCCCACCCTCGTGAGCCTCGATGCAGAGTGCTTCGACGAGTTCTGGCGCTACGATTCCGGGCATCTCGAACGCTATCTTGCGCAGGACCGGTTGGTGGTTGCAGAGGGCCCGGAGGGCCTCATCGGATATACTCTTGCGACGGTCGTGCGAGGCAGCGCAACGCTCGGAAGACTGGCGGTCAAGCCGTCCGCACGCGGCCGTGGAACGGGGGAGGCCCTCCTGCGCGAGGCCGTCTCGTACCTGATGAGAACGGGTGCGGACAGTGTGACCCTCTGCACCCAGGAGGAGAACAGTGCGTCGCGGGCGCTCTACAGCAAGGTCGGGCTGACCGAGCTTGCCGGCCGGCTGGTCTTCCTCGTCCGGCCGGTCGCATCAGGCGGGAGGCGGAGCAGAGAGTGAGAGGACGCGTCATGACGCCGCGGCGGACGATACTCTTCGACTCGCTGCTCATGTTCGCCGTGACGGTGCTCGCCGTTGTGGCGGCCTGGGTCCTCATCAGCGCATCGCCGCCCCGGTGGGTCTTGCTTACCTCCCTGGGAGGACTCACCCTCATCGCGATGGGCAGCGTGCTTGCGCGCTGGATCAGCAGACCCGACCATCTCAAGGCGATGCACTCCGACCGGGTGCTGCAGATCGCCAACGAGTCGCTCAGCTACCTCCGTACGGGGCTGAACCCCCAGACCGCCGGTGCGGTGTGCCGCCTTGCGCTCGAGAAGACCGAGGCCGCTGCTGTGGCGATCACCGACACCGACGCGATCCTCGGTTTCGCGGGGCTGGGCGAGGACCACCATGCGGTCGAAGGGCCGATCCTGACCCGCGCTACGCGCGAGGCGATCGAGATGAACGAGCACCGGATCCTCGACAGCAAGGCCGACATCGGCTGCCCCGAACGCACCTGCCTACTGCGCGCCGCCATCGTCGTGCCGCTCGAGATCAGAGGCCAGGCCGTCGGGACGCTGAAGTTTTACTACACAACACCGCGCCTGCTCAACGAGACCCAGATCACCATGGCCGAGGGGCTGGCGCGCCTCCTCTCGACCCAGCTCGAGCTCTCCGAGCTCGACCGCCAGACCGAGCTCGCGTGTCGCATGGAACTCAAGGCACTCCAGGCACAGATCCACCCCCACTTCCTCTTCAACACCATCAACACGATCGCCATGCTGATCAGGACCGATCCCGATCATGCGCGCACGTTGCTTCGCGAGTTCGCGTGGTTCTACCGCCGGACGCTGGAGGCGAGCGACGAGCTGATCCCGCTTGCCACGGAGATGGAGTACGTGCGCACCTACCTGCACTTCGAGGTGGCACGCTTCGGCGACCGCATCGAGGTTACCGAGGAGGTGGATCCGTCCACGCTGGAGGTACTCGTTCCGGCGTTCGCCGTCCAGCCGGTGGTAGAGAATGCCGTGCAGCACGGCATGAGAGCCGAGGGCGTGCTCCACATCGACATCCGGGCGCACGACAGGGGTGGGCGGATCGAGGTCGAGATCGGCGACGACGGCGTGGGTATCCGGCCCGAGGACCTGCCGAGGGTGCTGGAACCCGGATTCGGCAAAGGTCTAGGAATCGCGCTGAAAAACGTGGACGATAGACTACAAGGGTTCTACGGACCCGGGTCCGGGCTGAGCGTATCGAGCGAGCCGGGTGACGGGACGTGTGTCCGCATCACGATCGTTCCCGACGACGTCGTGAGGGGAGGCGCCGATGACGCTGAAGGCTCTGGTAGTCGATGACGAGGCGCCGGCACGTTCCGAGCTGCGATACCTCCTCGATGAGGCAGGAGGGGTCGAGGTCGTCGGAGAGGCATCCAACGCCTCCGAGGCCTTCCAGCTCATCAGGGCCATACCCTACGACGTCATCTTCCTCGATATCGACATGCCCGGTCTGTCCGGTGTCCAGCTCGCCGAGGCGCTGGCCGATCTCGAGCGCCCGCCGTCGGTGGTCTTCGTCACCGCTCACAGCGAACACGCCGTCAAGGCATTCGAGGTGGCCGCAACCGACTACCTCGTCAAGCCCGTCGAGCTCGACCGTCTCCGCATCGCTATCGAGCGACTGGTGCCGCCGCATCACGAGGGCGCACGAATCGAGCGCATCCCGGTAGAGAAGGCGGGCAAGAAGCTCCTCATCCAGGTGGAGGACATCTTCTACGTGATGGCCAAGGACGACTACTCCTACCTCCACACCGACGCGGAGCGCTACCTGCTCACGATCTCACTCGCCCAGCTCGAGCAGCGCCTCGAGCCGAGCGGCTTCTTCCGGGTCCACCGGCGCTATCTCGTCAACCTCGCCCAGGTGAGAGAGGTTGTCCCCATGTACGGGGGGACGCTGCTGCTCACGCTGAAGGACCGCGAGGGCACCCAGGTGCCGGTGTCGCGAAGGCGGGTGCCCGCTCTCAAGAAGGCGCTGGGACTCTGAGCGCCCGCATCGGCCTTCCAGCGATCATAGGGGTCATCTCCGATACTCATGGCACGCTTGACCCCGCGGCTCGACGGCTCTTCGAGGACGTCGACCTCATCGTGCACGCCGGTGACATCGGCGGTGCGGACATCCTGCTCGAACTCGAAGCCCTCGCCCCCGTTGTGGCCGTGCGGGGGAACACCGATCACGGAGCGTGGGCGCTCGAGCTGCCGGACTCGGCATCGATCCGTGCAGGCACGCTGCTCGTATGGATCGTTCACGATGCGAGCGGGCAGGTCCCACCGCCCGGAGCCGCGGTCGTGGTGTGCGGGCACACGCATCGGCCGTCCCTGGAGCGAGCGGGCAACGTCTTGCACGTGAATCCCGGGTCGGCCACCGAGCCGCGGGGAGGAATCCGGCGGCCGACCGTCGCCCGTCTTGAGCTCCACGGGGGACGGGCTCCTGTCGCCGCCATCCACCGCCTCTGACCCTTCGTCACCGCCAACCACGGCCACCGGCTGCACACCCCGCCGGTGAGCGGTGCCGTGATGCCGGTGGACGGTATTCGACGGCGCCGCCACACCCCGCATCGCCGCACACCGCCTGAATACGCCCACTGACCGAGCATCTCCCTCCACCGGCCACACGTTCATCGCCGCGGGCTGCAACCAGGTCTACGGTGAACATGGGACGTTTGGATTCGGGGACTTCGTCGTTCCCGAGGAGGAGGTGAATCGCATGAAGGTCTGCATCAGGGGCGCAGCAGAGGACGTCAAACTCGGCGACATCCAGGAGGTGTGTGTCGAGGTGGACCGCATCCTGGTTCCCACTGACGGTTCGGAGCCGTCGGTGGCTGCCACCGAGTTCGCGGTTGTCATGGCCAAGACGTTCGGCGCCACGCTCAAGGCGATCTACGTGGACACCGGGTACGAGCAGCTCGAGTACCCCGAAGAAGCCATGGACGAGGATATCTTCGAGGGAGTCCATCCCTCCATCAAGGGTCTTGCCATCGCCAAGACCATGTGCGAGCGCAACGGCGTCGAGTGCGAGGTCGAGATCGTCAAGGGCGGTGTGGCAAAGCGGATCGTCGCGTCTGCCATCGAGTGGGAAGCGGACATGATCGTCATCGGCGATACGGGCCGCACGGGTTTGAAGCGCATAGCACTCGGCTCGGTTGCCGAGACCGTCGTCAAGGGATCGCCGATCCCGGTGTTCGTCGTCAAGCAAGACTAGGTTGCGGCATCACTGCCGCACGTGTTGTGAACGGGACCGCCCAGGGGCGGACAGAAGTGAAGGAGGTGTAGGAGATGGCGAGTAGTGCTGAGACGACCGTGAGAACCGCATCGGGCATCCAGATGCAGCACGGAGATCACATCGACACGATCGAAAGCGTCGACGCGGTCTTCCGGGCCCAGCGCAAGCTGAGCTTCGCGTACGGCGCTGTGTTCTTCGTGGTTACGTTGGCCATCCCGGCGATGTCAGTGTGGTGGGAGTCCTGGTACGCGACTCCGGTGTGGGGCGGCTTCACGGTCAACTACCTTGTCGTGTCGCTGCTGTACTACCTGTTCCTCTGGGGGTTGAGCTACACGTATATCAAGAAGGCGGACAAGCTCGACGAAACGCTCTCGCACATGGCCGATGAGATCGCTGCCGAGACGGCAGTCGCCCCGGTGGGAGGTGGCGAGAATGGGTAACCTCAACGTCATCGCCATCGTGATGGTCATCGGCCTGACGATCTTCACCGTCGGGCTTGCGATCTTCGTACGCCGCTTCACCCGTACTACCGCCGACTTCTATCTCGCCGGACGCAAGGTCGGCACGATTGCCAATGCTTCTGCGATCTCCGGTGACTACCTCTCGGCTGCCTCGTTCCTGGGTGTCGCCGCGGCGGTGTACGCATCGGGCCTCGACGGCGTGTGGTACGCGGCCGGGTTTGCCGGCGGCTTCATCGTCGTGGTGCTCTTTATCGCCTCGGCGCTGAGGCGCTTCGGCGAGTACACTGTCGCCGACTTCGCGTACGGGCGCTTCGGATCCGACCGCATCCGCCTGGTGACCGTGGTCATGGTACTGCTGACCAGCCTCTTCTACATGGCCCCGCAGATGTACGGAGCGGGTACCACGTGGACGGTCCTGGTGGGCGCGGGCATCTTCGGACTTTCGCCGTATAACACGGGCGTCGTCATCGTCGGTCTCATCATCATGTTCTACGTCATGGTGGGCGGCATGAAGGGCACCACGCTCAACCAGATCGTCCAGTTCTGGTGGCTGTGGACGGCGATGTTCCTGGTCGTTGTCTTTGCCTTCACCGCCGGCAAGTTCAGCTACCCTGCGACGCTTGCAGAGGTCACCGCAGAGAACCACCGGGACGTGAAGACGCATACCGTCGCGGATCTCACCGCTGATGACGGTGCGCTGCTGGCGTCGGTCGAGGGTGCGATGAGCCCCGAGGCGTTCGAGGAGGTCCAGGCGGTTGTCGACGCCGGTGATCCCGCTGCGACCGTCGGGGTGCTCGTGCCCGCGAAGAACAAGCTTCACACGCTGCGCGACATGTTCTTCAACGAGCCGGGACACCGCTACAACAGCTTCGACCAGTTCTCGATGGTGCTCGCACTCGTGCTCGGCACCGCGGGCCTGCCGCACATCCTCAACCGGTACTACACGAACCCGTCGGGTGCGGCGGCTCGCCGTTCCACCTTCTGGGTACTGATCTTCATCGGTACGTTCTACATACTCGCCCCGATCGCGGGTCTGGCCGGACGTCAGATCATCGACAACGCGTGGAGGGCGGGGACCGCTCCCGCCAACGCTGCGTACGTAGACGGCCTCCTGCTCAAGTCCGACGCCATCATGCCGACGATCGCTCAGATCCTCGGGGGCGAGTGGCTCATGGGTGCGGTCGCGGCCGGTGCGTTCGCTGCCATGTTCTCCACCACCGGCGGACTGCTGATCGCCTCTGCCTCGGCCATCGGCCACGACGTCTACGAGAAGTACATCAACCCGGGCGGCTCCGAGGCCCGAAAGGTGTTCGTGGGCAAGGCTTCGGTGCTCTTCTTCGCATTCGTCGCCCTGGGCATCGGCCTCGGCATCCCGGCCGTCGGTCTCGACAAGGCCTACCCGGCACTCATCGCGATGATGGTGACGTGGGCGTTCGCGGTCGGTGCAGGTGCTTTCGTGCCCATGCTTCTCACGGGTATCTGGTGGAAGCAGACCACGGAGCGCGGAGCTATCGCAGGCATGATCGTCGGAGGCGGCGGGTCTTTCTTCTTCATCATCATGAACATCCTGAAGCAGCTCGGACGGTTGCCGGATGAGGGTGTCCTCGCCTTCATGGGCAGCCTTACCTTCCCGACGCTGTTCACCTTCCCGGCTGCTCTGCTCACCATCATCATCGTGAGCAAGCTCGACGGACAGTTGCCCAAGAACGTGGACGAGATCTGGATGCGTATCCACGGGACCGCGAGCGAACGCCACGAGCGTGACATGGGTACCGACAAGGTCGGAAGCATGTTCTCGAGCGGCGGGAAGTAACCTACGGCAAGAGGCTCCACCCCCGGGGGCTTCTTGGACTTGCGGACCCGGCTCCTACGTCCCAGGGGTCGGGTCCGCACCTGGAAGAAGGGCGTGTCGATCCAGACACGCCCTTCTTCACGCGTCTACCCGGTGCGAACGGTGGCGCGCATCGCGCGGGCAACGGCGGTGACCGCATCGGGCGTCCCGTCGGGGAGATCGAGCCGTACGACCGGTCGTCCGTGCGCTGCCAGTGTCATCAGGTCGCCCTCGGCCTGCGCCCGGTAGAGCTGGCCCAGCGAGAAATCCGCACCCGGAACGGCGCGGTCCTCCCGGCTGCGGGCGGTGAGGATGAGGAATACCCCCGTCTCCGGCCCACCCTTGTGTAGCTGCCCGGTGGAGTGCAGGTAGCGCGGACCCACCTCGACGCAGACCGGCACTTTTGCACGCGCTGAGACGTCGGCTGCGGCATCCCGGATGGGGGCCAGAAGGCCGTCATCAGGGAGGTAGGCGAGGACGGCGAGGTAGGTGCCGGGCACGAGCGCGTTGCGGAGGAGCGCCAGGGCACCGGCGATATCATCCGGCGCCGGCGACTTGGCGAGCGACCCCGCGGCTGTCACCCACGTGCCCTCGATATCTCTGTCGGCCGCCGGCACCTCCGCACTGCCGTCGAGGACTCCGTTCGTGGCGGCCTTGGCCTCCGCGACGTCGGGCTCGTCAAACGGGTTCACTCCCATCAGGAAGCCCGTGAGGGCGACCGCGAACTCCCAGCGCACGAACTCCCCACCGATGGCTAACGGTTCCGCGAGCAAGTACTCCATGACGGGGACACCTGAGTCGCGGGCTCCCTGCGCGTGCGATGCTGCCCGGGAATCGTCCGGTGTCCGAATGACGACCAGTGCCCGGTCCGGCCCGTACGAGGCCACAGGAACGTTTCCGTCCTCGAGCACCGGCAGGATCCCCGCCCCTTGCTTGCCGGTTGACTCGGCAACCAGCTGCTCGACCCACAACCCGAACGAGCCGTACTCCGCTGACGCCATCAGCGTGAGCTTGTCGCGCCCGGCGGCGAGTGCGTCTGCCATCCAGGCGGCCAGCTCGGCGCCGGGATTGTCGGCAGCAGGCACGTGGCACACGTGCTCCATCTCCTGTGCGTGGCGCACGAGTCCGGCGATGTCGAGGCCGGCGAGCCCCGCGGGAACCAGCCCGAACACCGAGAGGGCCGAGAAGCGCCCACCGACGTTGGGCGGTGCCGCGATCGCCACGCGCATGACGTCCTTCTGACGGCGGGCCTCCAGGGGAGTCCCCGGATCGGTGACCACGATGAAGCGCTTGCCTGCGGCGACTCTTCCCAGGGCGTCATCCATCCACTCCCGGAAGATGGTGTAGAGCGAGAGCGGTTCGACGGTCGTCCCGGACTTGCTTGCCAACACGAATGCGGTCGTGTGCGGATCGAGCGCGGAGATCAGCGCATTGACCGTGGACGGGGAGGTCGTGTCGAGGACGTGAAGCCGGGGTGCGCCTTCGGCAGGGCCGAGGACCTCGCTCATGACGAGTGGCGCCAGCGAAGAGCCGCCCATGCCGAGGAGGACCACGTCGGTGACCCCGTCGCGCGCCATCTCGGCAGCGAGGTTCGTCGCGAGCGGGAGGCGCGTGGCCGCCTTCTCGGCCAGGTCGGTCCAGCCAAGGCGCTTGAGAATCGGCTGACGCTGATCGACGTCGTCAGTGAAGAGCGTCGGGTCGCGGTCCGCAAGGCGTGCTATCGCATCGGCCTCGAGCAGTCGCTCCATGGCATTCATCGGTGCCTCCTCGGTCCCGTGGGAAGGTCGTGCGGGGCCGTCTTCGAGTATAGCCGCCTACCCGCGCACGTCGGCGGGGTCGAGCGGCTCGTCGGAGGCGGCGACGGGCACTGGGGGACCTTCGACCGTCGCGGTCTGCGCGGGAGCGAGTCGCGCGACCATGATTCCCGCAGAGACCACCGCGATCCCACCGAGAAGGGTGGTCACCATGGCCCGCTCGCCGAGGAAGAGAGCAGCGAACGCCACGGCGCTCACCGGCTCGGCATACGTGATGATCGCGGCACGATCGGCGGGCACGAGGCGCAGGCCGGTGAGGAAGAGCGCGCCGGTGAACGCGGTATGCACGGTTCCGAGTGTGGCGAGCGCGATCCACTCGCTGCCTGCGACCGGACCCTGCAGCAGGAGGGCGGCGGGCAGGAGCAACGCGCTGGCCACCAGGTACTCGCCGAGCATGTAGGTGCTGGCCGGCACGCCTTTGAGCAGACGCTTCACGAAGACGATAAGCAACGCGTACGTGAGCGAGGAGACGAGTGCGAGGCCGGCTCCGAGCAGGTGACGCCCGTCGTCTAAGGAGAAGTCCTGGGGGCCGACGATGAACGCCGTGCCCGCCAGCGCGAGCACGAGCGGGAGCACGATGCGCCTGTCGAAGGGCTGCCGGGAGACGATCGGGTTGAGTACGGCGACGAAGACCGGACCCAGGTATCCGAGGAGTACCGCCACCGCGACTTTGGTGAGCGTGAGCGCGCCGAGGAAGCAGACCCAGTTGACGGTGAGCAGCACGCCCATCGCGGCGATGCGGATCTTCATGTGTCGCGGAAGCGCCGGCAGCTCGTGCAGGCGTCTCTTGACGGCAAGATAGATGCCGATGGCGATCGCGGCGAAAAGCACGCGCCAGAACACGATCACCGCGGGATGCGCGTCCGTCGCTCGGACCAGGAGCGCTATCGAACCCCAGACCGTCGCAGCAGCGAAGATGCGGGCGTATCCCGAGGCCTGGGTCTGGCGCAGAAGAGGAGTCAAAGTTCGCCCGTTCCAAGCGGCCGGGCCGCTAGCAGATCCTCGGCAGCTGCTCGCCCACGAGCATGTCCATGATGCGCGTCGCGCCGAAGGCGGTGCGGACGTAGACGGTGCCGGCTGGTGAGTCTCCGACCTCGCCGATGATCGCGGCGTCGTCACCGTATGGCGCACCACGCATAGCAGCGAGCGCTGCCTCTGCCTGATCGGCCGGGACGACCGCGACCATCTTGCCCTCGTTTGCGACCTGGTAGACGTCGTAGCCGAGCATCTCGCAGGCACCGAGGACCTGGTCACGCACGGGTACGGAGGTCTCGTCGACCGTGATCGAGACTCCGGATGCGCTGGCAATCTCGTTCAGCGTGGAGGCGAGTCCTCCACGCGTGGGGTCCCTGAAGCAGCGCACGTCCGGCGCGGCCTCGAGGACGGCGGCCACGAGGTGATTGAGCGGCGCCGCATCGGAGCGCAGGTCGGTGGAGAACTCGAGACCCTCGCGGGTCGAGACGACGGTGATCCCGTGATCGCCGAGCGTGCCTGAGAGCAGCACCACGTCTCCCGGACGGCAGTTGACGCCCGATAGCGAGACACCGGTCGCCAGCACCCCCACGCCTGCCGTATTGATGTAGACTCCGTCACCGTGTCCGCGCTCGACCACCTTCGTGTCGCCGGTCACGATGCGCACACCAGCCTCGTTAGCAGCCTCGTGCATCGAGACGAGCACGCGCTTGAGATCGGCGATCGGCAACCCCTCTTCGAGGATGAAGCCGACCGAGAGGTAGAGCGGCCGCGCGCCCGAGGTGGCGACATCGTTGACGGTCCCGCACACTGCGATGCGCCCGATGTCTCCACCGGGGAAGAAGAGCGGGGAGACGACGTAGGTGTCGGTCGACATCGCGATGCGGCCGTCCGGGACGTCGAGGGAGGCGGCGTCGTCCAGCGCGGGTGAGCCGGCATCACCGAAGCCCGTGACGAATACCTCGTCGATCAGTCTGCGCATCAACGTGCCGCCACTGCCGTGTGCGAGAAGGATCGTGTCCTGCGACATGGCTCTCCCGTTCTGGTCCACGCCGCCTGTGGCCGGCGTCCCGGTCTCTACGACTTACCGTGATCCGTATAGCGGTAGTAGGCTGCGCACGAGCCTTCCGAGGAGACCATGCATGGTCCCACCGGGTGCTCGGGCGTACACGCCTTTGCGAACAAGCGGCACTCGTACGGCAGCGTCACGCCGCGCAGGACCTCGCCGCACTGGCACCCCGGGATCTCCCGTGGCGGCTCGGGGTTGACAGGGACCCGCGTGAGCGCGTCGTACGCCTCGAAGGCCCCGCGGATGGCAAGCCCGGTCCCCGGAATGACCCCGATGCCGCGCCACTCGGCGTCGGTCGGCTCGAAGACCTCGTCGATCAGCGCCAGGGCGGTCGGGTTGCCTCCCTCGGGCACGCCGCGCGTGTAGGCGATCTCGATCTGGGCGCGTCCCTCCGCGAGCTGCTTTGCCAGCATCCAGACACCCTGCAGGACATCGACGGGTTCGAATCCGGTGATGACGCTCGGCACCGAGTACTCCTCGGCGAGGAAACGGTAGGGCTCCAGGCCGATGATCGATGACACGTGACCCGGGAGGATGAGGCCCTCGACCGCGACCTCGGGATCGTTGACGAGAGCCTCGAGTGCCAGCGGCACCGTCTTATGGGCCGAGTAGACCGAGAAGTTGCCGAGTCCGGACCCGGCTGCGCGTTTGATCGCGGCTGCGATGAGCGGCACGGTCGTCTCGAAGCCGACGCCGATGAAGACGACCTGCTTGTCCGGCTCACGCCCTGCAAGAGCGAGCGCGTCGAGAGGGGAGTACACGATCCGCACGTCGCGCCCGTCGGCCTTCTCGCGGGAGAGTGAGGAGCGGGACCCCGGGACCTTCATCATGTCGCCGAAGGTAGTGACGATGACGCCGGGCTGGCGGGCGAATTCGATGGCGGTATCGATGTCGGCATTGCTCGTCACGCACACCGGACAGCCCGGGCCGGAGAGCAAGCGGATCGATCCGGGAAGCACGTCGCGCAGGCCGTTCTTGGCGATAGCGACGGTATGCGTGCCGCAGACCTCCATGAACGTCATGGGGCGCGTTGCAATCGTGTGAATGGCTTCGATCAGGCGTCCGGCGACTGCCGGGTCGCGGAATCCCGAGAGGTCCATGCCCTTACGCCTCGTCGGGCTGGAACATATCGAGCTGGAGGAGCAGCTCGAGCGTTTCCTTGGCGAACTCCTCGTCAACGACTTGGATCGCGAAGCCGGCGTGAACGAGTACGTGGTCTCCTGCGTTCGCCTCGGGAACGAGGTCGAGACTCACGTGACGGGTGACGCCCATGATGTCGACCTCGGCCATATTGTTCTCGCCGAGCGTGGTCACACGAGCCGGTATTGCGAGACACATACGTGCGTACCTCCTTCGCGACGAACGACGAACCGCGTACGGAACGCGTCCGCCGTCACACCTCGTGCCTTCGCGACCATGCAACGATTCCCTGTCCGAAGGACACCGAACCGTCGCTCACGGGCAGGCGTACGTGCGTCAGGGGTTCAAGCCCTGTACCGAGTATTCCCTGCCATGCACCTTCGAGCACGAAACGATTGAGGAAGACACCTCCTGAAAGCACCACGTGGCGTGTGCCGGCGCTCGCAGCAGTCATCCTCCCCATAGTGACTATACAGCCCACGACCGCCCGATGGAAGCGTGCAGCGATAACCGACGCGCTCACTCCGGCTGCTACGTCAGCGAGAACCGCCTCGATCACCGGCTGCTGGTCGATGATTGAAGGCCCACCCGCGGTGATGTCGAACGCGTACGCCCCGGCGGCCTCAGGGTCGATCGCCGCCTCGAGTTCGATGGCGGCCTGCCCCTCGTAGATCGCATCGTCGCGCACCCCCGCGAGTGCGGAGACCGCATCGAAGAGCCGGCCCATCGAGGAGGTGGGCGGGCAGTTGACTCCGCGCTCGACCATCTGGCGCAAGAGCCGCTCCTCGCCGTCGGCGAGCCGGGAGAGCAGCGGGCGGGCCCCGGGGTGATGGAGCAGTGCAGGATCGATGCCGAGCAGCGTACCGACCGCCATGCGTGCGGGCCGGCGGATGGCGGCCGCTCCGCCGGGCAGCGGCACCTCGCGGAGGTGCGCGACGCGCTCGTACCTCTCCCAGGTCGACAGCAGCACTTCGCCGCCCCAGATGTGGCCGTCATCGCCGTAGCCGGTGCCGTCGAACGCGATGCCCACGACCGGGTCGTGCACACCGTGCTCGGCTGCTACGCCGGCGATGTGGGCGTGATGGTGCTGGACGCCGACCCTCGGCAGGTCGAGCGCAAGCGCGAACTTGGTGGAGAGATACTCCGGGTGCAGATCGTGAGCGATCAGAGTCGGGTGTACCCGGAAGAGCCGCTCGTAGAGTTCGCGCGTCGCGTGGAAGTGCTCGAGCGTGAGCGCGTTCTCCATATCGCCGATGTGCTGCGAGACAAACGCGTAGCCCTTGGTCAGCAGGGCGAAGGTGTTCTTCTGCTCCGGGCCGACTGCGAGGATGTCGACGTCGGTCTCGAAGGGAAGCGCGATCGGGTGCGGGGCATAGCCTCGCGCACGACGTACCGGTTGTGTGAACCCGGCTATCTCTCGCACGACCGAGTCGTCGTAGCGCGAGCGGATGTCGCGGTCGTGAACGAGGAAGGCGTCGGCGACGGGGGAGAGCCGTTCGAGCGCTTCTGCGTTGCCGGTCGCGATGGGCTCGTCGGAGAGGTTGCCCGAGGTCATCACGAGCGGGCGTCCCACGGAGGCCAGCAACAGGTGGTGCAGCGGTGTGTAGGGCAGCATGATGCCGAGGTCGGGCAGGTCACCGGCGACCGGGGACGCGAGCCCGGCGGAGCCGCGTCTGCGCGCGAGGACGATGGGTCGGGCGGTTCCCGAGAGCAGCGCACGCTCGGCAGGCGTGAGCTCGCAGAGCGCCTCGGCGTCCTCGAGCGTGGAGACCATGATCGCCAGGGGCTTGCCCCATCGCTGTTTGCGCTTGCGCAGCATGGCGACGGCCTCCTCGTTCGTGGCGTCGCATGCGAGGTGGAAGCCGCCGAGGCCCTTGAGCGCGACGATGTGCCCGTCGAGCAGGAGCGACGCGGTGGCGTCAAGGATCGCCTCACTTCGGGCTCGTTCGAGCGTTTCGTCACGGTGGTGACGCGCGACGCGCTCGTCGTCGTACCCCGCGTCTTCGGGCAGCCCCTCGGGCGCGGACGTGTCGGGGGCGAGTTCGAGGTAGAGCCGGGGGCCGCACACGAAGCACGCGTCTGGTTGTGCGTGGAAGCGCCGGTCGGAGGGGTCTGCGTACTCGGCCGCACACTGCGGGCACATCTCGAACTCGCGCATCGCCGTCGAGGGACGGTCGTAGGGCACGTCGTCGATGATGGTGAAGCGGGGACCGCAGTTGGTGCAGTTGATGAAGGGGTAGCCGTGACGGCGGTCGGTCGGGTCGAAGAGCTCGTCTGTGCACGCGGCGCACGTGGCGATGTCGGGCGAGACGAGGGTCATGGCCCCATCCACCTCGGCAGACTCCCGTATCGAGAAGCCGGTAAGCGCCTCGGGCTCCACCTCCTCGGCGACTATCGCCTCGATGAGCGACATGGGAGGGGCGCCGGAGCGCACCGCTTCGGGGAAGCCGTCCACCACCGGCGCGTCGCCCTGCACGAGACAGAACACACCCTCGGAGGAGTTGAGCACCCAGCCCTCCAGCCCGGAGGAGCGCGCGAGGTTGTAGACGAAGGGCCTGAAGCCGACGCCCTGGACGATACCGGTGATGTGCAGGGAGAGAGCCTTCACCGCGCGGGGCTCACAGGCCGTCAGCGGGGGCGCACCGCGGTTCATGGGTGCTGGCGACAAAGCGGTTGTTGATCAGCACGAAGAGCTGGTACGCCTGGTCGAGGAGGTCCATCGACTGCTTCGCCATCTCGGCGTCGATCGTCTCCTGGGGCCCGTTGAACGGCGAGTCGTGGATGAAGGCGTTGCGCGCTGTACGCACCTCGCGCCAACGCGCAGGGAAACGCTCGTAACCGAGTTCGGCGGCGGCTTCCTCGAACTGCTCGCCGGTGAGGTGCGGGAAGAGCCGGCCGATGCGGCCACCGATCGCCCGCTGCCCGTCGAGCACGACCTCGCGCACGCTAAGGTCCGCGCCGCGCGCCGCGAGGATGCGGTCGATGATGTCCTCGAGGATCGCTTCGAGAAAGGCGGCTACGAGTATGACGACGATCTCGGACTCGCCCTCGCTGCGGT
The DNA here is from genome assembly GCA_019429145.1 of Coriobacteriia bacterium. Lineage (GTDB taxonomy): Bacteria > Actinomycetota > Coriobacteriia > Anaerosomatales > SLCP01 > SKKZ01. The sequence goes on along the minus strand of JAHYJI010000001.1, from coordinate 23,039 downwards.
AACGGCGAATCCGGGAATCGAGGCGGCGCAGGCGCTCCGTCGGGAAGACCCGGCGCGAGTCACCCGCTGCTCCGCAGTAGGGGCACGGTGTCTCGCCGGCGCCGAACGACAGGTCCGCGGAGAGGAAGCCGCACCGCGGGCACTCGAAGTACGTCGGAGCCGCGTCCATCGTGTCAGTGTCACGGGATACCGGGGGCTTGCCCTTGTTATGCTGGTGCTTCGTCACACCGGCATTGTAGCAGCGCAGCCCGGTCGAGTCCTGCCCGAGCCGCTGCTGCTCTACGAGGCGCCGGCTGCCTACGATGCGGAGCGACGCCGGAGGACGACCCCGACCAGCGCGACGGCTCCCAGCGTGATGAGAGCCCCGACGATTCCTGCGACGGTGGTCCCGAGCTCGACGGGCGGCCCGGAGCCGCCACCGCCACCCGCGGCAGCCCGTGTATCTCCCTCGCGGAAGCCGTAGGCAGGCAGGAAGCTCAGGCGCTTCTGCAGCGCACCCGCGCGCTCGTGCGTCCCCGCGGTCGGCCCCTCGATCTCATCGGTGCCCGCGACGCCTCCTATCGCCCACTCCAGGCCGTCGGGATCGGCGGATGCGAACCAGGCCACCGCGCCGCCCGAGACGAGCGCTGCGACAAGCAGCCCGATCACCACGGGCTTCATCTTCGGCCCTGAAAGCTCTCGGCCGCCTGTGGAGCGTGCGAGGATCTCTGGCTGCGCCTGGTAGACGAAGAGGAGTACGCCGGCGGTGACGAGTCCCTCGACCACTCCGATCGCCAGGTGGATCGGCAGCATCAGAGCAGCGAACGCAGCGAACGGGAGTTCCGCGATGCCTGAGGTCGTTGTCTGCAGGATCACGCCCACAGCGCCCAGCAGCAGACCGATCGTGGCAGCGGCGATGCTGCCGGTCACGATCCGGGACCTCGTCGGGTCATTGCCCACGATCCTGCGGTAGGCGAGGGGGAACGCGATGAACGCCGGGAAGAAACCGAGGTTGAAGACGTTTGCGCCAAGTGCGAGGAGCCCCCCGTCGGCGAAGAAGAGCGCCTGTACCCCTAGCACGGATGCGATGACGAGAAAGGCCGCGTAGGGACCGAGGAGGGCGGCCAGCAGTAGTCCGCCACCGATGTGCCCGCTCGAGCCGGTGCCGGGTATCGAAAAGTTGAGCATCTGAGCTGCGAAGACGAATGCGCCCGCCACACCCATCAGCGGGATCTTGCTCTCGTCGAGGTCCTCGCGGACCTTCTTGGCGCAGTATGCGGTGGCCACTGCGGTCGCGCCCCACATGGCGCCGCCCACCATCGGGGTCATGAGCGCGTCGGACATGTGCATGACAGGGCCCTCCCGGCTTGCGGATCGGCCTCGGACGAATGCAGGCTCCGCACTCTGCGCGTGCCACCATTCGAGGAGGCGTGCTACTATGTGTCTTCGAAGGTAGGCACCGGGAACACCGGAGTCAACACCTCCGGGGCCATTCACACGAAGTGCTCCGGGGTCATGCGCGGCGTGGCACGAACCAGCGCCGCCGGTGGCACGGTGTCGATACGAGGGAGGTGCATCGTGTCCGGAGTCGTCCGGTTCGGCGTCTCTGCCGACGACCGCTTGCTCGACCGCTTCGACACGCTCATTGCCGAGAAGGGCTACGTCAACCGCTCCGAGGCGGTCCGCGACCTCATGCGCGCGTCACTGGTCGAGGAGCAGTGGATGTCGGGCGAGGGGGAGGCGGTCGGCACCGTCACGCTCGTCTACGACCACCACGCGTCCGATCTTGCGGAGCGCCTCACGGCGCAGCAGCACACCCACCATCACGAGATCGTCTCGACCCTTCACGTGCACCTCGACCACGACCACTGCCTCGAAGTCCTTGTCCTGCGGGGTGCGCCACACGCGATCGGCCGGATCGCATCCGAGCTGATCGGCACGAAAGGTGTCAAGCACGGCAAGTTCGTGGCGACCACCACCGGCCAGGACCTCGTCTGAGGGAGCTGATGACCCGATGTCGGTGTTGGAGGAGGGCCTCTACGATCTAGGCCGACTCGATCGCCTGTCCTACAACGACACCCCCGTGCACCGGCTCGACCCCCGCGCGAAGGTCTTCACGACACTGGTGTTCCTGGTGTGCGTCGTTTCGTTCGGTTCCTACGACCTCGTGCCGATGATCCCGTTCGTCATCTTCCCGGTCGCGCTGATCGCAGTGGCCGACCTGCCTGCAGGCTTCCTCCTCCGCAAGCTGCTGGCCGTTGCTCCGTTCGCCGTGTTCGTGGGCATCTTCAACCCGCTTCTCGACCGGGAGGTCATCATCCAGATCGGCGGGCTCGGCATCTCCGGTGGATGGGTCTCGTACGCCTCCATACTCGCACGCTTCTTCCTCACGACGATCGCCGCTCTCGTGCTCATTGCCACGACGAGCTTCTCCGGTGTCTGTCTTGGTCTGCGACGGATGGGCCTGCCCGACGTCCTGGTGACCCAGCTCCTGCTGCTCTACCGCTACATCTTCGTGCTCGGCGGAGAGACGATGCGCATGGCCAGAGCGCGCGCTCTCAGATCGTTCGGTAGGCGGGGCATGGGGCTCGGCGTCTACGTTCAGATCCTCGGCCAGCTGCTGCTTCGAACCTACGCGCGCGCCCAACGCATCTACCAGGCGATGCTTGCACGCGCCTTCGACGGGGAGGTGCGGCTTGCGACCTCTCTGCACTTCGGGATCCGGGATGCGGTATTCGTGCTCGGATGGTCCGCTGCGTTCGTCGTGTTTCGGCTGGTGAACGTGCCGGTGACGCTCGGTGCGCTCGTGATGGGGGCGATGAGGTGAGTCACCACACTATTGAAGTCAGGGACGTGTCCTTCCGCTATCCGGACGGCACCGCTGCGCTCTCGGGAGTGTCGTTTTTCGTGGGACACGGTGAGTCGATCGCACTGGTGGGCGCTAACGGGGCCGGCAAGTCGACCTTGCTCATGCACCTGATGGGGTTCCTCGTCCCCTCCGGGGGGAGCGTGCGGATCGGCGACGTGCCGGTCACCAAGACGACGCTGCACGACATCCGCAGGTCGGTCGGGATGGTCTTCCAGGACCCGGACGACCAGCTCTTCATGCCGAGCGTGGCCGAGGACGTCGGGTTCGGTCCGATGAATCTGGGGCTACCACCCGAGGAAGTCACGGCCCGGGTTGATGACGCGCTCGCACGCGTGGGTGCGACGCACCTGAAGGAGCGGCCGCCTCACCGGCTCTCCGGCGGCGAGAAGCGGGCAGTGGCGATAGCCACCGTCCTTGCGATGTGCCCGAGCGCGCTCGTGATGGACGAGCCCTCCTCGGAGCTCGATCCGCGCGCCAGGCGGCGGCTCATCGAACTGCTCGCCACCTTCGAGCACACGAAGATCATCGCTACACACGACCTGGACATGGCCGTGGCTCTGTGCGAGCGCACGATCGTGATGAGCGGCGGGACGATCACGGCTGACGGCCCGACGGCCGAGGTGTTTGCCGATGCCGCGCTGCTCGAGAGGAGCGGGCTGGAACGACCTCTCGGCATGCAGGGGTGCCCGGTGTGTTCCGTGCAGGACCTCCGGCAGGGCTAGACGCGCTCGACGCTGGCCTTGCCGGGCCCGTTCCCGATGAGCTCGGTCGATGACTGCAGCTTCGCGCGTGCCTCGCCGAGCAGGACGGTCGCCTGTGCGACCAGGGCGCTACCATCGGGCTCCTCGGCGTGGTCCGCCAGGTGATGGATCTGCTCCAGCCACTGCTGAGCCATCGCGAGCGAGTCGTCGACCTGCGCGATCATCAGTTTGAGTTGTCCGGTATGGACGCCGGTCTCACAGATAGGGATCTACCTCGCCTTCGGTATATGAGGGGAAGAACCCCGACCGGCCGCCGATGATGCGTGGCAGCCGGTCGGGGTTCAGGCAGGCTAACCGACCCAGGGGGCGAGCTCTTCGACGAGACGCTTCTTGGGCATCGCGCCGACCAGCTTCTTGGCCACCTCGCCCCCGCTGAAGATCAACAGCGTGGGGATCGAGAGGATCTCGTACTTCTGCGCGGTCGCAGGGTTCTCGTCGACGTTGAGCTTGCCGACCACGATCTTGTCGCCGTACTCCTCGGCAAGCTCCTTCAAGACGGGTTCCATCATGCGGCACGGACCGCACCACGGCGCCCAGAAGTCGAGCACGACCGGCTTGTCCGACTTGACAACGTCGTTCTCGAATCCGGCATCAGTGACCTGGATCAACGCATCGCTCATCCTTTGTCTCCTTCCGTGGTGCGCCTAGACGGCGCAGACCTTCTCATCGATGAAGCGCAGTGCCTCGAACGCTGCCGAGGCGCCCTTGGCGGCCGCGGTGATGACCTGTTTGAGGTCTGAGTCGGTGACATCACCGGCCGCGTAGAGCCCCGGCCACGACGTGCGACCGTCGTGGTCTATCTTGATGTACCCGTTCTCGTTCAGGTCGACAAGGTCGGAACCCACCTCGTTGACCGGATCGACGCCTACGAAGATGAAGACACCGTCGACGGGCAGCAGCAGATCGTCCGCCCCCGACGTGGAGTGGAGCAGCGCGCCGGTCACCTTCGAGCCGTCGCCTTCGATCGCCGAGACAACCCGGCTCCACTGCATCTCGATCTTCTCGTTCTCGAAGCACCGCTCCTGGATGCACTTGGTCGCGCGCAGCTCGTCGCGGCGGTGGATGATGTGGACCCTGGCTGCGAACTTGGTGAGGAAGAGCGCTTCCTCGACAGCTGCGTCTCCACCGCCGACAACGCACACCGTCTTGTCTTTGTAGAGCGCTCCATCGCATGTGGCGCACCACGAAACGCCGCGGCCCGTGTACTCGGCCTCACCCGGAACGCCGAGCTTCTTCGGGATCGCGCCCGTCGCGATGATGACCGCGCGCGCCAGGTACTCCTCGCCGTCCTCGGTCGTTACGACGAAGTCGAGGTCTTCGGGCCGGATCGATGTGATGTTCGTGAACGGCTTGACCTCGGCGCCGAACTCCTCGGCCTGCGCGAGCATCAGGTCACCGAGCTCCTGACCGGAGAGCCCCTTCGGGAAGCCGGGATAGTTCTCGATCCAGTCGGTGGTGACGATCTGGCCGCCGGGGATTCCGCGCTCGAAGACCACGGTGCTCGCCCTGGCGCGGGATGCGTAGAGCGCGGCGGTCAGGCCTGCCGGCCCCGCACCGACTATCGCGATGTCGACGGTCCGCATGCTAGAAGGTCCCTCCTTCGGGAAGTGGCTGACCGGCGTCCGCAGCCTCCTGGCGCACCTGTTCGAGCGCAGCGGTCGCCTCGCGGTTGACGGACTGCGCCTGCTCGTCCCCGTTCGCCGTCAGTTCGATCACCCTGGCGAACTGCGTGGCCGCGGCCGCGAAGTCCTGCCTGCCACGCCAGTAGAAGACGCCGAGATTGAACGTCGCCTGCACGTGTTCGGCATCCTGTTCGAGGATGCGCGCTGCCTCCTGGATCGCGCGATCGGTCTGGCCCCCGTAGAAGTACGAGGCGGCGAGGTCGGCGCGCACGTCCGATGACTCGGGCCGAAGCTCCAGGTATCGCTCATAATGCCTTACCGCGAGCGATGAGTATCGGATGTCCCCGGTGCTCAGACGCAGTTCGTAGTAGAGGTTTGCGAGCGAGAGGCGGGTATCGAGGTTGGCCTCGTCCCTCTCGAGGATGGTGAGGTAGTCGAGGATCCGTTGCTGCGCGGCCGGGAGCTGGTCTCGGAACTCAACCGGCACCGCCGACGGAGCCGAGTCGCGGGCCCCCGGGCCCCAGATCACGAGAACGATGATCGCTGCGAAAACGGCAAGCGAGGTCCCGAGGATCCCCAGGGGCACCCGGTAGCGCTGGAAGGGCCTGATGATGTAGCGCTTCGCGAAGCCCCCGTCGGGCCCGTCGGCGTAGCGCTCGACCTCCAGACCGTAGGTTTGCGCCTTGAGCAGCATGTTGAGGTCGTTGGTCACCATGGTCAGACCGTCGGTGCAGCCACCCGAGTGGCACAGCTGAAACGCCACGGCGAGGATGCGATCGTCAGCGTTGCGTGTGGTGAGTCCCTCGGGCGTGGGCACGTCGGAGTCGAGCGGGACGACGCGCAGCCGCCCACCATCCGGCAGGTCGACGCCGCCGATGAGACTGCCCTGCTCGGACAGCTCGAAGAGGATCCGGGAGACCTCACGTCCTCTGAACCGGAGGTCCGGATCGACGCGCGAGGTCTTGAGCTTGTCCAACTCGCCGAGGACGGTCTCCGGAATCACAACCTCCGAATCCGGGAACGCCAGCAGAGACTGCGGATCCGCAAGGAGCACGTTTGTATCGATCACGATGATCTTCATCAGCGGGCGGATCTCCAGTCTCTTACCGGATCGGTGTCGATGCGTAGTACTCGAGCACGGGCGGCTGATCGGCGGGTCTGCCCTCGATGAGCCCCGTAACGGGCTGGTAGACCCACGTACCCTCGAGCTCCTTCTTCGCCCACACCTCGACTCGCGTCTCATCTTGGTTGTACAGGTAGACGGTGACATCGCGCTCGAGCGCCTTGTCCGCGGCGGCGCGTGCAGCTGCGTCGCGTCCACTCGAAGCGAGTCCCGCAGCCACGTCAGCGGCATCGCGCGCAGCTTCGACGACCGCTCGCCGTGTGCTCACGTACGCACCCAGATCGTGGACGAAGGTCACGGCGAGCGCCACTACAAGTGCGATGATGAGGATCTTCTTCACGGCGTCGTTCCCTCTTCGGGCCCCTCATGAGCTTCCTTGGGCATCTTATCAGCATCGGCCGCACGAACGCGTCTTCTGATAAAGAGAAGCAGGCCGAGGAGAATGACGATGACACCACCGACCACCGCAAGGCGGTCGAGATACGAGGCGCGCACCACGCTGCTGCTCGAGGCCAGCATCACCTCACCGGCCCACACTTCGGTAACGAGTCTGTCGGCAAGCGCGGAGCGCAAGTCGACGGCGACCGTGTGGAAGTTCTCCTGCGGCCGCAGGACGATGATCTGTTGTCCATCGCCGGCGATCTGCATGTCGTCTGCGTGCATCCTCAGTTCTACCGTCAGGTCCTTGGCGGACCCGTTCTCGATGCTGATGGGCACGTCGCCCTTCGGACCGGCAAGGGTAACGTCCTTTGCGGTGAGGATGACCTGATCGAGTACGCCGCTGGAAAGGCGCTGCGCCGTGGAGGCGAATGCGCGCCCGCGGTCGGCCATGCTCCAGCGCCCGTCCGCGCCTGCCCATCTCGAACTCTGGGCAACGAGCGAAGCCTCCACGGCCAGGCGCGCGTCAGGGTCGCTCGGTCCGGCTGCGTACTCGAGCGCGGACGCATAGCGCCGTGCCTCGGCGACCTCGCCCCAGTATCCGGCCGGGGGGGTCGGAGTCATCTCGATGGTCTCCGGGGGAGCGTACGTCTGTCGCCCCGGGATGCCGACGGCATCCGACGCGGTTGTCACTCGTGCCCACTCGGCCCCGTTGAGGAGTCCCGCAAGCTCGATGACCGATTCGATCGAGCCGGAGCGCCCCGGGCCGAGGTCGGTGAGGGTGACGATGGGCATTGCTGCGTTCTCGGAGATCGCGTGGCGGAACGCGAGCAGCGTGCCCGCGGAGGCGGCCCCTTGTTCGAGCGCCTCGCAGACTTCGGGGTGGAGCACGAGCGCGCGCACTCTCGAGCCCTCGATGCGGTACAGGCCCCCGGCGGTCCGCTCGGAGGCCAGCTCGGTGGTCGCGCCTGTCGTCTGATCGTCCCGGGGAGCGATCAGCGCGAACTGGATGCCACGCTCTCCAAGCACGTCCAGCGCTGCAGCGGGAATCTGATCGTGTGACACCGCGGTGCCTGCCGAAGGCGAGGTCTCCAGCGCTGCAAGGTACGTGGAGAGCCCCAGCGAGTAGTGCGCGGCAAGGTCCCCGAGGCGGTCGGTGGCCGCGAGCGCGGCGATGTCGGGGTCGGCGTAGGGCACGTCGAGGAGTTCGAGACGACCGGTCGCCAGCGCCTCGCGCAGTGTATCGAGTGCAGCGGCGTACCTGGCCGGACCGGGTTCGTCCGCGGCTACCTCGACGAGGCCCTCCTCGGTCTCGGCGAGCAGGAAGCCCTGGGAGATCCGGGACCACTCGTCGAGGGTGACGGGTGCGATCGCCAGAGTGAGACGCAGCGAAGGGTCGTCGAGTACCGCTCGCGCCAACGCCTCGGCTTGTTCGAGTGCGGCGGTGGAGCGCGCGGGATCGGTCACGAGATGGCCCTGCGGGTCGAACCGCGGGGTCGAGGAGATGCGGACCGCAAGGGCGACCGGGGTGACCCCGGGATCGGGCTCGTGCACCAGAAGGAACCCGGTCGCGACCCTTTCTACGACTTCGTCGGCCTGCATGCGCACCCTGATCTCGTAGGGGTACGCGTCGGGCCGCAGCCCCAGGTCGGCCAGCTCGCGGCCGAACTCGACATCCACCGTGCCGGTCTCGACATCGCTCCGGATCTCGGTCCGCTGGAACAGCAGGCGTCCCGTGGGCCGGTGGATCTGCAAGCGGACCTCGAGGTAGGAGGTCGGCTCGGGGACATCGACGTCCACGCCGATCCGGAACGAGCCATCCGCCGGAACCGAGAGCGGTCCGGTGTCCACGGTGACGCCGTCCGGTTGCATGCTGAGGGGTGCCAGTTCTGCCGTGGGTGCAGCCGATGCTCCCGGGTATGGCAACGCGATGCCGGCGACGAGGCAGGCGGACAGGATGATGGTCACGGCCCTGCGGCCGATGGGCCACTCCGGCCGGTGTTCGGTGGGCGTCACGTGCGCTCCAACGGTTCGGTATCGGCACCTACCTGCGATGAGAGGGTAGGTGTGTCGTGTATGGTGCAGAAGATTAGGGCAGAATGATTATCGCACGGAGACGACGAAAGGAACCACGCCGCGATGTCTCAGCAAAGCGACGTTCGTGCCATACCCGATGTGCTGCCCCTGATTCCACTCAGGGACCTCATACTCTTCCCGAACCTGGTCGTGCCGCTGTTCGTGGGTCGCGAGCGCTCGATCAATGCACTCGAGGAGTCGATGCGCGAGGGGCATCTGGTGGCGCTCGTCACGCAGAAGCATGCAGAGACCCAGGACCCGGGGCCGGACGACATCTACGAGATCGGGTGCGTGGCCTCCATCATGCAGGAGCTCAAGTTGCCCGACGGCACCGCCAAGGCACTCGTCGAGGGCCAGCAGCGGATACGCATCGTCGAGTTCGTGCAGACCGACCCGTATTACCTCGTACGCATCGAGCCGATCGAGGAGTCCGAAGAGGTCGACATGGAGACCGAGGCGCTCATGCGCGCACTCGTCCACGACTTCGGCCGGGCATCGGAGCTCGGCAAGCCCATCCCGCAGGAAGTGCAGATGGCGGCCGCTGCGATCGAGGAGCCCGGGCGCCTCGCCGACTTCATCGCCTTCCACCTCAATCTGAAGGTCGAGGAGAAGCAGGAGATCCTCGAGGCGCTCGAGCCGTTCGCACGCCTCGAGCGCGCGAGCACCTTCCTGCGCAAGGAGATCGAGCTGCTCGAACTGGGTTCCAAGATTCAGAGTCGCGTGAAGGATCAGATGACCAAGACGCAGCGGGAGTACTTCCTGCGCGAGCAGCTCAAGGCCATCCAGCAGGAACTCGGTCACCTCGACGAGGTCCAGGCCGAGGTCGACGAGTACAAGGAGAAGATCGCCGAGGCGGCGATGCCCGAGCGGGTCGAGGAGAAGGCCCTCAAGGAACTCGGGCGCCTCGAGAAGATGCCACCAGCGGCGGCGGAAACGAGCGTGATCCGTACCTATCTGGACTGGCTGATCGGCCTGCCGTGGAACGCCGAGTCCGAGGAGAAGCTGGACCTCGTGGAGGCCCAGCAGATCCTTGACGAGGACCACTACGGACTCGAGAAGGTCAAGGAGCGGGTGCTCGAGTACCTCGCGGTCCACAAGCTCACCGACCGGATGCGCGGTCCGATCCTGTGCTTCGTCGGGCCGCCCGGTGTCGGTAAGACGTCGATCGGCAAATCGATCGCGCGTTCTCTGGGGCGCGAATTCATCCGCATGTCGCTCGGCGGAGTTCGCGATGAGGCCGAGATCCGCGGTCACCGGCGCACGTATGTGGGCGCGCTGCCGGGACGCATCATCCAGTCGATCAGCCAGGTGGGCACCAACAACCCGGTCTTCATGATGGACGAGATCGACAAGGTCGGCATGGACTTCCGGGGCGATCCGACGTCGGCGCTGCTCGAGGTGCTCGATCCCGAGCAGAACTTCGCCTTCCAGGACCACTACCTGGAGGCGCCCTTCGACCTGTCGAACGTGATGTTCATCACGACGGCGAACCTGCTCGACCCGATACCTCCGGCGCTGCGGGACCGGATGGAGGTCATCCACTTCCCCGGGTACACCGAGGAGGAGAAGGTCCACATCGCCGAGCAGTACCTCATCCCCAAGCAGCTGAAGGAACACGGGCTGACCAGGGGCAAGCTCGAGTTCGATGGCTCCGCGCTCAGCGAGATGGTCCGCCGGTACACGCGCGAAGCGGGGGTCCGCAACCTCGAGCGCACGATCGCGATGGTCTGCAGGCAGGTCGCCCGCAAGGTCGTCGAAGGGAAGAAGAGCAAGACGAGGGTCACCGGCCGCACGCTACACAAGTATCTAGGGCCGCCCAAGTTCTCGTTCGGACTTGCAGAGGAGAAGGATGAGATAGGAGCCGCAACCGGCCTCGTGTGGACCGAGGTGGGCGGCGACGTCATCACCATCGAGGCCACCAAGATGCCGGGCAAGGGCGGTCTCACGCTCACCGGTCACCTCGGCGACGTGATGAAGGAGTCGGCGCAAGCGGCGGTGTCGTACATCCGGACCCGCACTACCGAGCTCGAGATCGAACCGGACTTCGCCGACAAGTTCGACATGCACATCCACGTGCCTGCAGCCGCCATTCCCAAGGACGGGCCCTCGGCGGGAATCACGATGGCCACTGCCCTTGCCTCGGTGCTCACTGGCTGCCCGGTGCGCCGCGACATCGCGATGACCGGCGAGATCACCCTGAGGGGCCGGGTTCTGCCCATCGGCGGCCTGAAGGAGAAGCTGCTCGCCGCTCACCGCGCGGGACTCAGGACGGTCCTCATCCCGAAGGAGAACGTGCGCGACCTGGAACTCATGCCCGGGCACGTGCGCGAGGAGCTCAAGATCATCCCGGTCGCCACCATGGACGAGGTCCTCATGAACGCTCTGGTCAAGTCGTGTCGCCCGACCATGAAGAAGCGTAAGACCTGAGCAAAGGCCGCCGACCGGTGTATCGGGCGGCGGGACACTCTCATACCGATGGATGATGAGGATTGGTGCGCCGCTGTCCGCATCGCGGGTATATTCTCGTGGAAGACGCCGCGACTCTGCGGTTGCTTAGGGGAGGCATCGATCCGCCGGATCACATCGGTCACCAGGATCCCGGCGGGGAGCCAATGGTGAGACCGGCCCTCGGGGGACAAGCCGGCTGTTGCGGTAGAAGGCCGATTCGACGCCGGCTTGCCTGACTTGGTGTGCGGTAGGGGGGCTGACCAAAGTCTGTGCCTTTCGGCATGCTCGCTGAACTGGCCTTTCTTCCGGCTGCATCGTTCGCAGAACCACGCTCCATTCACACGGGCAGTTTGGTCGATGCGGCTGCGCGCCGGCACCGCGATCCGCGTGGGGGCAGATGTGGTATTGCGGCGGCGACGTGCGAGTGGTGTTATAGCGCTACGGCCGAAGCTGGACTCAGGTGGCGCCATCGGACGATCCGGCCGGCCAACAGGATCGCCCAGTCTGCACTCCGGCTACCGCCCTGCAGACTTGGTGCGATGAGGGGCCCCGGCGGGGTTCTCCCCGTCGGGGCTCTGTCATATCATTCCTACCTCGCTCATACCTATGGATGACTGGTTTCATGCCCGAGGAGCCCCCTGGAGTGGGTATAGTCACTCTAGGTAGCCGGACATGACGTCCATTAACAAACTCATACGTGGGCCCGACTATGCGTCGGGCGCCTTTCGGGAGGCATAGATCCGTCGACACGCGTTCGGTCACCGATGCGTCGGCGGGGAGTCAGTGGTGAGACCGGCCCGTCACAGACGAGCCGGTCTTTGTTTTCTCTCATCGACCGGTCCCACGAGGGTTTGGGGGCGTCCGGAAGATGAGGGGATGAGCGACATGGCACGAACGCTACGGCGTAGGCCACTGCTCTCCCGGCTTTTCACGACGTACCTCACGCTGGTTGTCGTCGTGATGTTCACGGGTATCGCAGGTGCGGTACCCGCGTCATTTGCCGAGGAGGGTAATCCGGAAGCCATCGAGAGCATGATGGTACCGGAGGAGAGCGAGGAATCGTCGGGAGCTGTTGCCCCGGCTGATGCGTCACTAGAGGGTGATTCTGCTCCCGAAGAAGTAGAGGCTGCAGCCGAGGACGAAGAGGCTGCGCCGGCGGATGAGATCCAAGTTCCCGGGGCAAAGAAGAGCAAGGCTCCCGCAGGCGACGACATGAGCGCGATGCTCGTGGCCCCCGCGGAGGTCGAGGTTGCCGCGACATCTGGCAAGGCGAAGAGGGATTTCAGGCAACTCGAGAACACGACCCCGAAGTGGATTGGAAGCGCCCTCAACAATCAGAACTCAGACTACGTTGAAGGCATGTCTGTTCCGCAGCGACTGGTACTCACCGGCGCCGAGACCTCGATTCCCCAGAGCTATGTCACCTTCGAGTACCAGTTCACCAAGGGCGGCAAGTACGCGTACGACTTCATCACCAGTTGGAGTCAGGCGATTGACGCGGCCCAGGCGTACGGTGGACAAGTGTGGAGCGATTCCTGGAAGTGGATGGACTACTCCTCCGCAGACTTTCCGTACCACGCTACGGCCGTAGTCCCCGAGAGCCCGTTTGCTGCTGAGCGGGAGCTGGCCTACGAGACGGCGCTCGGATACGGCGATCGGACGATTGACGTCTACGGAAACGCTCCCATCTCGAATGTTGTGGTAAGCATCGATCCCGCCCTTTACGGCTCAACCAGTGGCGACAGCACAGTCAAGTTCACCGTCACGTGGGAGGGCGCAGCAGACAGAGTGATGATTCTGTACGCTGGGCATATCGCTGTTGGCCTCGACCCAATTCCCGTCAGCGGAATCGGGTGGGGGCCAGACATGGGCGCCGGAGGGATAAGTGGCGCCCCCTATCATCAGATGCTTGTCGGCAGCAACCAGTGGAGCGGCGCAGCGTCAGAAGACAACCAACTCATGTCACAGGGAATCCTGTATGGATCCGCTATCACCGGCATGAAGTGGGGAGACCTGAATGGTAACGGCGTCATGGATGGCGATGAGGTCGGCCTCGAAGGCTGGGAGATCTGGGTCGACATCAATGGTAACGGCGTCTTCGACGAGGGCATCGATGAGAAGACGACAACCCTTGAGGACGGCTCCTACAGCCTCTACTTCTACCTGCCGAATCAGAGTCCGACCGCACTTCGCGTCTACGAGATTCAGCAGACGGGCTACACACAGACGTATCCGGCGACCGGGTATCACGCCGTCACCGTCGCACCTGGATTCCAGTACGACGGCTACAACTTCGGCAACATGGAGCAAAACCCGGTCATCAAGATCGTCAAGACCGGCGTGTTCGATGCCGGTGCTGACGGCTATCCGCAGCCCGGCGAGCTCATCACCTACACGTTCGTCGTGACCAACGAAGGCAACATGACGCTTTCCAACATCAGCGTCACCGACCCGCTGCCCGGACTGAGCGCCATCACCTACGTCTCGGGTGACAGCAACAGCGACGGCCTGCTGCAGGTCGGTGAGTCCTGGACCTACACCGCGACCTATGCGGTCGACCAGGACGACATCGACGACGGCTTTGTCTACAACGTGGCCACGGCCGACTCTGATGAGTCCGCCCCGGCCACCGATGACGAGACCGTCGAGCTGGCGTGGAACGCGGAGATCTCGATCGTCAAGTCCGGCACGTGGGTCGACAGCAACGCTGACGGCTTCGCCGATGTGGGCGAGCCGGTCAACTACACGTTCACCGTGGCCAACACCGGCAACGTGACGCTTTACAACGTCAGCGTCACCGACCTGGTCGGCGATGTCATCGTCTCGGGTGACCCGCTGTTCTCGCTGGCCGTCGGCGGCACCGACGCCACGACCTTTACCGGCGTGTACTACCTCACACAGGCAGACATCGACGCCGGGGAGTTCTACAACGAGGCGCTCGTCACCGGCTACGGCCCTGACGAAGCACCGGTGACCGATGAGGACGACGAGACGGTCATGCTGCCGCAGAACCCGGCACTCGAGATCGTCAAGCTCACGAACGGGGCCGACGGCGAGTACATCCCTGTCGGTGCACCGATCACCTGGACCTACCAGGTGACCAACACCGGTAACGTGACAATCACCGACATCGAGGTCACCGACGACATCGAAGGCCTGATCGGCACTATCGACGTCCTGGCGCCGGGCGAGAGTGAGACGCTCGAGCATGAGGGCATCGCAGTAGAGGGCGAGTACGAGAACGTCGGAACCGCGGTCGGCAACCCGCCGGAGGGCGAAGATGTGGTCGATGACGATGACGACTCCAGCTACTTCGGCTCGAGCCCTGCCATCGACATCGAGAAGTCAGTGAGCTCCTCGCTCGTGCTCGCGGGCGACGAAGTGACCTACACCTTCGTCGTCACGAACACCGGCAACGTGCCTCTGACCTCCGTTCTCATCGACGATGACCACCTTGGTATCATCGCGACGATCGACGAGCTCGCTCCCGGCGAGTCGCAGACCTTCACGAGGACGGTTGCCATCACGGAGCCGACCACGAACGTCGTGGTAGCGACCGGAACTCCCCCTGAGGGCGAGCCGGTTACGGACACGGACGAGGCGTTCGTGGACATCGACGAGTTCCTGGGCTTCCCGGATCTCGGGGTGAAGAAGTCGGCAGACCGCACGAAGGCCGACCCCGGAGATGCCATCACCTACACGATCGTCATCACCAACTACGGTAGCGCCGCGGCCTCCGACTACGTGGTCGACGACACGTTCGATCAGCGCTACCTTGCCGTGGTCGATGCTGCCGGCGGTGTTGTCTCCAACGGTCAGATCACCTGGACCTTCGCCGAGCCGCTTGCGGCTGGCGCCTCCCGGACGATCACCTACAAGATGCTCGTCTCCGAGAACATGCCTGATGGGACCACCTACCTCGACAACGTCGTCGTGGTAACTCATCCCGATGACCAGAATCCCGACAACGATCGCAGCACGTGGAGAGTAACCGTCGAGGAGGAGCCATTCCTGCCCTTCACCGGCGCGGACCTGCTCGGTCTCCTCGCGCTGGCTGGCGCGGCGGCCGCCACTGGCACCGCACTGCGCAGGCGCTCTCGCAAAGCCGCCTAACCCGTACTCCGGCTACCGCCGTACGGGTGTAGACGATGAGGGGCCCCGGCGGGGTTATCCCCGCCGGGGCTCTGTCACGTACACGGCGAGCTCCGGCCTCACCGCAAACGTTGTCCCTACCCGCGGAAGTCCGCGGCGTTGCTCGGGGGCACGCTCTCGCCCCAGTTGATCTTGCCGTTGTCGCGCCAGTCGATGATGTGCCAGATCTCGTGGTTGATGATTCGCTCGAGACTCGCTTTGTGGTTGGCGTTGATGACGATCCGGCCTGACTTGTAGTAGCAGATCGCCGAGGCATTGCCTTTGGTATCGCCGATTTCCACCGTCGCACCCCTGAGGATCGGGTACATCGCGATACGGGAGGCCAGGATCGAGCGCGCTTGTGCGAGCGTGTTCCCGCTGGACGCAGCCGGCTTGGGAGCGGGTGCGGAGGCGTTCGAAGCAGGTTTGGGGGCGCTCGAGCTTGCGGGCGCGCTGCTTGCCTTCGGTGCGCTGCTGGCCTTTGCAGTAGTGCTGCCCGCAGACCTGCGCGCGGGAGCCGGTGCCGGCTTGACGACGGGCTTGGGCAGCGGTGCCTTGGCCTTTGCGAGCGGCGTGGTATACCCGGCGCGGGACTCGGACACGGCAACGTCGGCGCCGGTCTTCTGTGCTGGGGTAACGGGTGTGGCTTCCGGTTCGAGCGACGATGCGAACCTGGCGCTGACCTCGAGCGAGCGTATCTCGGCGGTCGAGGCCGTCGCGGGAGCAGCTCCCACAAGAAGAGCTACGGTGAGCAGCAACGCGGCGAACCGCATCGCGCTGGTGGTCCTCTTGATCCGTGCGTTCATCTGCCGAACACCCCTTGCGAGCCTGGTGCGCACATCGGCCCGTCCCTCCCGAGTGGCATGGGTGGGATCGGGCCGATAGCAGGTTCGACCAGATCTCGTACCCGGCGGTCCGGCTGTCGTGGGAGGGCGAGCGTGCCCTCCGGTAGACCCGTGACTTTGCGAAGCACGTCTTTCGGCGTGCTGTGCCTTGAGCGGGGAGTCTGCGGAGATGTGCGGCTTTCAACGTTTCTTACACCGGATATATCGGCAAGAAACGTGCTTAGCCTTAGAGTGTTCTGTAACGGCCGTCACACTCGTTGCGGCCTGGCAGCTGACTGCAACCGGAAGGCGGGCGACTCGTGACATCCACGGCTGAGACCGCCGCAATCGAGCGGCGGCCCGCATCGCGGGTCGCGCTGCACGCGCTCGGAAACATCTTCATCGGGGTCGCGCTGGGCCTCGTGAGCTACTACTTCGTGACCGACTTCGTGACGGGACGCGAGCAGGGTGCGCTTCGAGCCCAGATCGCCGATCTCGGCTCGATGGGAGCCCCTTCTCCCGATCGGCTGCTCGACGAGCCCGACCCGGAGCTCACCGGCTGGGAGACGTGGAGAGAAGAAGATGTCGCCTACTGGGCCGGCCTTGGGAAGGGCGACATCTTCGGCAGGCTCGTGATCGAGGGCATGGACCTCGATGCAGTCGTGATCCTCGGCACCGGACGTGATGAGCTGAAGAAGGGCCCCGGGTGGATTACCTACACCGATCTTCCGGGAGAGACGGGCAACGTCGGCATCGCGGGGCACCGGACCACGTACGGAGCGCCCTTCCGCCGCCTCGATGACCTTGAGCCCGGTGACATCATCCACTTCCTCTCGCCGTACCGCCGCTACACCTACGAGGTCACCGAGAAGTTCACCGTCACGCCTGACCAGGTCGAGGTGATGCGCACGACCGACGTGCCGAGTCTCACGCTCTCGGCGTGTCACCCGCCCTACAGTGCCGCCTATCGCCTCATCGTCCGTGCAGAACTGAGTGAGATGCAGCGTCTCGAGGACACCCCCGGGACTCCAACACCGTAGGAGGTCTACGTATGCGCGTACTTGTCACCGGCGGAGCGGGCTTCATCGGCTCCAATCTCGTCCACGCCCTCCTCGGCTCTCACGAGGTAGGGGTGATCGACGACCTGTCTACCGGTCACGCGGAGAACCTTCATCCGGCGGCGTGGAACCGCACGATGGACATCCTCGACGAGCTGCTGCCTGCTGCCTTGGCCGAGTTCGCGCCCGACGCGGTGGTGCACCTTGCCGCGCAGTCGAGCGTGCCGCGCTCGATCGTCGATCCGGTACGGGACTGGGCGGTCAACGTCGACGGGACGAGCCGTGTCGCAGCCGCGGCAGCGGCGGCCGGAGCGCGACGAGTCATCTCGGCCTCCTCGGCAGCCGTCTACGGGGAGCCGGCCGAGATTCCACTGAAAGAGGGTTCGCCGACGGTTCCCGTCAACCCTTATGGATCGTCGAAGCTCGCCGCCGAGACTGCGCTCGCCGAGCAGCTGAGCGCCAGGGGAGTGGACTTCGCCTCGTTTCGCTTCTCCAACGTGTACGGGCCCCGTCAGGACTCCCACGGCGAGGGTGGCGTGGTAGCGGTCTTCTGTTCAGAACTGGCAGCAGACAGGGTGCCCGTCATTCACGGATCCGGGGAGCAGACGCGTGACTTCATCTACGTCGCCGACGTGGTCGCCGCGATCATATCGGCACTCGAGTTCGACGGCAGACTCGCCGACGGCGTGCCGAGCGGCTCCGCGTACAACATCTCGACGGGCGACGAGGTGAGCATCAACGGGCTTGCCAACGCGATGCGTCAGGTCGCGGGCTTCTACGCGCCCTACGAGAGTGGGACGGAGCGCGCGGGGGATGTCATGCGCAGCTCGCTGGACCCCGGGAAGGCCTACGAGACGTTCGGCTGGCACTCGGTGGTCCCGCTCGACGCGGGCCTCGGCCCGACCTTCCGGTGGTTTGCGCGTTCATGACCGGGCAGCCTCAAGCCCCCGAGAACGAAGCGTCGAAGCTGGAGCAGACGTACTCCGCCAAGGCGCACGCCGAGCTTGCCGCTGCCGACCGTCTGGCGCCGGGCTCGGACGGCGTGCCCTGGAGCGGTGACGTCTTCGCCGAGGTCGTGCTGGTGAAGGGTGAGCCGGGACCGGCAGAGGTCTCGGGCGGGTCAGCGCTCTCGGGCCCGGACGGCGCTGCCGCGCGCAAGGCGCTCGAAGCGCTCGGGTTCGACCCGGCCTCGGTGTTCGCGACTGTGGCGCGCCCGGAAGCAGGCATCGATGCGAGCCTGCTGCGAGAGCGGCTCAGGATGCAGATCGAGGCGGTGGATCCCACGGTGGTGGTCGCGCTGGACGCGATGGCGGCCACCGAGGTCGCTGCCGTGTTCGACCTGGGACAGCCGGCTTACGGTACGGCGGTCCACGCCAACGGTCGCGCGTTCGTGGCGCTCGAAGGGCTCGAGTCCTCGCTTGCCGATGCGCGCCTGAAGCGCCGCGTGTGGCGACAGATGCAGGCGATCCAGGTCAGGCCGCCGGCGCTGTAGACGCCAGGAGCGCGCCGAGTGCTAGGCGTCTTCGATCTCGGTGATCGCGCCCATCGGACACTCCTCCATGCACGCGGCACAGGCGGTGCAGTCCTCGTCATTGACCGGCTCGGCCACGTCTCCGACGAGTTCGAGCACGCCTTCCGGACACGCGTCGACACAGATTCCGCAGGCGGAACACTCGTCCTCCACGATGACAGGTCGGGGCATCGGTCCTCCTTGCTCAGGTGCGGTCGTTCGGGGCCTGAGAGCCCTCGGCTCTGCCGTACCTTAGCGAGCGTCGGGCACCGTGTAAAGGTGTGAGCGGACTCCGGCTCGGATGTGGGCGTCCGGGTTTCTCCCCGAGCACTCACGGGTATACTCTTTGTGCTCGCAGAAAACTTGACAACGCACGACTTAGATTCTAGCATCCGTAAGGTGCCGTCGGGTGGCGGTACCAACGCAGACAACAAGCGCTCCGTCAGGGGCGCCTGTTCATGAAAGGAGATCAGCACATGGGCAAGGTCATAGGCATCGACCTCGGCACGACGAACTCCGCCGTAGCCGTGCTCGAGGGCGGGGAGCCGTCCGTCATCATCAACGCCGAGGGCGATCGCACCACGCCTTCGGTTGTCGCGTTTCGCAAGGACGGGGAGCGGGTCGTGGGCAAGGCCGCCAAGAACCAGGCGATCACCAACCCAGAGAACACCATCACGTCGATCAAGCGGTTCATCGGTCGCAAGCACGAGGAGACCGAGTCGGAGCGCAAGACGATCGCCTACAACGTCAAGAAGGGCAAGGACGGCCGGACGAACGTCGACGTCGAGGGCAAGACCTACACGCCCGAGGAGATCTCGGCGTTCGTGCTGCAGAAGCTCAAGGCCGATGCCGAGGCGTACCTCGGACAGAAAGTGACCGAGGCGGTCATCACCGTGCCTGCGTACTTCAACGACATGCAGCGCCAGGCCACCAAGGACGCCGGGAAGATCGCCGGCCTGGACGTCAAGCGCATCATCAACGAGCCGACGGCCGCCGCGCTGGCGTACGGCCTGGACAAGGGTGACCAGTCGCAGACGATCCTCGTCTTCGACCTGGGCGGCGGCACCTTCGACGTCTCGATCCTCGACCTGGGCGAGGGTGTCTTCGAGGTCAAGTCGACCTCGGGTGACAACCACCTCGGAGGGGACGACTGGGACCAGAAGGTCATCGACTGGCTCGCCGAGAAGTTCAAGTCAGATCACGGCATCGACCTGCGTGCGGACAAGATGGCGCTCCAGCGCCTCAAGGAAGCCGCCGAGAAGGCGAAGATGGAGCTCTCGACCACCCAGACGACGCAGATCAACCTGCCGTTCGTCACGGCGGACGCCTCGGGCCCGAAGCACCTCGACTACACGCTCACGCGCGCCGACTTCCTCAAGGTGACCAGCGACCTGCTGGACCGCTGTAAGAAGCCGGTCGAGAACGCGATCAAGGACGCGGGCATCAAGGCTTCGGAGATCGACCACGTCATCCTGGTGGGCGGCTCGACCCGCATGCCCGCAGTGGTCGAGCTCGTCAAGAACATCACCGGCAAGGAGCCCCACAAGGGCGTCAACCCCGACGAGGTCGTAGCGGTGGGCGCAGCCATCCAGGGCGGCGTGCTCTCAGGTGACGTCAAGGACATCCTGCTCCTCGACGTGACCCCGCTCTCTCTGGGAGTCGAGACCCTCGGTGGCGTCATGACCAAGATGATCGAGCGCAACACGACCATCCCGACGCGCAAGACCGAGACCTACACCACGGCCGCCGATGGCCAGACCTCGGTGGAGATCCACGTGCTGCAGGGTGAGCGCGAGATGGCGGCGTACAACAAGACACTCGGCAAGTTCAACCTCATGAACATCCCGGCCGCACCCCGCGGCATCCCGCAGATCGAGGTCACTTTCGACATCGACGCAAACGGCATCGTCAACGTGTCCGCCAAGGACAAGGGAACCGGCCAGGAGCAGAAGATCACCATCTCGGGTACGACCGCGCTCTCCGACGAAGAGGTCGAGCGCATGGTGACCGACGCCGAGGCCCACGCCGACGACGACCGCCGCAAGAAGGAGGCCGCGGAGGCGCGCAACAACGCCGATACGCTCGTCTACTCGACTGAGAAGACCATCGCCGATCTGGGCGACAAGGTGCCCGAGGAGACCAAGACCGAGTGCGAAGAGGCTATCGCCGAGGTGAAGTCAGCTATGGAGGGCGAGGACGTCGACGCCATCAAGGCAGCGACGGACAAGCTCCAGGCGGCAGGCTACAAGCTCGCCGAGATCGTCTACGCTGACGCGCAGGCTGAGGCCGAGGCGGACGGCGAGGGCGGCGAAGAGTCCGCCGCGAGCGACGAGGAAGAGGTCGTCGAGGCCGACTACGAGGTCGTCGACGAGAGCGAGGACAAGTAATCATGCGCAAAGAGCCGCGCGACAACCCCGAGGTCCGGTTGGACCCCGAGCTCGAGAGCGATCTCGGCCCCGAGCTCCAGATGCGCGGTGACCAGCTGATGGCGGAGCTCGAGGAGGCGCGCGAGGAAGCGGCGCGCAACCTCGAGACCGCTCAGCGGGCCCAGGCGGACTTCGACAACTTCCGCAAGCGCATGGCACGCGACCACGCCGACGCCGTCAAGCGCGCCGGAGAGCGGATCGTGGGGCACCTGCTGCCGGTCGTCGACAACCTCGAGCGTGCGATCGACCACGTGACCGCAGGCGGAGACCAGGGCGACCTGCTCTCCGGTGTCGAGATGGTACTCGGCCAGCTGCTCGACGTGCTCGGCAAGGAGGGCGTGGAGCAGGTCGATCCCTTTGGCGAGCAGTTCGACGCGCTCAAGCACCAGGCGGTCGGCCAGAGGGAGGATCCGGAGGTGCCCGACGGAACCGTGGTCGAGGTCTACCAGAAGGGTTACGAGATGCACGGGCGCATCATCCGCTCGGCGATGGTCATCGTCTCAACCGGAGGCCCCGAGCCTGAGGAGTGAGCCGAGCGATGCCCGCTACCAAGAACTACTACGACATACTCGGTGTGAAGAAGGACGCCTCGGCCGACGAGATCAAGAAGGCGTTCCGGCGACTGGCGCGCAAGCATCACCCCGACGCGGGCGGCTCTGAGGAGAAGTTCAAGGAGCTCAACGAGGCCTACGAGGTCCTCTCCGACACCGAGAAGCGCGCCCAGTACGACCAGTACGGTCAGTACTTCGGCGGGAACGTGCCGCCGGGCGCAGGCGCTCCGGGCGGCGCGGGATGGCCGCCGGGTGGTGGCGGAGGGTTCCACTACGAGGTGAACCTTGGCGATCTCGGGGACCTCGGAGACGTCTTCGGCAGCATGTTCGGCGGCGGAGGCTCGCGCGCGGGCGGGGCGACCCGGACCCGTGGCAAGCAGGCCCAGCGTGGCCGCGACCTGACCTACGAGATCACGCTCGACTTCGACGAGGCGCTTGCGGGTGTGTCGACCAAGGTGGACGTGCAGCGCGCCGAATCATGCACGACATGCAAGGGCTCCGGCGCCAAACCGGGCACCTCGCCGACTACATGCCCCACGTGCGGTGGCTCGGGCCATGTGAGCCAGGGCCAGGGACTCTTCGGCATCTCGCGGGAGTGTCCGCGCTGCGGCGGGAGAGGAACGATCGTCGAGAATCCATGCACCACGTGCAAGGGCAAGGGTCGCGTCGTGCGGGTCAAGCCGGTGACGGTGAACGTGCCCCCGGGTGTGACCGATGGAGGCAAGCTGCGCTTCAAGGGCAAGGGCGAGCCCGGTCAGGGTGGCGCACCCGCGGGCGACCTCTATGTGGTCACGCACATCCGGTCGCACCCGTACTTCACGCGGGACGGAGCGGACGTTGTGATGGAGCTGCCGATCTCGATAGCCGAGGCGGCGCTCGGCACGGAGGTGACCATCCCCGTGCCCGGCGGCGGCAAGGTCAAGCTTAAGGTCGCGCCCGGTACCCAGGACGGCACGGTACGCCGGATCAGCGGGAAGGGTGCGCCCCGCCTCAAAGGCAAGGGTCACGGTGATCTGAAGGTGCGCACGAAGGTCGTCGTTCCCGAGAAGCTGAGTGCGGAACAGAAGGAACTGCTCAAGCGATTCGCCTCGGCGCGCGAGGACGATCTGCGCGCTCACATCGGATAGGCACACGGAAGGAGGCACGGGTGGCCGGCAGACAGCAAAGACATGACAGGCAACGGCCGCTCTACATGATCAGCGTGGCCGCGGAGCTCGCGGGGATGCACCCGCAGACGCTGCGCATCTACGAGCGCAGGCGGCTCGTTTCTCCGCAGCGCTCGG
>JAHYJI010000019.1 GCA_019429145.1 Coriobacteriia bacterium | reverse complement strand
CACCCGGGATGACCGAGGCCGAGGTCGCGGTCGAGATCGAGTCCTTCATGAGGAGAAACGGGTCGGAGGGCGTGGCCTTCCCGAGCATCGTGGCCAGCGGTCCCAACTCTTCGCGACCGCACGCGACCGTCACCGGTCGCCGCATCGAACCGGGAGACCCGCTCACGATGGACTTCGGGGCCAGGATCGGTGGCTACTGTGCAGACATGACGCGGACCGTGGTCGTGGGCCGGGCAAGCGACGAGTTTCGCCGGGTCTACGACGCGGTGCTTGCTGCCAACAGGGCCGGCGCGTCGGCGGTGAGGGGAGGCGTACCCGGCATCGACATCGACCGGGTCGCCCGCGATTCGCTCTCCGACGCAGGCTTCGGGGAGTTCTTCGGCCACGGGCTCGGACACGGTGTGGGGCTCGACGTGCACGAGCTGCCCTCTGTCGGGCCGAGGGGCACCCGTCCTGTGCCTGCCGGAGCCGTGGTCACCGTCGAGCCCGGCGTGTATCTGGAGGGTCGGTTCGGTGTTAGAATCGAAGACTTAATACGTGTCGAGGATGACGGGTGTAGCACGCTCTCGTCCTCACCGCGTGATCTCATCGAGATGTGACCCGTTGCGGCGTTGATGGAAGGGTAATCAGGCATGGCTGTCACCACGAACAACCTTAAGAACGGCATGTGCATCATGTACGACGGCAAGATGTGGATCATCGTCGATTTCCAGCACGTGAAGCCCGGTAAGGGTGGCGCGTTTGTCCGGACGAAGCTCAAAGAGCTCAAGTCGGGCCGGGTCGTGGACGTGACTTTCCGCGCAGGCGAGAAGCTCGAAGACGTCCGCATCGAGACCAAGCGCATGCAGTACCTGTACAACGACGGGTCCGCCTTCCACTTCATGGACACCGACTCCTACGAGCAGTTCGAGCTCGGCGGGGAGTTCGTAGGGGACGCCTCGCAGTGGCTCTCCGAGAACGATGAGGTGCAGATCATGTACGCGGGTGGCGAGATGATGGGCGTGGAGCCACCGATGTTCGTGGAGCTCGAGGTAGTACAGACCGAGCCCGGCTTCAAGGGAGACACGGTGCAGGGCGGTACCAAGCCTGCAACGCTCACCACCGGCGCGGTGGTCCAGGTCCCCATGTTCGTCGAGATCGGCGACCGCCTGAAGGTCGACACGCGCGACGGGCGCTACATCACCCGCGTCTAGCGCGCTCGGATATACTGTCCTGACCACCGACCGTACTGACCGACCCAGCATCGACTTCCGGCCGCGGCCTTTCCGCCCGCCTCGCCGTTGAGAGGGGACGATGGTATGCGACCCGTACACATAATGGACACCACACTGCGAGACGCGCACCAGTCGCTCTGGGCGACGCGCATGCAGATCGCCGACATGCTGCCGATCCTTCCCAAGATGGACTCGGTCGGATACTGGTCGCTGGAGGTCTGGGGCGGTGCGACCTTCGACGCCGCACTTCGCTTCCTCGACGAGAACCCCTGGGAGCGGCTGCGCGTCATGAAGAAGTACTGCCCGCGCACGCCACTGCAGATGCTGCTGCGCGGTCAGAACCTGGTGGGCTACCGGCACTACTCCGACGAGATCGTCACGCGATTCGTCCATGCCTCCAAGCGCAACGGTATCGACATCTTCCGCATCTTCGATGCGCTCAACGACATCCGCAACGTCGAGGTCTCGGCCGCCGCGGTCAAGGAGTGCGGCGGGCACTTCGAGGGTGCGATCAGCTACACGGTGAGCCCCGTCCACACGCTGGACTCCTACATCGAGTACGCGCTGCAGCTCAAGGAGTTGGGCGCCGATACCATCGCCATCAAGGACATGGCAGGCATGCTGACCCCGTACCGCACCGAGAAGATGGTGCGTGCGCTCAAAGACGAGGTGGGGCTGCCGGTCCACGTGCACTGCCACTACATCGGCGGTATGGCACCGATGAACTACCTCAAGGCCGTCGAGGCCGGTGCGGAGATCATCGACACCGCGGTTGTCGCCGTCGCCTTCGGAAGCAGCCAGCCGGCTGTCGAGATGATCGTGGCCGCTCTCAAGGAAAGCCCGTACGACACCGGTCTGGACCTGGACCTGCTCTTCGAGATCGCCGAGTACTGGGAGGACGTCCGCAAGCGCAAGAAGCTCAAGCGAGGCGTCACCTCGCTCATGCACATGGAGGTCTTCAGCCACCAGGTGCCCGGCGGCATGCTCTCCAACCTCGTCAGCCAGCTGGAGCTGCAGAAGGCAGGCGACCGCCTCGACGACGTTCTGAAGGAGATCCCGAAGGTGCGCGCCGAGGTCGGCTTCCCGCCGCTCGTCACGCCGCTTTCGCAGATCGTCGGTACGCAGGCGGTCATCAACGTGCTCACCGGGAAGCGCTGGGCGGTCGTCCCGCAGGAGATGAAGGATTACGTCCGGGGGTACTACGGCAAGGCGCCCGGCGCGATGGATCCAGAGATCGTCGCCAAGGTGCTCGGCAAGGACAAGCCGCTCGCGCCGGATGTGCGCCCCGGTTCGCTCGTCACCACCACCTACGACGAGGTCGCCGCCGAGATCGGTGATCTTGCACACAGCGAGGAAGACGTGCTCATGTACGCGCTCTTCCCCAACGAAGCACGCACCTACCTCACGATGCACCAGGAAGGCGCCGAGAAGGCGGTCTTCATGATGGGCGAGGAGATCAACACACTCAGGGAGGAAGATTCCGTGGACGTCAACCAGATCCGAGAGCTCATCAAGATCGTCGAGATGAGCGATGTGAACGAGGTCGTAGTCGAGGAGGGCGGCGCGAAGGTCGTGGTACGCAGAGGCGCCGGGTTCGCCCCCGCCGAGATGACCTCCGTCACCTCCGCCCCCGCACCTTCCACCGCGGGCGATGCGGCACCTCCCGCCACTGATGTCGCGGTCCACGACGATTCCGAGCGGCCGGCGACGTGGAAGAGCATCATCGCACCGATGGTCGGCACCTTCTACCGCGCCCCTTCTCCCGGCGCGGACGCGTTCGTCAACGTCGGCGATTCGGTCGACGAGGGTCAGCCGCTCTGTATCCTCGAGGCGATGAAGCTGATGAACGAGATCACCGCCGAGGAGCCGGGCGTGATTCGCGAGATAGCCGTCGGCAATGCCGACGCTGTCGAGTACGGCACCGTGCTCTTCTACTACGAGCCGCTCGGGTAGGCGCATGTTCAAGAAGATACTCATCGCAAACCGCGCCGAGATCGCGCTGCGCATCATCCGCGCGTGCAAGGAGATGGGCGTCAAGACCGTGGCCGTCTACTCGGAGGCCGACCGGGACTGCCTGCACGCCCGCATGGCTGACGAAGCCGTCTGCATCGGGCCGCCCTCCAGCATGCAGAGCTACCTCAACATGCCCAACATCATCTCGGCGGCGCTGACCACCGGTGCCGAGGCGGTACACCCCGGCTACGGGTTCCTGGCCGAGAACGCGGCCTTCGCACGCGCGTGCGCAGACTCGGGGCTCACGTTCATCGGCCCGTCACCGGAGGCCATCGAACGCATGGGCGACAAGGCCATGGCGCGTGCGACGATGATCGAAGCCGGCGTTCCGTGCGTCCCCGGCTCGGTCGGGGGAGTCGAGACCGCCGAGGAAGCGATGGACTTTGCCGAGCAGGCCGGCTTCCCGGTGCTGATCAAAGCATCGGCGGGCGGAGGCGGCAAGGGCATGCGGGTGGTCACCGAGGCCTCGGCACTTGCCGGACAGTTCACCGCTGCGAGAACCGAGGCGGCGGCGGCCTTCGGCAACGACACTGTCTACATCGAGCGCTATCTGCTTCGGCCGCGCCACATCGAGATCCAGGTGCTCGCGGACACCCACGGCAACGCGATCCATCTGTTCGAGCGCGACTGCTCGATCCAGCGCCGCCACCAGAAGCTCATCGAGGAAGCGCCGAGTCCCGCACTGACGCCCGAGACCCGCAAGGCCATGGGCGAAGCAGCGCTGCTGGCTGTCCGTGCCGTCAACTATGTCAACGCGGGCACCGTCGAGTTCCTCCTCGACACTGATGGCTCGTTCTACTTCATGGAGATGAACACGCGGGTACAGGTCGAGCATCCCGTCACCGAGGAGATCACCGGGGTCGACATCGTCAAGGAGCAGATTCGCATCGCCGCCGGCGAGCCGATGAAGCACGCCAACCAGGAGACGGTGAAGCTGCGCGGCCACGCCATCGAGTTCCGCATCAACGCCGAGGACCCTGCGCACGGTTTTCGCCCGCATCCCGGCACGATCACGGTCTACAACCCTCCGGGAGGGCTCGGCGTGCGGGTGGACAGCCACCTGTACTCCGGCTACACCGTGCCCCCGTACTACGACTCGCTCCTCGGCAAGCTCATCGTCTGGGGCGAGACCCGTGCCGAGGCGGTTGCGCGGGCCCGACGAGCGCTCGACGAGTTCATCGTGGTCGGCATCCCGACGACGGTCCCCTTCCACCAGGCGGTGGTCGAGACCGAAGCGTTCCAGACCGGAGACGTCTATACTGACTTCGTCGACACGCACATGACGGAGATATCCGGCCAGGCCGGAGGCGAGGTGTGAGATGAGTGACGAGATCACGCTCGACGGCATGAAGATCGCACCTGCGGTCCTCGATACGATCGTCACGATGGCTGTCGAGAGCGTCGAGGGAGTGGCCTGCTCGTCATCGGGGCATGGCATCGGCGGGCTGGTGAACCGGGCTGCCGGCAAGGCGGTCGAGTTCTCACTGAACGACGAGGGCGAGGTCTCGGTGGCGGTTCACGTCACCGCGGTGTACGGCACCCCGCTCATGGAGATCGGGGAGAAGGTCAAGGCCGAGGTCGCTGACGCGATCAAGAGCCAGGTGGGAGCCGGTGTCGCCGCCGTCGATGTCTTTATCGACGGCATAGAGTTCCCCGCGTGAGCGCGGGCGAACGAAGGGTGTTCTCGGCGGACAGGATGCAGGAGCGCAGCAGAGCGCGCCTTCAGGCGCTGCAGATCCTCTACCAGAGTGACATCACCGGGGTGTCTCCCGCGTCGATACTCGCCGACGGCTCGTACAACTCCGAGGACGGTGAGCCCTCGGAGTTCTGCCGCTCGCTGATCGCCGGTACGGAGGAGCATCTCGCCGAGATCGACGAAGCGATCACCCGTACCTCGAAGCACTGGGTGATCTCGCGCATGCCACTGGTGGACCGCAACATCTTGAGGCTCGCGACCTATGAGATACTGCATCTCGACTCGATCCCCGTCTCGGTCTCGATCAACGAGGCGGTCGAGATGGCCAAGGTGTATGGCGGCGAGGATTCGTCGCGGTTCGTGAACGGCGTGCTCGGCCGAATCGCCGAGACGGACGGAGCGGAAACCAACGAGGACGGCGTGGATGGCTGACGAGCGCTACAACTTCGCACAGGCGCGCACCCGGCTCGAGGAGATCGTCACCCAGGTGCGCAAGAAGGACACCTCGCTCGAGAAGAGTCTCGATCTGCTCGAAGAGGGAGTCCGTCTGGCGAACACCTGTACCGAGCTGTCGGACCACACCGAGTGGCGTACCGTCGCCGAGGAGCAGGCGGTTGCCGGGGGCGAGGACACAGACACTCCTCCGGATGCACTCGGCGGGGATCAGGAAGTCTCTGACTCCGAGGACGAGAATCCCGACGCGCAGGCAGACGGGTCGCCTGTGTCAGATGACGAGGCCGCACCCGGGGAGTAACACCCCGGTGACGGTGCACGCGCACGCTTTGCCCGTCTCCGCGCCCCGTATTATCCTGGTGAGACGGTCCGCTTCAGCGGTCCGGCACGCACGACGTGGGAGATGACCGTTTCTTGGGCGATGAGCGCATCTTAGACTCCATCGACTCACCAGCTGCACTCCGCGATCTCGGGGATGAGTCGCTCGAGCGGCTGGCCGCCGAGATCCGCGAGGAGCTCGTCAACACCGTTTCCTCGACCGGCGGGCACCTCGCGCCCAACCTCGGCGTGGTGGAGCTGACGCTCGGCCTGCACCTTGCGCTCGAGTGTCCGACCGACAAGATCGTCTGGGACGTCGGGCACCAATCGTACGTCCACAAGCTGCTGACCGGCCGCAGGCACGGGTTCTCCACGCTGCGGCAGTACGGCGGCGTGTGCGGGTTCCCGAAGCGCAGCGAGAGTCCGTATGACGTCTTCGACACCGGGCATGCGTCGAACTCGCTGTCAGTGGCACTCGGTCTGGCCGAGGCACGCGATGCGGTGGGTGGCTCCGAGACGGTGTGCGCCTTCATCGGCGATGGGTCGATGACCGGAGGGATGGCGTTCGAGGCGCTGAACCATATCGGCCATCGCGGCACGCGGATGATCATCGTGCTCAACGACAACGAGATGTCTATCGCCGAGAACGTCGGCGCTCTGGCGAGCTACCTCGCGCGCGTGCGGCTCGATCCGCGCTATAACCGTCTTCGCGACGACGTCGAGGGCGCGCTCGCGCGCACGAAGCTCGGTGCGGCGATGGTTGCCGCGGGCGAAGCGGCCAAGGAATCGGTCAAACAGCTGCTCGTTCCCGGCATGCTCTTCGAGGAGCTGGGTCACAAGTATGTCGGGCCGATCGACGGCCACGACATTCGTGCTGTCGAGTCTGCCGTGACCCGCGCGATGCAGGTCGATGGGCCTGTGATCATCCACGCGGTGACCCGCAAGGGGCAGGGCTACGCGTACGCGGAGGACAAACCGGACACGTTCCACGGCATCAGCCCGTTCGAGATCGCGACCGGGAAGGTGAACGGTTCGGGCGGTCCGATCTCCTATACCGCGGCCTTCAGCAGGGCGCTCCTGCTCGAAGCCGAGCGGGACGAACGGATCGTCGCCATCACCGCGGCGATGCCGTCCGGTACGGGGCTCGATGCGTTCGCTGCCATCTATCCCGACCGCTTCTTCGACGTGGGCATCGCCGAGCAGCATGCGGTCGGCCTTGCGGCGGGCCTCGCCGCGGGCGGGCGGGTTCCCGTCGTGGCCATCTACTCGACCTTCCTGCAGCGTGCGTACGATCAGCTCATCATGGATGTCGCGCTGCAGAACCTGCACGTCGTGTTCTGCCTGGACCGTGCAGGCCTCGTCGGCGAGGACGGTCCGACGCACCACGGCGTCTTCGACCTCACCTACCTGAGGTCGGTGCCCAACCTCATGGTCCTCGCACCCGCTGACGAGGTCGAACTCACCCACATGCTGCGCACCGCGCTCGAAGCCGACGGACCGGTTGCGATCCGGTATCCGAGGGGGAAGGGCGTGGGACTCGACCTGCCGGAGAGTGCGCAGGTGCTGGAGGCGGGCAAGGCGGAGGTGCGGCGCGAGGGCACGGATGTCGCCCTGGTTGCGGTCGGCCGCATGGTCGGCGCGGCGCAGGCGGCAGCGGACCTGCTCGAGACCGACGGCGTGTCGGCCAGCGTCGTTAACGTGCGCTGGGTCAAGCCGCTCGACCTCGAGATGGTCTCGTGGGCAGCCTTATCCCACCGGCTCGTGGTGACCGTCGAAGAGAACACCGGCGTCGGAGGTGTGGGTGCCGCGGTGCTCGAGTCGCTCTCCGACCTGGGCGTCGAGGTCCCCGTGCTCCGCCTTGCGATCCCGGACTGCTTTGTCACTCACGGGGCGATGGACAAGCTCCTGGCCGAGGTGGGACTGACCGCCGAGGGCATCCGTGCCGCCGTACTCGGGAGGCTCGAAGGACTTTCGGATACCGCCGCTCACGCCGAGGATGCTGATGGGCCGGCAGCGCGCCGACATCACTCTCGTTGAGAGGGGCCTCTTCCCCTCGAGAGAGCGAGCACGTGCCGCGATCATGGCCGGTGAAGTCCGTGTTGGCGGAGAACCGGTGCGAAAGGCCGGCGAGATGGTCGACCGGAACGCGCCCTTCGAGCTCGCAGAGGTCCCCGAGTACGTGTCCCGCGGAGGCCACAAGCTTGCCGGCGCCCTCGACCGCTTCGATATCGACGTCTCGGGTGAGCGCGCACTCGACGTGGGTGCATCCACGGGCGGATTCACGGATTGCCTCCTGCAGCGTGGCGCAGCTCACGTCACTGCCGTCGACGTCGGGTACGGGCAGCTTGCGTGGCGCCTGCGACAGGACGAGCGCGTGCGGGTGCTGGAGCGCACGAACATACGCTCGGTGGACCCGGACGAGATGGGAGCTCGCTTCGACGTCATCGTGGTGGATGTCTCCTTCATCAGCCTCGAGAAGGTGTTGCCGCACATCGAACCGCTCCTTGCCGAAGAAGGAGATCTCGTGGCCCTGGTCAAACCTCAGTTCGAAGCGGGTAAGGGTCGTGTGGGAAAGAAAGGTGTCGTACGCGATGCTGCCGTACACGAGGACGTCTTGAGGTCCGCGGTGCGCGCGGTCGGCGAGCGCGGTCTGACGGTTCGCGGATTGACGTGGTCGCCGTTGAAGGGGCCTGAGGGTAACATCGAGTTCTGGTTGTGGGGCGCACGCGGTGGAGACGCCGCTGTGCCCGACCCCGCCGACGTCGTCGCCGGGGCCCATGCCGAGCTAGGGGAGTGACCGTGCGAGTCTTGCTCGTTCCGAATCCAGCCAACCCGTCGGCGGTCGCTTCGACGACCGATCTCGCCGGGTGGCTCTCCGCGACCGGCTTCGAGCCGGTGCTTACCGCTGACGACGCTACGGGGTGCGGGCTCGAGGAGTTCGGGGTCTCTCCGAGGGAGATCGGCGCACCCGCCCTCGTGGTGGCTCTCGGTGGCGACGGCACGATACTCAAGGCCGCGCATCTGCTCGGACCGGTCGAGGTCCCGATCCTCGGCGTGAACCTCGGCAGACTGGGGTTCATGGCAGGCACCGGTACGGACGACATCAGGGCGGCGGTCGCAGCTGCGCTCGCCGGAGAAGGACGTGTCGAGCGGCGTTCGACCCTGGCGGCGAGCGTGCAGATGGACGGGCGTCTGGTGGGCCGCTACCGTGCGCTTAACGAGATCTACCTCGGCCGGACGGCCTCTATGCGGGTCATAGACGCAGAGCTCATGATCAACGGGATACTCGTCTCGCGGATGCGGTGCGACGGGATCATCACCGCCACGGCGACCGGCTCGACGGCGTATGCCCTCTCGGCAGGCGGCCCGATCGTCTCGCCAGACGTCGCGTGCGCCGTTGTCGTGCCGGTCGCACCGCATACCATCGCCGCCCGCGCGCTCGTGGTCGGCCCCTCGGACAGCGTCGAGATCCACCTGCCCAACCCGCAGCGGCGTGACGCATGCGTGGCCGTCGACGGTGAACTGCTCCCGTGCCGGCGCGACGTCGAGTCCGTTAGCGTGGCCCGCGGCGAGCACGACGTCCTCCTGCTCAAACTCGACGGTCGGGACTTCTACGAGGTCGTCGGCTCCGAGTTCCTGAGGGGCTAGCCGTGCTCGAGGAAGTCCACGTCAGACACTTCGCGCTGATCGACGAGGCCTGGATCGAGTTCGGCTCGGGGCTCACGGTGCTCACCGGCGAGACCGGCGCGGGCAAGACCGCGCTGGTCGGTGCATTGAAGCTGCTCCTCGGCGAGCGTGCCGACTCGGGCATGGTGCGCTCGGGTGCCGCCGAAGCCGTCGTCGAGGGACGATTCCGGATGGACGGTGCCGAGGTGGTCGCGCGTCGTCGCCTGACCGCCGACGGCCGCTCCCGGTGCACGCTCGATGGCTCGATGGCGACCGTCGGCGAGCTCGCGCGCGTGCTCGGTCCGCTGGTCGACCTGCACGGGCAGCACGAACACCAGGCGCTGCTCACCCCGGGGCGCCACGTGGGCTACCTGGACCGCCATATCGGTGACGAGGCGGCCGGCGCGCTCGAGCGGTATCGGGGTGCGCGCGAGGCCCACCATGCTGCCGAGTCCGATCTGGACCGACTGACCGCCGAGCTGGCGGATGCGGAGCGCCGGTCAGACTACCTTCGCTTCGTCTTGGAGGAGATCGCTGCGGTCGACCCGGCACCCGGTGAGGACGAGGAGCTCGAGAAGCGGCTGCCCGCGCTCATTCACGCGGAGAAGTTGGCCGAGGCCGCACGCGCGGCCAACGCAGCGGCACGGGGAGAGGGAGGGGCGGTCGACGCGATCGCTTCGGCGCTTGGCGTGCTGCAGCGGGTCGAGGGTCTCGACGATGCCCTTGACGTACTGGCGCGGCGCCTGGCCAGCGCCTCTGCCGAGCTCGAAGACATCGGGGCCGAGATGCGGGCGTACGCGGACGGCCTCGAACACGATCCGGGCGCTCTGGATGACGTGCAGAGCCGACTTGCGGCGCTTTCAGGGTTGAAGAAGAAGTACGGCCCCTCGCTCGAGCTGGTCTTCGCCGCGCGCGATGACGCCACCGAGCGATTGGCGGCTGTCGAGACCGGGGACGCGAAGATAGCCCGCGCGCGCGAACGCGTCGAGATGACCCGCTCGGAACTCGTCGGTGCAGCAGAAAAGCTGGTCGCGGTGCGCCACACGGAGACCGACTCGTTCACCGACGCCCTCGCCACAGCGATCGAAGGGCTGAACATGGCCGGTGCGCGCTTCGAGGTGGCCTTCGACGAGCTGGACTTCGATTCGTGGGGACCGGACGGCCCCGAGCGCGTCGAGTTCCTCTTCGCGCCCGCGGAGGGTGAACCGGCGCGCCCGCTCGCGAGGATCGCATCGGGTGGTGAGATCTCGCGAGTGATGCTCGCGCTGAAATCCGCTCTCGGCGGCGCCGACGACGTTCCCGTTCTCGTGTTCGACGAGGTTGACGCCGGGATCGGCGGAGTGACCGGCCTGGCGGTTGGCGCCCGGCTCGCGGGTCTGGCCGGAGACCGGCAGGTCCTCGTCGTGACGCATCTCCCACAGGTCGCCGCCTACGCGACCCACCACCTCGTGGTACACAAGGAGACGGTCGAGGGCAGGACGGTCACCACCGTCGAGCCTGTGGACGGGGATGAGCGGGTCGCCGAAATCGCGCGCATGCTCTCCGGAAGCGACACCGACGCGAGTCTCGCCCACGCCGAGGAGCTGCTGGCGCAGGCGTCCGGTGCCGGTAGCGGGACATCCCGATGAGATACCAGGGAACCGCGCGCCTGGACAAACGGACGAAGGACCTCGTCAAGCGGCTCGGCCGCGACGACATCGCCATCATCGATCACGTCGACATGGATCGCGTCAGCGCCGAAGGGCTGCTCGATACCGGAGTCGAAGTCGTGGTCAACGCGTCACGCTCGATCTCCGGTGCCTACCCCAACGTGGGACCGCTGCTGCTCGCCCGTGCGGGCGTGCAGATCCTCGATGCTGTCGGGCCGGAGGTGTTCGAACGTGTCAAGGAAGGGGACGCCGTCGAGGTGGCCGGCGAGGAGCTGCTGATCGGCGGCCGTGTCGTGGCGAGCGGAGAGCGTCTGACGGTGAGCTCCGTCGAGGCGGCCATGGAGACCGCGAAGGCAGGACTCGGCGATCAGCTCGATCGTTTCGCCCGCAACACTCTGGAGTTTCTCGAGCGGGAGAAGGCGCTGCTGACCGAGGGCGCGGGCGTCCCGCAGACGCGGACGGTGATGAGCGGGCGCCACGTGCTCGTCGTGGTACGCGGGTACGACTATCGCGAGGACCTGCGGACGCTGTCGCCCTACATCCGGGAGATGCGTCCGGTCCTGATCGGCGTGGACGGTGGCGCGGACGCGATACGCGAGGCGGGATTTGCCCCTGACATCATCGTCGGAGACATGGACTCGGTGAGCGATGCGGCTCTCACGAGCGGAGCGGAGCTCATAGCGCACGCATACCCTGATGGCACGTGTCCGGCCATGGAGCGGATCACCGGACTCGGCCAGACGGCGATCGCATGGTCTATCGGCGCGACGAGCGAAGACCTCGCTCTGCTGCTTGCCTACGAGTCCGGGGCCGACCTGATCGTCGCGGTGGGCACGCATGCGAACCTCGTCGAGTACCTCGACAAGGGCCGGAAGGGGATGGCATCCACCTTCCTCGTGCGCCTGAAGGTCGGTCCCAAACTGGTTGACGCCAAGGGCGTGAGCAAGCTCTACCGGACGTCGGTGCGCCCCGTCGACCTGATGCTCGTTGCGGGTGCGGCCCTCGTGGCGATCTCGGTTATCATCACCATCTCACCGGCTACACGGTCCATGGTCGAGCTCGTGCTGTTGCGCATGCGCGCCTGGATCGGTATCTGACGCCAACCCCTGTCGAGGGAGTCCGAGTATGTACAACCTGCGGTATCACATCACCTCGCTGGTCGCGGTGTTCCTCTCGCTCTCTATCGGGCTGCTCCTGGGAACGATCGTGGTCGAGCGAGGGACGCTCGACCGTCAGAAGGAGAGCATCATCGCGAGCCTGCAGGAGGAGTTCCGGACGCTCAACACCGCCAACAACGAGTTGCGGGAGTCGCTCACCTCACGGGAGGAGCTCGTCGACGCACTCCTCGAGGCTGCAGTGGAGGGCTCGCTGGAGGGCCGCACCGTGCTCGTGGTGGCGAGCACCGGGAGGGCCGACGGCCTGGGGAGCACCTCCGATGCCATCAGGAGCGCCGGGGGTACCCCGGTGACGCTGCTGCTCTCGGCGCCGCTGCTCGGCGCGGGCGACCCATCCGTCTCCTCCGTGGTCACGGAGACGATCGGCCCCGTCGAGCCCGACGCACTGCTCGACGAGATCGCCGACGGGCTGGCTGCCGAGTGGCTGCTGCCCGCCGACGCGAGACCGCTCACCGCGGCGCTGGCTGAAGCGGGCGTCCTGCGCGTCGACGGTGACGGGGGAGCGGCGATCGACGCCGTCGCCGTCCTGGCCTCCTTCAACGGCGTGCCCGACGAGGGAGCACTCGCGCTCGCCCGCTCGCTTGCCGATGGCGGCGCTGCAGCGTGCGGGATCGAGGCGCAGAGTCAGACCACCGGGGTTGCGGCCGCTGCACTCGAGTCAGGTCTGTCCGGCGTCGACCACATCGGCACGCCCGAGGGAGCATACTCACTGACCTGGATTCTCGCGGGAAGGGCTGAGGGCTACTACGGCATCGGCGACGGCGCCCAGGCTCCCTGGCCCCGGTAGGTACGGTCAGCGGGTGCGCTCGACGGCGAGGCGGAGCAATGCGGCCGCCACGTGCCCGAACTGTCGCCCGCGGTGCACGAAGCCCGCGACGTCACGTCCGGTGGCGGCGTGCGCCATCGTGGTCGGGACCTCCACGAGTCTCAGGCCGGCTCTCAGCGCGCGTATGGTGAGCGCGACCTCCACGCCGTAGCCTGATTCGAACGGCCGGCAGGCCGCGAGCGCACCGCGGTTGAGCGCCCTCTGACCCGAGAGCGGGGCCTGGGCATCGAACGGTCCGCCCAGCCGGCGTATGCCCCACCGGGCGAGACCCTTCACCAGTCCGAACCCTGCATTGCCGACGGGTGTCGGAAAGGCGGCGATGCTCACGTCGGCGATACCCGTGAGGACGGGTGAGAGGAGCACGCCGGCCTGCGAGGCGGTATCGGCGAGATCGGCGTCGAGCAGCAGG
Source organism: Coriobacteriia bacterium (assembly GCA_019429145.1). GTDB lineage: Bacteria > Actinomycetota > Coriobacteriia > Anaerosomatales > SLCP01 > SKKZ01. The sequence goes on along the minus strand of JAHYJI010000019.1, from coordinate 11,284 downwards.
AGCACGTCCGGGTCCCGTGCGTGCTCTACGCCGGCTTCCAGGGCACCGCCCTTGCCGAGGTTGTGCTCGAGTTGCACGACGGTCGCGCCGCAGGAGCGGGCTATCTTGGCCGTGTCGTCGCTGGATGCATCGTCGACAACGATCACGTCGTCGATGCCCGCGACCGAGGAAAGCGCCGCGAGAGTGGCTGCGATCCGGTCGGCCTCGTTGAAGGCCGGTATCAGTGCGACCGTCCTCATGTGCGGTTCTGTCGTCCGGCCATCCGTCCGAGCACCCGGCGGGCCATCGCGACTCCGGCCGCGACCTCACTGACGCCCATCAGCCACGCCAGGCCGTAGCTCACCGCGAGGCCAACGATGCCGCCCGTGATCACCTGAAGCAGCGCGCCTCCCGGTGCTCCTGATGTCCCGATGAGGTGTGCCACGCCCCATGCGCTCGCTCCGCCCAGAGCGGCAGCGACGAGCACGCGGGCGACCAGGGTTGCGATACCCCGTATGTCGTAACCCCCGATCCGGGAGCGGAGTATCAACGCGAGTGCGGTGAGGCTGAGCAGGTAGAACACTCCGTCGGCGATGGGGATGCCCTTGAGTCCGATGCCGGCCCAGCCGGCGATGCCGGTCGTCAGGATCGCATATAGCGCGACCTGCACGACGGTCAGTCCGAGGTTGGTGAGCATTGGAGTGCGCGTGTCCTGCATCGAGTAGAAGGTCTTGAGCACGTACATGAAGGATGCGAAGAAGAAGAGTCCCGCTGCCCACCAGACCAGGACCTCGGCCACAGCCGGCACGTCCTCGGCGGTGAACCGGCCGGCGCGGTACAGCGTGATGAGGGGACGGCTGAGAGCGATGAGCATCGCCGCCATCGGCACGATGAGTAACGCCGTGGCCCGGAATCCGCGAGCGAACTGGTCCTTGAAGGCCGCCCAGTCCTTCTGTCCGGCAGCATCCGAGAGCTCTGTGAAGATCGCCGTCGCGAGCGCCACGGCGAAGATGCCGTAGGGCAGCTGGTAGAACATCCAGGCGTAGAGGAGTGTCGCCGGGCCTTCAAGCGAGGTCTCCAGCGCGTAGGCGTTCCTGAAGGAGACCGCGACGATGTTCGTCACGACGTAGATGACTGTTGGCACCGCCATGCGGGCCATCGCGCGCATGCCCGGGTGGCGCAGATCGATGGTCGCGGTGTAGCGCACCCCGGACTTGATGAGGCTCGGCAGCTGTACGAGGAACATCGCGAAGACTCCGAGGGAGGTTCCGGCAGCGAGCACGACAAACGCCAGGTCGGGGCTGTGACCGTAGAGAGGCACGTAGAAACCGAGCAGCGTGACGATGACCACCAGATTGTTGAAGACCGGACCGAGCGCGGGCCACAGAAAGCGGCGCTGGGCGTTCAGGAGCCCACTGATGACCGCACCGGCGCCGTATGCGACGACCTGCACCGCGAAGAAGCGGAAGAACTCGGTGGCGACCCGCGCTTCCTCGGGCGAGATGCGGAAGGTCTGAGTGCGAACCACCTCGGCGGCGAAGATAGTGGCGAGGATCGAGACGATGCCGAGCGACACGACGGTAAGGTTGAACAGCGAACTCGCGTAGCGCCATGCGTCCTCCTCGCCCGCCTCCTTGCGTCGCTGCATGAAGACGGGGATGAAGAGCGAGCTGATGACGCCACCCGCCACCAACTCGTAGATCATGTTGGGGATGTTGTTCGCAACGCTGTACGAGGCCGCCATCGCCGTGACACCCAGTGCGTACGCGGTCGCCCAGGTGCGCACGAATCCCGTGACACGCGAGAGCGCGGTCGAAATCGACATGATGGCAGTGGAACGGGCTATCGCCGGTGTGCTGATGGGTCCTCCTCCCGCACGGCGGCTCTCGTCGTGACCCCGCAGCGTTCCGGAGTATTGTAGCCCTTCCGCACCGCGCTCACGTGGCAATCGCGGCGCGGTGACCGTTCCGTTACGGCCGTGATGCCTGCCGCGCTCGTTCGGCTATACTTGCATGCGGGCGCCAGACGCCCGGTCGGCCGGTCGTTCCGGCCTCGACCCTGCACCAAGCCCCCGCTAGAACCACCACCGGACTCAGCGCGCCGTTCGCGTTGCAAGGGATGTCTGCATGAAGCGCATCGCCATACTCGTCCTGGTCTTGACCCTGGCCCTCGCCGGGGGATACGCCGCTCCCATCCCCGCCTCCGGTGCCGAGGCTTCCTCGTCGCGTGTCGTGCTCGTCCTCGCTCCCTACCTCCAGTGGAGTGACATCGATCCCGAGGTGGCGCCCGCGATACACGCGCTTGCTCAAGAGGGTGCCGTCGGCAACATCAACCTGCGCAGCAGGAGTCGAATCGCGACCACCGACTCACCTCTGCAGGGAGCCCTTACCTTCTCCGCGGGCTCGTGGGCGGCCGCCGATCCGGTTGCACCCCAGCCTCACACTGTCGAAGAGTACTACGAGGGCGGAACGGCGCTCGATGCGTTCACGCGCATGACCGGCGTCGATGCGACCGGGTACGACGTCGTCTTCCTCGGTCTGCCGAGGACGGTGCGCTTCAACGAGCGCGCCGCCACGCTAGCGGTCAGGCTCGGAACGCTCGGGCAGGCCGTGGCCGATGCCGGTGGTGTCACGGCCGCCGTCGGTAACTCCGACTCCGGCTACGAGGTGCGCGGACTGTGGCGCAACCGGCCCGCCGCTGTCGTGGCCATGGACGAGGACGGCCGGGTGCCGCTCGGCAACGTCTCGAGCGATCTGCTCGTGAACGATCCCGACGCCCCATTCGGCTTCGCAACCGATCTCGAAGCGTTTGCTGCCGAGTACGAGCGGGTTGTCGAGGCCGTCGCGGAGCAGGAGGGCCCGTCCTTCATCGTGCTCGATGCCGGAGATCCGCACCGTGCTCGCGAGGTGGCGGTGGACGTGACGCCTGCTGTCGCCGAGGCACATCGGCTCGCGGCGGTGAGCACGCTCGACAGCGTCGTGAAGATGGCGGCGGACTCGCTGCCCGACGACGGCGTCCTCATGGTCGTTCCGCAGGTGCTGGCCCGCGAGGCGGGCACGGTCGCGGGACTCGGCCCGGCAGTCATCTACGGTCCCGGCTGGTCGGGGTATCTCAGCTCCTCCTCGACCCAGCGCAACGGGCTCGTCACCAACCTCGACGTCGCGGCAACGGTACTCGGCGAGCTCGGGATCGACGTGCCTGTCGAGGTGCTCGGGAACCGCATGGTCTCCGATGGCGCCGGGACTCCGCTCGACGATCGTGTTGCGACGCTCGACGCAGCGAACAGGACGGCGATCGCGGTCGACAGCGCCAAGCCGCCTGTCATCAACGGTTTCATCGCCGCCACAACGATCCTGCTGCTGCTCAGCACGGTCGCACTGCTCCGTGCGCGCCTCTGGAACGAGCGGACCGTGGGGCTGGTCTCGGTGTACGGGCGCAGGCTCATGATGCTTGCACTCGCCGTGCCGCCCGCCTCGCTCCTGATGTTCCTGTTCGATCCGCGCCCCGCAACGACCACGGACGCACTCGTCAGCTTCTTCATCACGCTGGCGATACTCTGGGCGATCGGCCTGGCGCTCGAATGGTTCGCCGGGCCGCGCATGCCGGTCGTCGCCCTGAGCTTGCTGGCCGTTCTCGTCATCGGAGTGGACCAACTGCTGGGTGCGCCGCTCTCGTTCACGAGCTTCCTCGGATACTCGCCGCTGCTCGGTGCCCGCTACTACGGTTTGGGCAACGAGGGGGCCGCACTCATCTTCGGTGCCGCTGTCATCGGGCTGGCGATGCTGCTCGACGAGTACCGCGACAGGCGTTGGGTGCGGCCCGCGGGGCTGTGGGGGATCCCGTTGCTTGGCCTGGCAGTGACGTGGATCGGAGCGGCACCCAACCTCGGCGCGAACGTGGCTGTCGCGATATGGGGCGTCGTCGGCTTCGGGGCGATGTGGGTCATCTACAACGGGATCAAGGTCGACTGGCGCATCGTCATCGGTTCGCTCGTGGTGATGGTGTTGCTGATAGGAGTGTTCTCCTTCATCGACATGCGGGCGGACACCGGTTCGCAGTCGCATCTCGCACGGGCGTGGGGAAGCATGGCGCAGGGCGGCGTTTCGGAGTTGTGGCTCATCGCCGTGCGGAAGATAGAAACCAACATCAGGGTGCTTACGCGAACCAACTGGTCGTACCTGCTCATCGCTGTGCTCGCCTTCCTCGGCTTCATGCGCTGGCGTCCGCAGGGCGATTTCGCGGCAACCCTGCAGGAGAATCCCGGCTACTCGGCGGGGATGGCTGCGTGTCTGATAGGAGGGCTGGCGGCCTACGTCACGGAGGACTCGGGGATCGTGATCCCGGCGCTCATCATGATCTACGTGGGCGTGGGCATCCTGCACCTCATGCTGTGGCGGCTCCCGCAATCCGTTGCTGAGGGTGGGAGGGGCTAGTGCCCGACAGCCCGGAACTCGGATTGCACCTCGCGGGCCTGCTCGCCATCCTCGTCGCGGCGGTCCTGGTGCCGTGGATCGGGATGCGCATGCTGGTGCCCTCGCTTGCGGTGAGCGACCGCACGGTTCGCAACTACCGGGGACGCCAGGTGCCACTCGGTCTCGGGATCGTGTGGGTCTTCTGGGCAGCGGGCGTCGGCATCCACCAGGCGGTCTCTTTGGCGCTTGCTCTGCCGCACGAGTACACATCGTCGCTCTGGTTCGAGATCGTCGTTGCGGTACCGCTCGTGGCCGGCGCCTTCGCGCTCGGGCTCATCGACGACGCCTTCGGCACGTCGGGGCACAAGGGCTTCCGGGGACACCTCTCGGCGCTGCGACACGGTCAGCTCACCACCGGCGCGATCAAGCTCTTCGGTATCGGGCTGCTTGCACTGGTCGGCGCGGCGCTGCCAAGCGAGCTCTGGCGCGGTGTGACGACCGCGTCGGTGGTGCGCTACGGAGTGGCCGTGCTGGTGATCGGACTGGCGGCCAATACGGTCAACCTCTTCGACCTGCGCCCGGGACGTGCGCTCAAGGCGTACTCGCTCCTGGCGGTCGTCGCTGTCCCCCTCGGCATCTGGTCGCTGATCCGCGTCGACTACGGACTCCCGGTGGCGAGCGCTCTGTTCGACGGTCTGCTCGTGCTGCTGATCGCACTCGGGCCCGTCGTAGCTGTGTGGCGCTACGACCTCGGCGAGGCGGGCATGCTCGGTGACGCCGGGGCGAACGCATTCGGGATGCTTGCCGGGCTTCTGCTGGTCTCGGCGCTCCCGTTGGCGGGAGCGGTGGTCGTCGCGGCGGTGCTTCTCGGCCTGAACCTGGTCTCCGAGCGCGTGTCGTTCTCGGCGGTTATCGAACGTACGGCCTGGCTGGCAGCGGTAGACCGTTGGGGAAGGGCCCCTGACACAGAGTGACCGACGCGCGGGCGAATGAATCGCCCCGCATGTCGGTGTGCGCGGTTAGAATGGCAGAGGGACAGGGCGGCTCGAGGCGGACGGAGGCGGGATCCGACAGATGGCAAAACATATCTTCGTGACCGGTGGCGTGGTGAGTTCCCTCGGGAAGGGCATCACGGCGGCGTCTCTCGGCAGGCTGCTCAAGTCACGGGGCCTGAAGGTCACCGTCCAGAAGCTCGACCCCTACCTCAACGTCGATCCCGGCACGATGAGCCCGTTCCAGCACGGCGAGGTCTTCGTCACTGATGACGGAGGAGAGACCGATCTGGACCTCGGGCACTACGAGCGATTCATCGACGAGTCCCTCTCCCGCGACTGCAGTGTGACGGCGGGTTCGATCTACCAGACGATCATCACCAAGGAGCGCCGGGGCGACTTCCTCGGTGGAACCGTGCAGGTCATCCCGCACGTCACCAACGAGATCAAGGACCGCATCACGCGCCTGGCCGAGCAGACCCAGCCCGACGTCATCATCACAGAGGTGGGCGGCACGGTCGGCGATATCGAGTCGCTGCCGTTCATCGAGGCGATCCGCCAGCTGCGCAAGGACGTCGGCTACAACAACGTCTGCTACATCCACGTCACGCTCGTTCCCTACATCGCCGCTTCGGCCGAGCTCAAGACGAAGCCGACGCAGCACTCGGTCAAGGAGCTGCGTTCGATCGGCGTGCAACCCGACTTCATCGTGTGCCGCTCCGACCGGCCCATCGACGCAGGTATCCGCCGCAAGATCGCACTCTTCTGCGACGTCGACGCCAAGGCTGTCGTCAGCGCGCAGGACGCGCGTTCTATTTACGAGGTACCACTGCGTCTGCGCGAGCAGGGGCTCGACGAGATGGTGATCGATCGCCTCGGGCTGGAGTGCGGCGGCCCGGACATGCACGAGTGGGAGCGATTCGTGGCGCATGCCTCATCGCTTGCCGACACCGTCGACATCGCTCTCGTGGGCAAGTACGTGCAGCTGCCCGATGCCTACCTGTCGATCACCGAGGCGCTGGATCACGCGGGCGTTCACCACGATCACAAGGTCAACGTGCACTGGGTCGATGCCGAGAGCCTCACTCCCGAGGAGGTCGACCAGGTGCTGATCGGCATGGACGGCATCCTGGTTCCGGGCGGGTTCGGCATCCGGGGCATCGAGGGCAAGGTGCGCGCAGCGCGGCACGCGCGCGAGAACGGCGTGCCCTATCTTGGCATCTGCCTCGGCATGCAGGTAGCCGTGATCGAGTTTGCGCGCCACGTCGCAGGACTGGCCGGTGCGAACTCGCCCGAGTTCGAGCCCGCGACCGAACATCCCGTCATCGATCTCATGCACGAGCAGCACGACGTGCACGACATGGGCGGCACGATGCGACTGGGTTCGTATCCGTGCAAGGTCTTGCCGGACACCAAGGGGTTGGCGGCATACGGCGAGGAAGTCATCTACGAGCGCCACCGCCACCGCTTCGAGCTCAACAACGCATACCGCCAGCAGCTGGTCGACGCCGGGCTCGTCGTCGGGGGCGTGTCACCGGATGGCCGGCTCGTCGAGATGATCGAGCTGCCCGACCACCCGTGGTACGTCGGCAGTCAGGGGCACCCCGAGTTCAAGAGCAGGCCCACGCGTCCCGCACCGCTCTTCCGGGACTTCGTCGGTGCCGCGGTGGAGCGGAAGCAGAACCGTAAGGGGTAGGCCAATGAGCACGGACCGGCTGGTCGCTACCTTCATCGATCTCGTGCGCATCGACAGCCCCTCGGGGCTGGAGGCGGCGCTCGCCGGTCGCTGTGCGGCGGAGCTCGAAGCGATGGGCTTCTCGATCCATTTCGACGCATCCGCGGCTCTCACCGGATCGAACACCGGCAACCTGATCGCGGAGCTGCCGGGAACGGCACCCGGGGCACCCGTGTTGCTCCTCTCTGCCCACCTCGACTGTGTCGAGCCGTGTCGCGGAGTCGAGCCGGTCGTGACCGACGGGGTCATCTCGTCGGCCGGAAACACGGTCCTCGGGGCCGATGACAAGGCCGGCATCGCCGCGATCTTCGAGGGAGTCCGCCGGACGATAGAGGCGGGCAGCGTCCGCGGTGACATCCGCGTGATCCTGACCGTTGCCGAGGAGTGCGGACTCAGGGGAGCGAAAGCTCTCGATCCCGCAGATGCCGCGGCCGACCTCTGTCTCGTGCTCGACGCCGATGGCGATCCCGGCGGGATCGTGGTCGGGGCGCCGACCCACTACACGTTCACTGCAGCGTTCACGGGCGCCGCTTCGCACGCGGGCGTTGCTCCCGAACGGGGTCGCTCCGCGTTGTTGATGGCAGCCCGGGCTATCGATGCGATGCAGCTCGGCCGACTCGATGCGCACACCACCGCCAACGTCGGGACGATCGAGGGCGGCACCGCCACCAACGTTGTCCCTGCGCGCGTAACCCTGGCCGGTGAGTGCCGCTCGCTCGACGCGCACCGGATAGACGAGGTGCGCGCAGCGATGGACGCGGCGATGAAGGAGGCGGCGGCCTCTCTCGACGGCGAGGTGGAGGTCGTCTGGACCAAGGAGTACGAAGCGTTCCACACGCCCGAAGACTCGGCTGCCATCGCAGTCATGCGTGACGCGTGTGCCGATGCCGGGGTGACACCACGCCTCTTTGCGACCGGCGGCGGCAGCGACGGAAGCATCTTCGCCGAGCGGGGCACGCCCACCGTGGTGCTTTCGTGCGGCATGCGCTCGGTACACTCCACTGAGGAGACCCTGAGCGTTGCGGAGCTGGAAGCGCTGACTCGTCTCGTAAGCGCTTCGATCGTGCGATTCGCCGGGTCGCGGAGGTGAGGCTCGTCTGGGGGACCGTGAGCGGTTTCCTGCCGGCTACCGGCGGTGTTCAGCGGCTCGAAGTCCTCCTCGACGACGGCTCAGCAGGCCCTGCGGTTGCCTATCCGCAGTTGTCCGGGGCGTGTCATGCGGGCGACCGGGTGCTGGTCAACACCACCGCTGTCGAACTCGGGCTTGGCACCGGCGGGTTGCACTTCGTCGTCGCAAGGGTGGGGGAGGGCGAGGGAGTCGCGCTCGACGAACCATCCGGTGGTCACATCATGAAGATGCGCTACGCACCCCTGCAGATCGACGTCTGCTCGGTCGAGGAGCAGTCGAGTGTCCATCACGAGACGATGCGCTCCGCGGACGATCTCAGCGGGATGCCGGTGGCCTGCTGCGGGCTGCACAGCCAGGTCCCGCTCGTTGCCGCAGCGGTCAAACAGGCCGACCCTGCGCTCAGGGTCGCCTACGTCATGACCGACTTCGCCGCACTTCCGCTCGCACTGTCCGAGGTCATCCGCGCTTCGGTGGAGGCCGGTCTCATCGATGCCACGATCACGTGCGGGCAGGCGTTCGGAGGCCAGTACGAGGCGGTCAACGTGCACTCCGGGCTTCTGGCCGCCAGACACGTCGCCAATGCTGACGTCGCCATCGTGGCGATCGGGCCGGGAGTCGTAGGAACTGCGACCCCGTTCGGGCACGGCGGCGTCGCCCAGGGCGAGGCTGTCAACGCCGTGGGAGCGCTACGGGGAACGCCCGTGGCGACGCTGCGCGTCTCGTTCTCGGACGAGCGCCCTCGGCACCGGGTCGTGAGCCACCACACGCTTACCGCGCTCTCGCGCATCGCGCTTGCTACGGCGCTGATCCCCGTCCCGCTGCTGCCAGCCGCTCAGGCGATGGAGGTCGCGGACGTGCTCGATACATCCGGAGTGCTCCGACGCCATCGTCGCATCGAGTGCGGCTCGGGATTCGCGCCCGCGCCCGACATGCGAGGCGTCCGGGTGTCGACCATGGGCCGTGGTCCCGGGGATGACCCCGCGTTCTTCGCCGCGGCGTTCGCCGCGGGGGAGGCGTGTGCGAGGGTCGCCGGAGGAGAGCGTGGACTCGGGCCTGCCGAGTAGCCGCGCGGCGAATCGGTCAACGCGGCAGCCCATTGCTGGGGTACACTCATTCGGCATTCGCGAGGCGGAGTGTCCCCGCCGACCGCGGCCGTCTGCTTCACCGACAACGAGGAGACAACAGTGATCATCGGCGTGCCAACGGAGATCAAGGACAGCGAGTTTCGTGTAGGAATGACCCCGGGTGGAGCCTCCGAGTTCGTCTCGCGGGGCCATACGGTCGTCGTCCAACAGGGTGCCGGCGAGGGCTCATCGATGTTCGACGACGATTACCTGGCAGCGGGTGCCCAGCTTGCTGAGACCGCCGCAGAGGTCTTCGCGCGCTCCGACATGATCATCAAGGTCAAAGAGCCCCAGCCCTCCGAGATAGCGATGCTCAAGCCAGGCCAGATCCTCTACACCTACCTGCACCTCGCCCCGGATCTTGCGCAGACCGAAGGACTCATCGAGTCGGGCGCTGTCTGCATTGCGTATGAGACGGTCGAACTCGATGACGGCCTCCTGCCACTGCTCGCGCCGATGTCAGAGGTCGCCGGCAGGATGGCAGCTCAGGTCGGTGCGGCCTATCTGCAACGGCCAAACGGCGGTCGGGGGGTCCTCATGGGCGGAGTAGCCGGTGTGCTCCCGGCCAACGTCGTCGTACTCGGTGCAGGAGTCGTCGGCTTCAACGCGGCCTACGTCGCGAAGGGGATGGGAGCCCACGTCACGGTCATGGACGTGAACCTCGACCGGCTGCGCTACATCGAGGACGTATGGGGCAACAGCATCAGGACGCTGTACTCCAACCGCCACAACATCGAGAGCATGATCGCCGAGGCCGACCTGGTCATCGGTGCCGTGCTGCTGCCGGGCGCCAAGACGCCGTTCCTCGTGACGAGGGACATGCTCCCGCTCATGAAGAAGGGAGCGGTGCTGGTGGATGTCTCCGTGGACCAGGGAGGTTGCATCGAGACCACGCATCCCACGACGCACCACGACCCGGTCTTCTTCGTGGACGACATACTGCACTACGGTGTTGCGAACATGCCCGGCGCGGTTCCGCACACCTCCACGCTCGCGCTCGTCAACGCCACACTGCGCTACGGCCTCGCGATCGCGGACAAGGGCTGGAAGCAGGCGGTGCTCGACGACGCGCCGCTCGCCAAGGGTGTGAACGTTCTCGACGGGAAGATCACCTACCGTCCGGTGGCCGAGGCCCACGGCATGGCGTACACGCCGCTCGAGGAGCTGATCGGCTCTCCCGCGGTGTCCTGACACAAGAGTAGTCGCCCGGGTACTCCGACGGCCGCCGCATGGCGGCCGTCGCCGTTTCCGCGGTGTATCATCGGCCCATGGATGCCGCACCTCTACACTCCTCGGCCGAGGAGTTCATCTCTCACCTGACGGTGGAGCGAGGCGCCTCTCGCAACACGCTGGCCGCGTACCGCCGCGATCTGCGCGCGTACGAGTCGCTCCTCCGGTCGCGAGGGGTCGGCGATCCGGCGCTTGCGACCCGTGAGGACGTCGGAGCATTCGTGTTCGCACTGCAGCAGAGGGGGCTTGCGCCTGCGAGCGTCGAGCGATCGCTTGCCGCCGTGAAGAGCTTCCACAAGTTCCTCGTTCGTGAAGGTCTGGCCGAGGATCATCCTGCGGGCAGGGTGCCGCTGCCCAAGAAGCCATCGCGCCTGCCCGACGTGGTCAGCATCGAGGACATCGAGCGGCTGCTCTCCCAGCCGTTTGCCGAGGATCCTGCCGGCATGCGGGACCGTGCCATTCTTGAGACTCTCTACGGCTGTGGGCTGAGAGTGAGCGAGCTCACCGGTCTCGATCTGCTCGACCTCGACCTGAGCGAGGGAATGCTGCGCGTGCGGGGCAAGGGCGACAAAGACCGGGTCGTACCGGTGGCAGGGGTCGCAGAGGCGGTGCTCGACGACTACCTCAGGCACGGTCGGCCCCACCTGAAGGCCACAAGGAGCCGCGGCGGGACCGACCCCTCG
>JAHYJI010000018.1 GCA_019429145.1 Coriobacteriia bacterium | reverse complement strand
CAGAACCGAGTCGGCTCCCGGGAAGCGGCCGAACGGCATGACCGCCTCCTTCACGCAGAAGCGCCCGCTCTCCCGGCGCTCGGGAGGCAGGTCCATCTGAGCGAGCTTCTCGCCAGCCATCACGCGCGCAGCGACCTTTGCCAGCGGCACCCCCGTGGCCTTGCTCACGAAGGGAACAGTGCGGCTCGCGCGCGGATTGACCTCGAGCACGTAGACCTTCTGGTCCTTGACCGCGAACTGGATGTTGATCAGTCCGTGCACGCCGAGTTCGAGCGCGAGCGACCGGGCGTGCTCGACTATCGTCTCGACCGTCTCCTCGCCGAGCGAGAAGGGCGGGATACAGCATGCCGAATCACCCGAGTGGATCCCCGCCTCCTCGATGTGCTCCATCACCCCGGCGACGTAGACGGTCTGGCCATCGCACACCGCGTCGACGTCCACCTCGATCGCACCCTCGAGGAAGCGGTCGAGCAGAACCGGGTGATCCGGTGAGACGCTCGCGGCCTCCGTCATGTAGCGGCCCAGGTACTCCTCGTTGTATGCGATTACCATCCCGCGGCCACCGAGCACATAGCTCGGCCGTACCAGCAGCGGAAAGCCGATGCGCCGCGCGACCTCGACGGCGTCCTCGTGCGTATACGCGTTTCCGGCGGCAGGATATGCGATCCCGAGATGGTCCAACACCTCGGAGAAGCGGCTGCGGTCCTCGGCAAGGTCTATGGCCTCGGGAGCGGTCCCCATGATCGGAACGCCGGCATCCTCGAGCGCGTGCGCGAGCTTGAGCGGCGTCTGGCCTCCGAAGGTGACCACGACGCCTTCCGGGCGCTCTGCCTCGATGACGTCCATCACGTCCTCGAAGGTCAGCGGCTCGAAGTAGAGACGGTCGGACGTGTCGTAGTCGGTCGAGACGGTCTCGGGGTTGCAGTTCACCATGATCGTCTCGAACCCGAGATCTGAGAGAGCGTAGGCGGCGTGCACGCAACAGTAGTCGAACTCGATGCCCTGGCCGATGCGGTTCGGGCCGGCGCCGAGGATCATCGCCTTACGGCGGTCTGACGGTGCGACCTCGTCCTCATCCTCGTACGTCTTGTAGTAGTACGGGGTTCCGGCGGCGAACTCCGCTGCACAGGTGTCGACCGACTTGAACGTAGCCTTCACCCCGAGGTCGAGTCTTCGGGCCCGGACCTCGGCCTCAGTCACACCCAAAGCGTGTGCGATCTGCGCGTCTGCAAGCCCGTGCTGCTTTGCACGACGCATGAGGGTCGCGTCGATCGCGTGCAGGCCGGTACACCCGCGGACCTGCGTCTCCACGGCGATCATCCGATCGATCTGCGCGAGGAACCAGGGATCGACGCGGGTAAGTTCGTGTACCTCATCCACGCTGCGGCCGCGCCGGAATGCCTCGGCGATATAGTACGGCCTGCGCTCGGTGGGCGTGGCCAGCATCGCATCGAACTTGTTCTCGTCAAAGGAGTCCTTACCGTCGCATCCCAGCCCCGCACGCCCGTTCTCGAGCGAACGCATAGCCTTGCCGAACGCCTCGGCGAACGTGCGGCCCATCGCCATCGCCTCGCCCACCGACTTCATCCTGGTGGTCAGCGTAGTGTCGGTACCGGGGAACTTCTCGAACGCCCACCGCGGCACCTTGACCACCGTATAGTCGATGCTCGGCTCGAAGCACGCGGGCGTCATCTTCGTGATGTCGTTGGGGATCTCGTCGAGCGTGTAGCCCACGGCGAGCTTGGCGGCGAACTTCGCGATCGGGAAACCCGTGGCCTTGGAAGCAAGTGCCGAGGATCGCGACACGCGCGGGTTCATCTCGATGACAACGAGCCGCCCGGTGGCAGGATCTACGGCGAACTGCACGTTGCTGCCGCCGGTCTCCACGCCGATCTCGCGCATGATGGCAAGAGAGGCGTCACGCATGACCTGATACTCGCGATCGGTGAGCGTCTGGGCGGGAGCCACAGTGATCGAGTCGCCGGTGTGCACCCCCATCGCGTCGAAGTTCTCGATCGAGCACACGATGACCGCGTTGTCGTTGCGGTCCCGCATGACCTCCATCTCGAACTCTTTCCAGCCGATCACGCTTTCCTCGATGAGGACCTCCGCGATGGGCGAGAGCGCAAGCCCGTGCGCGACGATGTCGCGCAACTCCTCGAAGTTGTAGGCGATGCCTCCGCCCGCGCCGCCGAGCGTGAAACTCGGGCGAACAACGGCCGGGAACCCCAGCTCCGCGATGAGGTCCTCTGCATCGCGTATCGAGTATGCGTACCCGCTCCTGGGAACGTCGAGGCCGATGCGCTCCATCGCTTCGGCGAAGAGCTTGCGGTCCTCCCCCTTCTTGATGACCTCGAGCTTCGCGCCGATCATCTCGACACCGTACTCCTCAAGCACGCCGGACTCGGCCAGCGCCACAGCGCAGTTCAGACCAGTCTGCCCGCCGAGAGTGGGCAGGAGTGCATCCGGGCGCTCGCGTTCGATCACCTTGCGTACGAACTCGGGCGTCACCGGTTCGACGTAGGTGCGATGGGCAAGCTCGGGGTCGGTCATGATAGTCGCAGGGTTCGAGTTCACCAGCACGACTTCGTAACCGTCCTCGCGCAGCACTTTGCACGCCTGCGCCCCGGAGTAGTCGAACTCGCAGGCCTGGCCGATGATGATCGGACCGGATCCGATGACCAGGATCTTATGGATGTCGTCGCGACGGGGCACGCATGCTCCTTCTCGGTGCGTCAGTGGACGATAAGAACGGGGCAGGACGCCTGGCGGACCAGAGTGAGCGAGACACTGCCGAGGAACGCCTCGCTCAGAGCACCCTTGCCGCGTGTTCCGGCGACGATGCCGGTTGCGCGGCGCTCGTCGATCTCGCGCAGCGCTATGCGGCCGGGATCTCCCTTGCGCACCACGGGATGGGCCGAGATTCCCTTCTGCGCCGCCATGTCGGCCATGTTGCGAAGCTGGAACTCGGCACCCTGCTCCGCCTTCGCGAGCTTCTCGCCCGAAAGAGAGGGATCGACGGCATGAAGGAGGTAGAGCTCCCGCACGCTGCCGGCGGGAAGGTCGAGCACCGCCATGAGCGCGCGGGTCGAGGCAGCGGAGAAGTCGGTTGTCAGCACCAGGGTCCGCCCGAACGAGCGGACCAGATCGGCTGGATCGCTCACGTTGTCGAGCAGGCTGTAGCGCACCATCATCGAGGGCACCTCGGCACTGACGATGACCTCCTCGGACACCGAGCCAGCGATCAGGCGCTCGGCCGTACTCTTGCCCTGGGAGCCGCAGACGATAGCATCTACGTTCGTATCGACCGCAAGTCCGAGGAGCGCCTCGGTCGGGTCGCTCCCGGTCGCAACACGGATCTCGACGTCGATACCCGCGGCCATCAACGGTGCTGCCGCGGCCCGCACGGCTTCGCGCGCCCGGTCCACCTCGGCGGCGATGACCGGGCCTTCCATGCCCGACGCGTCGACCACATGTCCGAGCACGATCCGCCTCACGCCGAGTACGGGCAACCCGACCGCGAAGCGAACGATGAGATCGAACTGGGGTGTGAGGTCAGCCGGGATGAGCACGCTTCGTACCATGGATCCTCCCCTACTCGAGTGCGGCGAGGTAGTCGACCCGCCCGTCCATCATCGCCGCAAAGGCACCGAAAAGGTAGCGCGAGTCGTGAGGCCCGGGCGCTGCTTCAGGATGGTACTGGACCGAGAACGCGGGAGCGTCAAGGAGACGGATGCCCTCGGTCGTCATGTCGTTGAGGTTGACGTGGGTCAGCTGGACCCGGCCGAACCGCTCGGACCGCACTACCGGCGGCACGCCCGCATGTACCCACTCCCCGATGTCTGCCGGGTCGAACCCCAGACCGCCCGACTCCTCGCCCAACAGCGGGCCGATCGATCCGAAGTCGACGCAGAAACCGTGATTCTGGCTGGTCACCTCGACACGCCCGGAGAGCAGGTTCTTCACCGGCTGGTTGCCACCGCGGTGTCCGTACTTGAGCTTGTAGGTCGAACACCCCACCGCCAGCGAGAGCATCTGATGTCCGAGGCAGATGCCGAAGACGGGAACCGCACCGATCAGCTCCGTCAGCGTCGAGTACAGATACTCGACCGCCGAGGGATCGCCCGGCCCGTTCGCGAGGAAGACACCGTTGGGTGAGTGCGCGAGAATGTCGGCGGCGCTGGTGGTCGGGGGAACGATCAGCACGTCGCAGCCGGCCTCCGCCAGTCGCCGCAGGATGTTGTACTTGATACCGGAGTCCACGGCTACCACCCGGTAGCTAGGTGAGGTCGGCAGCACCCCCGTGTCCACGGGCAGGCCGTTGGGCCCATCGGTGCCCCACTGGTAGGGTTCCCGGACCGCAACCTCGGCCACAAGATCGCGGCCGATGAGCCCCGGGGATGCAGCCGCCTTGGCGACGAGCGAGGCGGGGTCGAGGTCGACCGTGGAGAGCACCGCCCTCATTGCACCAGCCTCGCGGATGTGACGCGTGAGCTTGCGGGTGTCGATGCCCTCGATGGCGACGACCCGGTGGCGAACGAGGAATGCTCCCATCGTCTCCTCGGACCGCCAGTTCGAGGCGAGATCGGAGAGCTCCCGGACGACGAACCCCGCGGCAAAGACACCCCGGGACTCCATGTCGGCGCCGTTGGTTCCGTAGTTCCCGATGTGCGGCATCGTCATCGTGACGATCTGTCCCGCATAGGACGGATCGGTGATGACCTCCTGATAGCCCGACATCGACGTGTTGAAGACGATCTCCCCCGCACGCTCGCCGGGCGCACCACACGAACGCCCGGTGAACACGGTGCCGTCTTCGAGCGCGAGCAGGGCAGGAGTGTCGGCCACTCAGTCGACCGCCTTTCCGTTCTTCAGGGCGAACCGGCCCTCGACCAGTACGTCGGTGGCCCTACCCAGGAGTGTAGCGCCGAGGAACGCCGAGTTGCCGGACTTCGATGCGAACCACTCGCGGGTAACCTCAACCTTAGCCTCAGGGTCAATGATTGTGAGGTCGGCGACCGAGCCTGCTTCCAGGCGGACCGCCGGTAGACCGAACGCCGCCCGGGGCGCATGAGCCAGTGCGCGCACCACATCTGACCAGGCCATACGACCGGGCTGCACCAGGTGGGTGATAACGAGCGAGAGTGCGGTCTCAAGCCCGGTAGTCCCGAACGGTGCGAGTTCGAACTCGAGTTCCTTCTCGTGACGCGCGTGGGGCGCGTGATCGGTTGCGATGCAATCGATGGTGCCGTCGAGCAACGCCTCCACCAGAGCCTCACGGTCCTCGGCGGTGCGCAGTGGCGGGTTCATCTTGAGATTCGTGTCGTAGGAACGCCCGATCGCGTCCTCGTCGAGGAAGAGGTGGTGCGGCGTGACCTCGGCGGTGACGGCCAGGCCGGCGGCCTTCGCCTCACGTACGAGTTCGACCGATCCCGCTGTCGAGAGGTGTGCGAGGTGCAGACGGCAGCCGGTGAGCTCTGCAAGGCGGATGTCGCGGGCCACCGCGATCTCCTCGGCAGCAGCAGGCCAGCCCGCAAGGCCGAGCCGCGTGGAGACGACGCCCTCGTTAACGACTCCGCCCGCGGCGAGCGATTCGTCCTCGCAGTGACTCACCACCACGGTATCGAACGCCTTGGCGTAGTCCATCACCCGGCGCATCATGCCGGCGTCCTGGACACCCCGACCGTCATCCGAGAAGGCCACTGCTCCCTCTGCGACCATGTCGCCGATCTCGGCGATGGCCTCGCCCTCCTGCTTCGCGGTCAGCGAGCCGACCGGATACACGCGCACCACGCCGGTCTCCGCCGCACGCTCGATGAGGAAACGGACCTTCGAACCCGTGTCGCAGATCGGGCTGGTGTTGGGCATCGCGCAGACCGCCGTGAAGCCTCCATGAGCAGCGGCTCGTGTACCCGAGGCCACCGTCTCCTTGTCCTCCCTGCCCGGTTCGCGCAGGTGCGTGTGCAGGTCCACCAGTCCCGGCACGACGATCTTCTCGGCGCACTCGATGGTCTGGCCTTTCGGGATGGTCAGGTCCTCGCCGATCTCGACTATCCGGCCGTCGCGCACGATCATGTCGGCGACCACGTCGAGTCCGACCTCCGGGTCGACCAGCCGTCCGTTCTTAAGCAGCAGCGCCACCGCTCTCACCTCCCAGCAGCAGGTACATCACGGCCATCCGGACGGCAACGCCCGCATTGACCTGGTCCAGAACGATCGCCCTCGGCGAATCCGCCACTGCCGAGGACACCTCGACCCCGCGGTTCATCGGTCCGGGGTGCATCACCAGCATGTCGGGGTTGGCGGCAGCGAGCCTCGTCTCGTTCATGCCGTAGAAGCGAGCGTACTCCCGCACGGACGGGAAGGGCATGCCCGCGGCACGCTCCATCTGGATGCGCAGCATGTATACGATATCGAGCTCGGGAAGGACGGCGTCCAGAGAAGTGGCAACCCGGGCGCCGAGCACGTCGGGGCGCGCCGGTAGAAGCGTCGGTGGAGCGATGATGATCGGCGTGGCGCCCATCTTGTTCAGTGCAGGGACCAGAGAGCCGGCCACGCGGCTGTGGCAGATGTCGCCGACGATGCCGACGGTGAGCCCCTCGAGCCTACCCGTGTGCTGCCGCATGGTGAACAGGTCGAGCAGCGCCTGGGTGGGGTGCTGGTTCATCCCGTCGCCACCGTTGATCACGTGCGCGTCCATGCACTCGGCGAGCACCTGGGGCGCCCCGGCGTACTTGTGGCGTACCACAACCAGGTCGCAGGCCATCGCCGAGAGCGTCTTTGCGGTGTCACGCAAACTCTCGCCCTTGACCGTTGCAGATGCCGAGGCGGTCATGTTGACGCCGTCAGCAGACAGGCGCTTGGCGGCGATCTCGAAGGACATGCGCGTACGAGTCGAGGGCTCGAGGAACAGGTTGATGATCGTGCGGCCTCGCAGCGTCGGGAGCTTCTTGATCCGCCGCTCGTTGACCTCCTTGAACGACTCGGCCGTGTCGAGGATCGTCGTGATGTCCTCAGCCGTCAGGTCGTCCATCGTCATGATGTGCTGACAGGCAAGCGGGCTCATCGCGCACCCGCCTCCTCGAGGATCTCAACCGAGTCCGCTCCGTCGACACCGGCAAACCGCGCCTTGACCCGCTCCCTGCGCGAGGTCGGGACGTTCTTCCCGACGTAGTCTGCGCGGATCGGCAGCTCACGATGCCCGCGATCGACGAGCACGGCCAGCTGGATCGAGTGGGGCCGACCGTAATCCATGATGGCATCCATCGCGGCACGGATCGTGCGCCCCGTGTAGAGCACGTCGTCGGCGAGCACGATGTGGCGTCCCTCGACGTCGAAGGGGATGTCGGTGCGGTGCACCTCGGGCGAGAGCCTCGTGGCCACGTCGTCCCGGTAGAACGAGATGTCCACCTTGCCAACGGGCACCCGGACTCCCTCGATGCGCTCGATTCGCTCGGCGAGCCGGTCCGCGAGCTCCGCACCGCGGGTGAGGATGCCCACGAGCGCGACCTCGGCACACCCCTTGTTCGCCTCGAGGATCTCGTGAGCGATCCTCGTCAGCGCCCGGTCCACCGCCTCGGCGTCCATCACAACGGCCTTGGTTCGATACTCCACGACTTCGATGCGCCTCCTTCCGCACGCGGATACCCGCGTCTTACCGGTCCGGGAGACGAAAACGCCTCCTCACCAGGCGGCAAGAAGGCACATGCAGCGTCGGCACCACTCTTCGCGGGCCGGATCGTCGCTCTGTTCCCTTGCCGGCCTCACGGGACCGGTCTTAAAGGTCTAACCGAAGATAGCAGTAGTGCGCGGGTATTCCAACCCCTGCACGTCGGCTTTCCGGGGAATCACGAACGCGCCTGCTCGAGAGCGGCCGCGACCTCCTCCCCTGCCTCGGTGCGATTCATCGAATCGGGCTCGATCTCCCGCAGCACACGGGCCAGATCGTCCGGGAGCGAATCGACGAACGCGAGGCGCTCGCCCGTGATCGGATGGTCGAGTTCGAGCCGGTAAGCGTGGAGGAACTGACGGGTCAGGCCGCGGTCCGCCTTCGGTTTGCGCTGACCGTACGTCTGGTCGCCGACCACCGCATGGTCGATGTAGGCCATGTGAACCCGGATCTGATGCGTACGACCGGTGTAGAGCTTGCACTCCACCAGCGTGTAGCCGTCGTCATGCGTGCCGGCCATGAAGCGCTCCAGTACCCGGAAGGTCGTGACAGACTGGCGTGCCGAGGCGGATTCCACCACCCCCATCTTCTTGCGATCGCGCGGGTCGCGGCCCAGCGGGGCGTCGATGAGCCCGGTATCGGGAGCGATGTAGCCGTGCACGAGCGCGAGGTAGCGCCGGTCGATCGCGCGGATCTTGATCGCCTCGGAGAGAGCGGCCTGCGAACGGTCGTTCTTCGCGACCATCATCAGCCCGGTCGTGTCCTTGTCCAGCCGGTGTACGATGCCCGGACGGTCCTCGCCCTGCAGGCTACCGAGTTCGCGGGCGTGCGAGAGCAGCGCGTGCACAAGGGTGCCCGTCCAGTTGCCCTGCGCGGGATGGACGACGAGGCCGGCCTGCTTGGAGAGCACGATCATGTCGTCGTCCTCGAACCGGATGTCGAGGGGGATGTCCTCGGGCTCCAGGTCGTAGCCCTCGGGGGGCGGGATCTCCACCGACACCTGCTCGCCAGCGCGCACGACGTGCTTCTTGGAGACGGGCTCCCCGTTCACTCTGACCATGCCCGCATCGATCAGGCGGGCCGCCGCGGTTCGGGAAACGACCTCGTCGGACTGGCCTACGAGCGTGTCGAGACGTTGGCCTGCGTCTTCTCCACGAACGGCGAACTCGAAGCGCCTCGAACCGCTCACCGGGCATCCCCGTCCGCGCCCGGGTCACGTACAGGGGTCTCCATCTGCAGGGAGGCCAGGTTCGGGTCTCTCTCGCCACCCTCCGGCTCCTTCTCTACCTGCTGGTGTGGCTCGATCGGAGCGAACAACGCCCAGGCGAACAGGCCCACGGCGCCCACCACGATCCCCATGTCGGCCACGTTGAACACCGGAAAGACCCTGAAATCGAAGAAGTCGGTGACCCGGCCTGCGACGACACGGTCGATCAGGTTTCCTATGGCTCCGCCCGAGACCAGCCCCAGCGAGAGTGCCAGCACCAAGCTCCGGGGCCTCGCGCGCCACCAGTACAGCGCGATCGCCACAAGTACGAGCAGTGACGTGAGGATGAACAGCGAGCGCTGACCTGGCATGAGACCGAATGCAGCTCCCGCGTTGCGAACGTGCGTGATGTGGAAGAATCCTTCGATGACCGGGATGGACTCGGTGGGATGCAGCGCACAACGGACCACGGTCTTGACCCATTGATCGACAAGGACGACGACGGCCAGCGTACCGAGGAACAGAGCCCCCGGCCGGCGCGTCTCTACCGCGATTCCTCGGCTGCCTTGCACGTGATACACATCGTCGCAGTGGGCATCGCCTTGAGGCGCTCCTCACCGATGGGGGCCCCGCACCGTTCGCACGCCTCGTAGACGCCCTCGTCCATACGCTTCAGCGCGTTCTCGACCCCCGAGAGCGCCTCCCGGACATTCTCGTCGAGCGTCATGTCGAGTTCACGGCTGAACGTCGCCGAGCCCTGATCGGCCATGTGATCGCGGTAGTTGTTCTCGCCACTCGCCTCCGACAAGGCCTCGTGACCCTCGATCTCCATCTCCTCGATCTCGGTCACGAGCCGCTTGTGCTCCGACTCGAGGAAGGTACGCAGCATGTTGTTGGTGGTGGCATCCATGGTCGTCTCACCTCGCGGTTGCGGGTATCGTAAAGCGCCCGGAAAGCCAGGCGCTCATTCGTCTACCTCAGATTATACCACCGGGGGCTCCGTCCGCATCGCTGCGGCCGGAGCCCCTGCGCGCATCACGCTGTGCGAATCAGCCGGCAGAGAGCACCTCCGCGCACCGCACGCAGAGATCCGGGTGGGCGGGATCGACCCCGGTCTGCCGGTAGTTCCAGCACCGGGGGCACTTCTGACCGGACGCGGGCGCCACCGTGACTGCGACTTCATCGCCCTCGGTAAGCTCGACAGCGGACACGATGAGCATCTCGGCCACCGATTCCAGGCCGCGCTCCTCGATCGCTGCGAGTATGTCCGCGGGGGCCGCGATAGCGACTGCCGCCTCCTGACTCTTGTTAAGCACTTTGGCGTTGCGCGCGTCTTCGAGCGCCTTGGTGACGACATCGCGTACCTCGAGTACCACGCGGTAGGAGTCCCGCAGGCGCGCGGCTTCCTCGGCAGAGGGGACCTCGACCGCCGGCCACCCCGCGAGCTGAACGCTTGGAAGGTCCTCGCGCATCTTCTCGGGCATGAAGTGCCAGACCTCCTCGGAGGTGAAAGTGAGCACCGGAGCGACGAGCCTGACGAGCGCTCCGAGGATGTGCGAGAGCACCGTCTGAGCGCTTCGACGCGACAGTGAGTCCGCTGCATCCGAGTACAGGCGGTCCTTGAGAACGTCGAGATAGAACGAGGAGAGGTCCACCACGCAGTAGTCGAACACCGCACGGTAGACCTGGTGGAACTTCCACTCGTCATAGGCGCGGGTGACACGCTCGACAAGGTCTGCCAGCGTGACCATCGCGTAGCGGTCGATCTCGGGCATCTGCTCCCACTCGACGGCCATCGACGGCTCGTAGTCGTAGAGGTTCGAGAGCAGGAAGCGGAAGGTGTTACGCATCCTGCGGTACGCCTCGCTCGTCCGGTCGAGGATCTCGTCGGAGATCGACACGTCCTGACTGTAGTCGGCCGCGGCGGCCCATAGGCGGATGATGTCGGCGCCGGAGCGCTCGATGATGTCGAGCGGGCTGATGACGTTGCCGAGCGACTTGCTCATCTTGCGGCCGTCGCCGTCGACGATAAAGCCGTGGGTGAGTACGCGCTCGTAGGGCGCTGCGTCGTAGGCGCCTACCGACGTCAGCAGCGCAGACTGGAACCAGCCTCTGTGCTGGTCGCTTCCCTCGAGGTAGAGCTCGGCCGGCCGATGGAGCTCCTCGTAGTTGTCGAGCACGCTCGTGTGACTGACGCCGCTCTCCCACCACACGTCGACGATGTCGTCCTCCGGCGTGAGCGTCGTCCCACCGCAGCGGGAGCACGTCACACCGGCGGGCAGGTACTCCGAGGGGTCCTTCGTGAACCACGCGTCAGCACCCTCGGTCTCGAAGAGCCTGATGACGGCCTCGAACGTCTCCTCGGTGGCCACCGTGTCGCCGCACGCGGCACAGGTGAACACCGGGATGGGCACGCCCCATGCACGCTGCCGCGAGATGCACCAGTCGGGACGGTCGGCGACCATCGAGCGAATGCGATTGACCGACCAGCCGGGGATCCACTCGACCGTCCCGATCGCCTCGAGCGCGCCTTCGCGCAGCGGACGACCCTCATCGACATGGTCCATCGAGACGAACCACTGCTCGGTCGCGCGGAAGATCACCTTCTGCTTGCAGCGCCAGCAGTGAGGGTAGGAGTGCGACGTCTTGCCCGCATGGAGAAGCGAGCCCTCCTCCCGCAGGTAATCGATGATGGCGGGGTTGGCCTTGTAGACGTGCATGCCCGCGAACCGCCCTCCGCCGGCGTCGAACACACCGTTGTCGTCGACGGGCATCAGCGAGGGCAGGCCGAACTGCCGTCCGACAAGCCAGTCCTCCTCGCCATGGCCCGGCGCCGTGTGGACGGCACCGGTACCCGTGGAGAGCTCAACGTGAGGGCCGGTGATGATCACACCCTCCATGTCGGCGTGGACCGGGTGGCGGTAGCGCAGGCCCGAGAGCTCGGCGCCACGCATACGCACGGGTTCACCGTTGTCGCCGCGGACGAGTTCGATTCGCTCCCACCCGGCCACCTCGGCCACCTGGCTTACGAGCTCCTCGGCGAACACAAGCACCTTCCCACCAGCGACGACGCCGACGTAGGATGCGTCATCGGCAAGGGTAACCGCCACGTTGGCGGGCAGCGTCCAGGGCGTGGTCGTCCAGATCAGTATCGAGACGGGCAGCCCGGAGGCCGCGAAGACCTGCGGCGGGTCGATCAGCTCGAAACCGACGTAGATCGAGTCGGAGGTCTCGTCGCCGTACTCGATCTCGGCCTCGGCGAGCGCGGTCTTGCACCGCGTGCACCAGTGGATGGGCTTCGATCCCTTATAGATCATCCCTCGACGGTAGAGTTCGGCGAAGATCTGGACGTTGCCCGCCTCGTACTCCGGGCGAAGCGTCAGATACGGCCGCCCGAAGTCGCCCCTGACGCCGAGCCGCTGGAACTCGGCGGACTGCACGCCCACGAAGCGCATCGCGTAGTCGCGGCACAGCGCTCGCAGATCGACCCGGGAGATCTCGGCCATGCGCTCGGGTCCGAGGTTCTTCTCCACCTGGTGTTCGATGGGCTGACCGTGGCAGTCCCACCCGGGCACGTACGGCGAGTAATAGCCGCGCATCGTCTTGTACTTGACGATGAGGTCCTTGAAGACCTTGTTGAACGCGGTGCCCATGTGGATGTGGCCGTTGGCGTACGGAGGGCCGTCATGGAGGATGAACGGCGGGCCGTCCTTGGTCGCTTCGAGCGTCTTGCCGTAGACGTCGATCTCTTCCCAGTACTTCAGCCACTCGGGCTCCCGCGTCGCGAGACTCGCGCGCATGGGAAACTCCGTCTGCGGCAGATTCATCGTGCTCTTGTAGTCCACGTCAGGTCCTCTCGTCGTGTCGAGGGCACGAAAAAACGCGCCCGTCCCTCGCCGGGACGAAGCGCGACTCGCCGCTCCGCGGTACCACCCAGCTTGCACGGGGCCTGACCGCAGGCCCCACTCGCCACTCGGTCGCCCGGTAACGGAGGCATCCGTCGGGGTCTACTGATGGTCCGCCCGGAGCCGGTCCACGTTCGATCCGAGGCTGATGGGGTGATCTTCGCCCGAGATCCTGCCTGCGGGCTTCCACTGTCCCCGCTCGCTCGATGGCAGGTGCGCTCGCCTACTCGTCCCCGTCGTAGCCGCTGGTCGTACTGGTTCGCGGCACCGGGGTGCCGCGTGTGTGCGATGGTAGCGCACGCTCGTGCGCAGGGTCAACGAAACGAAGGCGCTGTCCCGTCGCGATGTCAGAAGAGCGGCTCGGCGGGTTCGCCGAGGATCTTGCGGATCGCCTCGTCATCGAGGCTGTCGACTTCCAAGAGCTTATGTCGCGACGCGTGACCGCGCGCAACACTCACCGAGGACTTGGGCACTCCGAGTGCCGCTGCCACCGCGCGGCACACCGCCGCATTCGCCTTGCCGCCTTCCGGTGGTGAGGTCACGCGTACCGAGAGTTCACCCCCACGCCACCCCGCGACCTCATCGCGAGCTGACCTGGGGGTGACGTGTACGCTGATGCGTCCGCCGGCCATGGCAGGTCGCCTAGTCGATCTCCTCGATGTCGATGTCGTCCTCGCGCTCTCCGAGCGCCCCGTACGACCCCACCGAGAACTCCCGGGGCTCCTCCAGATCGACGTCGACCGGAAGTTCGGGGGATTCGGTCTCACCGAGAGTCACGCTGGTCACGAATCCGGCCACCGGTGGCTCCTCGTCGAGTTGCTCCTCGTCTGCGACGGGAGGCATCGCCTGCGTCGCCCACTGGTCTTCAGCCGGTTCCGCGGTGTCTGCTCCGAACGCAGGAGGGGTCTCCTCGGCAACGAACTCTCCGGGTTGCTGACCCCCGGCAGGGATGAGGAAGTCCGATGGCGGTGCGGCAGTGGCCGCCTCGGCATCGGCCCCGACCTGCTCCAGCGCTGCCAGAGCCGACTCAGCGGCTACCTCGACATCGGCAACGATCCCCTCGTCGGTGTTGCCGACGAGCAGGTTGACGTCCTCGGGAAGCGTGACCTCGCGTACGGAGGCAAGGTGCTGCTCGAGGAGCTGCTTGAACCTCCCGCGGAAGTCCTCCTCGGCCTGCTTCACCCGTACGAGCTCGCCCGTCATCTTCTGCTTCTGGGTGAGCGCGTCGTGGATGACCTCCTTCGCCTTCATCTCCGCGTCGCGCAGAAGCGATGTGGACTCCTCGCGGGCCGAAGCCACGATCTCCTCGGCGGAGCGCTGGGCAGCGAGCAGGGTGTTGTGGAGCGTGGTCTCCATCGCCTGGTACGTGCGCACCTGCTGGCTCGCGGCATCCATCCGCTCGGAGAGGTCGATGTTCTCCTTGAAGAGACGCTCAAACTCGTCGGCCACGGCATCGAGAAAGTCGTCGACTTCCTTGTCGTCATAGCCGCGGATCGAGCGGCGGAACTCCTTGTGGTGTATGTCGAGCGGTGTGAGCTTCATCGTGACGATCCTCCCCTACAGACCTGTCAGACAGCGACCATGCCGGCCAGAGCGATGAGCGCCGGCTGGATTAGATAGCGTAGCACGAGCAATGCGACGAGCGGCGAGAAGTCGATGCCCCCTCCAACGGATGGCACGATGCGCCTGAAGATGCCGATGTAGGGTTCGCATACGCTCGCCAGCACGCCGTAGATGTCGGTGATCACGCCGCCCCGGCCAACCGGGAACCACGAGAGAATGACGTATATGAAGATGATGAGCGAGTAGAAGTCCAGCAGACGGCTTACGGCATA
This sequence comes from Coriobacteriia bacterium, assembly GCA_019429145.1. Classification (GTDB taxonomy): domain Bacteria; phylum Actinomycetota; class Coriobacteriia; order Anaerosomatales; family SLCP01; genus SKKZ01. Next base: position 11,073 of record JAHYJI010000018.1, on the reverse strand, counting down.
GATGAGCGTCACGCACCCAACTCCTTTGCGCGCGCGACTGCGGCGGCAACAGCGGCGGCGAACGCCGAACGCAGTCCTCCCGCTTCGAGCGCTTCGATTGCGGCGATGGTCGTACCGCCGGGGCTGGCGACTGAATCGATGACCTGCTCGGGATGTTGCCCCGTGCGGTCGATCAGCGCCGCGGTGCCGGCGACGGTCTGTAGCGCGAGTTCCTCTGCGATCTGACGCGAGAGGCCGTGTCTGACACCGGCACGGGCGAGCGCGTCTACCACGAGCGCGATGTAAGCAGGACCCGAACCGGAGATCGCGGTGGCCGCATCCTGATGCCGTTCCTCGAGCACCACGGCCTTCCCGAGTGCGGAGAACATCCTGCGGACCAGGTCCACCTGCTCGGCGGTGGCCTCGCTACCCCCGCTGATCACGCTCATACCCTCGCGAACCAGCGCGGGGGTGTTGGGCATGACCCGCACGACGGCCGTGCCGGCCGGCAGGTGCGACTCGAGCCGGGCGCTGGAGATGCCCGCGGCTATCGAGATCACGAGCGCGTCTCCGACGTCTCCCGCAACAGACAGCACGACCTCGTCGATCACCTGGGGTTTGACCGCCAGCAAGACGATGTCCCCCTCGTAGGCGGCCGGTGCGGCGTCAGCGACGCAGCGCACCCCGTGAGCGGCCACCAGCTCCGCCCGGCGTTCGGCGACCGGCTCGGCGACGACAATCGATTCGGGCGCGAACACGCCTGCGGCTATCAAACCGCCGGCGATGGCCTCGCCCATGCGCCCGCCGCCGATGATCGCGAGCGTGCCTTCGATTCGCAGGTGCCCCATGGTCACTGCAGTCACTCCATGTTGAACAGACCCGTGTCGCGCAGACGACGCCTGTCCTCCGCGGACACGTCGACGTTAGCGGGGGTCAGCATGAATACCTTGTCAGACACCTTCTGGAGGCCTCCATCGACCCCGTAGGTCAGCCCGCTCGCGAAGTCGATCAGACGTTTAGCGAGATCGGGCTGGGTCATCGTGAGGTTCATGATGACCGGTGTGCCGGCTTTCAACCTATCGGCGATCGCCTGCGCCTCGGTGAACGTCTTGGGCTCGGTGATGTGCATCTTGACCTGCGGCGTCATCGACGCAACGTTGCTACCCGCCGGTACCGACCTGAGCGGTGCCGGTTCGCGCGACCGGTCCACGTCCGAATCTCGGCCGAGGCGGCGTACGTGCCGGGTATCGGACGCGTACGGAGAGTCGTACGACGTCACGCGCCGGCCGACGAAGCCGTCGCTGCTGCTCGGCTCGGGCGTCTCCTCGTACTCGTCATCGTCGTAGTACTCGTCGTCGTACTCGTCGTCCCAGTCATCTGCAAGGCCGAGACGTACCTTGATGTTGTGGAACAGGCCCACGTGAGCCTCCTCGCGTGCGACTATCTGCCAAAGAGAGCGTTCCCGATGCGAACGATGGTAGCGCCCTCCTCGACTGCCACGCGGAAGTCGCCCGACATCCCCATCGAAAGCTCGTCTAACTCTACCCTATCGGGCAGCGCTGCGCGTAGAGAATCGCGTGCTTCGCGCAGCTCGCGGAAGACCCATCTCACGTCCTCGGCACGAGCGAGCGGGGCCATCGTCATCAACCCCCGGACTTCGACGGAGTCCATGCGAGAGGCCTCCTCGAGCGCCTCGGGCAGATCAGGGATCGCCAATCCGTGCTTGGACCCCTCGCCCGAGACGTTGACCTGGAGCAAGACCGGCTGGACTACACCTCTCTCGGTTGCGCGCCGGTCGATGTGAGACAGCAGCTTGAGAGAGTCGACCGAGTGGATGAGGTGCGCCCTGCCGACGACGTCTTTGACCTTGTTGGTCTGCAGCGTTCCGATGAAGTGCCACCTGGCCTCGGGGAAGAGCCCGTACTTGCCGAGGAACTCCTGGACACGGTTCTCCCCGAAGTCCCGGATGCCGGCGGCCAACGCTGCTGTGACCTCGGGGACCCCGACGGTCTTGGTCACTGCGATGATGGTGACGTCAGCCGGGTCCCGTCCGCAGGCGTCGGCGGCGTCCGCAACCTGTCTGCGGACCGCCTCGTATCGCACCGCGATCGGAGGCATCTGTCTAGTCGTTCTCCTGGTCGAGGTCGTGGAGGGCATCGAAGTCACCCGTGACGAGGTAGGCGATGCGCTCCCCGATGTCCACTGCGTTGTCCGCGATGCGCTCGAGGTACCGGCTCGCCAGCACCATCATCGACGCCCACTCGATGTCCTCTTCGTCCTGCAGGCGAGCAAGCTCGCGGAAGAACTGCTTGTACAGGTGGTCGATCGGCTCGTCGAGGTCCTGCAGCTTGCGGGCAAGCTCCAGGTCGTTCTTCTCGAGAGCCTCACACGTCGCATCAAGCACGCGGTAGACGAGGTTGCCCTGCGCCTGGATGAGGTCGTAGAGCGTCTGGGGCCCACGGCGGTCGGCGGTGCGCTTGGCCGCACGGGCGATATTGACGCCGAGGTCGGCCATGCGCTCGAGGTGGAGCGCGATGTAGGTCAGCGAGTGCAGCAGGCGGAGGTCCCGCGCGACCGGGAACTGCGTCGCAATGACCTCCAGCGAGTGTTCTTCGACCCCGAGAGTACGGCGATCGATCTCCGCATCGCCCGCTATGACCTTCTCGGCGAGGTCAACGTCGCCTTCGACGAGTGACGTCACGGCATCGCGCGTCACACCGGTGACAGCCCTGCCAATCGAGAGCACCTCGGCCTTGAGTTCCTTGAGTTCCTGTCTGAATCCCTCACGCATGGCTGCGTTTCAGCTCCTTCGAATCTACTTCGGTCACTTCGAGTATACCGTGTGAACCACTACGAAACCGCAGTTCACCGATGTTTAACCAAAGCGGCCGGTGATGTAGTCCTCGGTACGGCGGTCCTTCGGCGAGGTGAAGATGTTCGGCGTGCGGTCGTACTCGACCAACACGGCGGCCTCACCTGCAAGCTCCTGCAGGAAGAAGGCGGTAAAGTCGCTGACGCGCGCTGCCTGCTGCATGTTGTGCGTGACGATGATGATGGTGATGCGGTCCTTGAGCTCGTCCATCAGGTCCTCGATCTTCTGGACCGAGGTGGGATCGATCGCCGAGCAGGGTTCGTCCATCAGCATGACCTCGGGCTCGACCGCAAGCACACGAGCGATGCACAGCCGCTGCTGCTGACCACCGGAGAGCGCAAGCCCGTTGCGGCCGAGAATGTCCTTGGTCTCCTTCCAGAGGTTCGCTCGCTCCAGCGACGTCTGGACTATCTCGTCCAGCTCCGCCTTCTTGATGCCCTGGAGGCGCGGCCCGAAGGCGACGTTGTCGTAGATCGACATCGGGAACGGGTTCGGCTGCTGGAAGATCATGCCGATTCGGCGTCGCAGGTCGACCGGGTCGACGCCGGCCGCGTAGATGTCCTGGCCGTCCAGGGTGATCGTGCCCTCGGCACGCGTACCTGGTATGAGGTCGTTCATCCGGTTGAAGCAGCGCAGGAAGGTCGACTTTCCGCACCCTGACGGCCCGATGAACGCGGTCACCGCCTTCTCCTTGATGCCGACCGTGATGTCGGTGAGCGCGTGGAAGTCGCCGTAGAAGAAGTCGAGCCCTGTGACGGTGATCTTCTCTGGCGCGTCGTCTGCGACGGGAGTTGCACGATAGGACATCAGGTTCACACCTTCCGGTTCCGGCGCAGGAAGTAGCGCGCCCCGAGGTTGAAGGCCAGGATCATGATCATCAGGAGCAGGGCGGTACCGTATGCGGCGGGCAGATTGATGCCCTCCATGGCGAGCAGGTAGAGGTGGACGGTCATCGGGCGCCCGGAGTCGAAGGGCGTGATCGGCATATTGATGGCCTGCCCCATCGTGTAGATGACGACTGCCGTCTCCCCTACCGCGCGGCCGGTGGCCAGGATGATGCCGGTGATGATTCGCGGCATCGAAGCCGGGAGCACGCTGCGGCTGACGACCTGCCACTTCGTGGCGCCCAGACCGTACGACCCCCATCGGATGTACTTGGGAACGGAGCGGATCGCCTCCTCGGTGGTGCGCATGACGATGGGCAGCATCAGGAAGGAGAGCGCGAGTGCGGCCGAGAGCATCGAGAAACCGATCCCGGCGGCCTCAACAAAGAGCGCCAGGCCGAAGAGGCCCATGACGATGGAGGGCACGCTCGCAAGCGAGTCCGCGGCGAAGCGGATGGTGCTCACCAGCCGCCCCTGGACCGCGTACTCCGCAAGGTAGACGGCTGCGAGGATCGCGATCGGCGTGACGATGATCATGGCGAGTGCGGTGACGTAGAGCGTCGAGACGATGGTCGGCCAGATCCCACCCTCGGCAGCCACACCCTCGGGCCACGTGAAGATGAACTCCGGAGAGAGCTGCCCGATGCCGTTCACGAACACGTAGAGGATCACCGTGCCGAGCACCACCACCGTCAGGATGGCGGCGATCCAGAGCAGCGCGAGTGCGATACCGTTGGCGGTGTTCTTGTTCATCGTCCGGCCTCGATCGAGGTCTGGAAGCGGGAGATCAGGCGCACGAGGGCCACCAGGCCCATCGACGCGAGGAAGAGCACGATCGCCATGCCGAAGAGTGCGGTGCGGTGCATTCCGGCTGCGTACGGCATGTCCATGACGATCTGCGTCGTGAGCGTGGCGATCGGTGCGGCGATCGACTCGGGAAAGACCGGCGCGTTACCGACGACCATGAGTACCGCCATGGTCTCTCCGATCGCCCGCCCCATGCCTAAGATGATCGCGTCGATGATCCCTATCTTCGCCGCCGGGATGAGGACCTTGTAGATGGTCTGCCACGTCGTTGCGCCCATGGCGTAGCTCGCCTCGCGGATACCCGGGGGAATCGAGCGCAACGCGTCCTCGGAGAGCGTCGCGATGGTGGGAACGATCATGATGGCGAGGATGAACCACGCCGTGATCGCTCCGAAACCCAGACCGTCGGTGAAGTTCGCGATGATCGGCCGCAGGATGATCAGCCCGAAGAATCCGTAGATGACCGAAGGGATCCCGGCGAGCAGTTCGACGGCGGGACGGACGATGCCCCGGACTCGCGGCGTGGCGATCTCGGAGAGGAATACCGCCGTGCCGACGGCGAGCGGCGTTCCGATGACGAGCGCGCCGAGCATGACCACGACCGTACCCCAGATCAGAGGCAGGATGCCGTAGACCCCGTCGGTCGGATTCCACTCGGTACCCGCCAGGAAGGACCACGGACCGACCTCGGCGAAGGCGGGCCATCCGCGAAACCCGACGAACCCGAAGATCAGGAGCACGCCTGCGACGGCAACGAACGCACACAGCAGGAAGAGGTTCTTAAGCGCGATCTCCTTGAGATGGGTCGCGCGGGACACCAGCTGTAGATTGCTGTTCTCCGAGGGCATCGAGGGCAGGGACGGCATCTAGTTCTCCTCGCGCGACATCGGAAGGAAACCTGCATCGCGAACGACACTCTGTTGAACCGCATCGGAAAGCACGAACTCGATGTAGTCACGCGCCAGGCCTGTCGGTTCTCCGACCGTGTAGAAGTGGAGGAGGCGCTGGAGCGGGTAGGCACCCGCGATGACCGTTTCCTTCGTCGGAACCACGCCATCGACGGCGACGACCTTGACTTCATCGTTGACGAAGCCGAGCGAGATGTATCCGATCGCACCGCCCGCGTTCGAGACCACAGAGCGGACCTGGCCCGTCCCGGGAAGGACGGCCGCTGTCCGGTCGAAGGGGTGGTCTCCCATCACGATCTTGTGGAACGCCTCGCGCGTGCCGGAGGCCTCGTCGCGATTCACCAGACCGATGTCCTTGTCGTTACCTCCAAGCTCCGACCAGTTCTCGATCTCGCCGGCGAAGATCGCGCGCACCTGCTCGGTCGTGAGCTCCCGGACGGGATTCTCAGGATTCACGATCACGGCGATCGCGTCGTAGGCGATCGGCGTGTCAACCAGGCCAAGCTGCTCCTCGGCAGGCTTCAGGTCCCGCGAGGACGTACCGATGTCCGAAGACCCGGACGATACAGTCTCGATTCCTGCGGAGGAGCCAAGACCGGACACCAGGACTTTCTGGTCGGGATGCAGCTCGTGATACATCTCGCCGGCTATCTCGGCGATGGGCAGGATAGTGGTGGAGCCGGTGACGACAAGCTCTGTATCGACCGAACGGCCGCCCCCGCACCCGCTACCCGCGAGCAGGAGTACACCGAGCAGCACGCAGACCATCGCCCGGGAGAGCACGGCTGCGCGTGACGGTCGGCTGTTCTTGTTCGGCCTGGAAAGCCGGTTCGTCATCTACTCGCCCTCTGCGATAACCGCGAGTGCACCGTGTCGTCCGGTCACAGGAGCGGCACGATACGAGAAGAGCATGTCAGCGTGATCACGGGTGCACACCCCCACTTCCGCAGTACGTTGTTCGCCCACACCGCACTCGATGAGGCTCTCACGGACCGCGGCGGTGAGATCGAGCCGCCCGTCAACCGCGCGTATGGTATCAAATGAGTTACAGAAATGCGAAAGAATCTCTTCACCGACCTCATAACAGCACGCCCGTATGTGCGGCCCGATGTAGGCGCGCAGATCGGACGTCTCACATCCCGCGTGTGACGCAAGGAGACGCGCCGCCTTTCCCGGTAGTCTGGACAGGGCTCCGCGCCACCCCGCGTGCACTACACAGACAGCCCTGCGCAGGTGCGTGGCGACCAGGATGACGGGCACGCAATCCGCGTACATCATCAGGAGCGGAAGCCCGACCCGATCGGTGACGAGAGCGTCGGTTGCCGGGATCGGCGGCGCACCCTCCGAAAACGCCCCCGCACCGGCATCCGCCCTGGTGACGATCGCGATGCGCCCCCCGTGGACCTGCTCGGCGGTGACGAGGTCTCTGCGCAGGTTCGCGATTCCGAGGGAGTCGAAGAGCAGCGTCCTGTTGGTGTCCACAGCCTTCGGATCGTCGCCGACATGTGTCGCCAGGTTGAGAGTGTCGAACGGCGGCGCGCTGCTGCCCCCGGTGCGCTGGGAGAACGCGATCACGGTGCCCGTCGCAGCTAGGCCGGGATCGGTCCAGACCGTGACCCCTCCCGGACGGATGAGGCGCTCGAGCGAGGGAGCTGGATGTCTGTTGTCTGCTTCTGCCACCATTCAGGGAATGATACTCGGAGTGGACCGAAGTGCGGGTCCGACCTCACCAGACTCGATGCAACGGGAGGGCGACAGATGGACGTTGGCAGGGGCCTCGGTGCTCCATTCAAAGATCCGGCGTGGGTGACGAAGGCGCTGCTCGGAGGGGTATGGGCCGTCGTTCCTTTCACGGGGTTCGCGCTGACCGGTTACTATCTGGACTACATCCGTAACACGGCACATGGCAAGGAGACCCCGCTTCCGGATTGGAGTCTGTTCGGGCGGTTCTGGGTGCGAGGGCTCCTTGCGAGCATTGCGATCCTGCTTTACATGCTCCCTGCGATCGCGATCATCACCGTCGGCGTACTGTCCTTCGCCGTCCCCGTGACGATGGTGACCGGTTCGAGCTCCGTGGACTCGGGGGGCGGGCTGGAAGCGCTCTTCGCCGGAGGCATGTGTCTCGTGGTGATGCTGGCCATGGTCTACATGGTCGCCGTGTGGATCTTCACCGCAGCCGCCCTCGCTCACTACGCGATGCACGAGGAGTTCAGCACTGCGTTCGCGTTCGGGGACATCAAGCGTCGGCTCTCGACACCTGGCGCCGGCTACGCAACCGCGCTGATCATGAGCATCGTCATAGCCATCGTGGCGGGCACGGTCTCGAGTACGGTGACGACTATCCTGCTCTTCATCCCGGTGCTGGGGTGGATCGCCGGCGTATTCATCGGAGGCGCGATCGGGTTTGTCGGCTCTCTTATGGCGGCTCACCTGTTCGGCCAGTACGCCGCCCGCGCATACGGGCTCCCCGGTCCGCTCGGCGCACCCGAAAGCTACTCACCTCCGGGCGCGGCCGCGGCACCGCCGGCGCCCCCTGCTCCACCGGCACCGCCGGCACCCATGGCACCGTTGGCGCCGGAGCCCCCCGAAGCATCCGCAGCGCCACCTGCGCCACCCGCAGCACCTGCGCCCCCTGTAGCACCCGCAGCACCTCTCGCGCCGCAGGCTCCGGAGCCCCCCGAGGCACCCGCGCCTCCGGCGCCGCCCGCTCCCGAAACCGACCCGGATACAGTCGACATCGAGGCTGACGCTCCTGTCGACACCACTGAAGCCGAGGACGAGCCCGGGCGCGCTTAGTCCGTCAGCGACACGTGAAGCGAAGGACCCCCGTCACGGTAGCTGACGGGGGTCCTTCTTATCCCTGATACGTCAGGATCCCGGAACCACGGGGCCTCACCGCCGTGGCTCCGGGATCCAAGAGTCGTTGCCTAGAAGGACCGCTTCTTGAGGAACGCCGGAATGTCGAGTTCCTCCTCGGCGATCGGCTCGTACGTGGGGATGGCCGGGCCCTCGTCCTCGGCTGCAGCGAACTCCATCGATTCCTGCTTGCGGCGGCGACCTTCGAACCCGGTGGCGATGACCGTGACCCGAATCTGGTCCATCAGGGAGTCGTCGATCACGGCGCCGAAGATGATGTTCGCGTCCGGGTGGGCCGCGGCGGCAACAACCTCGGCTGCCTCGTTGACCTCGAACAATCCGAGATCAGACCCGCCCGAGATAGAGAGGAGCACGCCCTGCGCACCCTCGATGCTTGACTCGAGCAGGGGGCTGGATATGGCCGCCTTGGCGGCGTCGTGGGCACGGTTGTCCCCGGCCGCGATACCGATGCCCATGAGCGCCGAACCGGCATCCGCCATGATCGTGCGCACGTCCGCGAAGTCCAGATTTATGAGCCCGGGAACGGTGATGAGGTCGGTGATGCCCTGCGTGCCCTGCCGTAGTATGTCGTCGGCGATCCTGAAGGCATCTAGGATCGACGTCTTCTTCTCCGCGACCTGGAGGAGGCGGTCGTTAGGGATGACGATCAGCGTGTCGACCTTCTCCCTCAAACGGTTGATGCCTTCCTCCGCCTGAAGGGCGCGCTTTCTGCCCTCGAAGGCGAACGGACGGGTCACCACGCCGACCGTCAGGGCGCCGATCTCTTCCTTGGCGATCTCGGCGATGATGGGAGCTGCACCGGTGCCGGTACCGCCACCCTCGCCCGCAGTGATGAAGACCATGTCTGCACCCTGAAGTGCTTCCTTGATCTCTCCACGGTTCTCCTCAGCAGCCTGGAGACCGACGTCCGGGTCTGCCCCGGCCCCGAGCCCTTTTGTCAGGTTCACGCCCACATGAACCTTGTAGTCTGCATCCGACATCAGCAGTGCCTGCGCATCGGTGTTCACCGCGATGAACTCGACGCCCTTGACACTAGCCTCGACCATGCGGTTCACCGCATTGGTCCCGCCGCCACCGATCCCGAGTACCTTGATCACAGCGAGGTAGTTCGCGCCCGTATCGAGCATGGTTTCCTCCCGGTCCTGCCTGGTCAGCCGGTCGTCTCGTGGCCGGACTCAACCTCTACTTTACACTTATGGTACCAACGCAACAGTCAATCTTCGCATAAACCTTATACCATGTGCAACCCCCCGACGAAAAGGAATCGCGTGCGAGGCGAGGAAGCGATGGGCGTGGTTCAAGAGTGGCGGACACGCAGGGCTGCTACTGGCCGGTGTCGAGCCCTCTCCACGTCGGGCGGTCCACCGTACGCACGTTGATATGCACCACGGCGTCTTGTTGCTCTTCCATGATACGCAGTGCGACCGCGTCCTTCTTCTCGATGTCCTCGGCAGAACCCACAAGGACCTCGATGTCGTCGGACGTCATCAGTGTGGTGAGATCAACCGACGGCGCAGAGATGGCACGGAGGCGTGCGAGCATCTCATCGCTCAGCCCCTCGAGCACCCTCAGGGCATTCGCAAGAGCCTCCGATTCTGAGCGCTCCCCTGCCACCGGGTCGAACTCGGCGAGGTCCCGTATCACGGGAACCGTCTCCGTGGCGTCTGGAGTCCTCTGACCGAGCGCGAGAGAATCAGAGTCGACCAGCCAGAAGGCGGCCTCTCCGGTGTCCACGAGGGCCGCGGCCACCCGCTCGTCCACGTGGATGACCAGTCCGTCGGGAAACCGCCGGCTGATGTGCGCGGCGGCGATCCAGGGGTGGGATGCCAGGCGCACCTCCATCTCCCCGCGTGGCAGGCGCAGCAGCGTCGAGCCCTCGGGTAGTGCGGCCGTCGCCACGACCTCCTCGGCGGTGAGCTCGGTCACGCCCTCGACCTCGATCGCGGTGATGCTGAACAGGTCCGACCGGTAGAGCGCTACACCCCCGGCGATGACGGCCACGATCGCGACTAATGTCGCTCCCATACGGAGGCGGAATGCCAAGCGTTGTCGGGCCAGACGCTGTTCGCGTGCCGTTCTCTTGGGATCGTGTGAACGAGGGGGACCCGCGGGGCTCTCACGTCCCGGGCGAGTCGGACGTCCACCCCGAGTCTCTACCTTACGTTTACTGTTCACGTCCTTCGCGCGGCGCTCGGCATCGGCGCCATCGCGAGAACGTTGCGGCGTGATCGTCACTCGCCTTCGCTCAGACTTGCGTCCCGAGGAACCGGAGCTCCGTTTCGAGCTGGATGCCATAGCCTTTGTTCACCGCCTCTCGCACGTGCTCGATGAGGCGGAGAACGTCAGCGGCGGTCGCTCCGCCCGTGTTGACGATGAAGTTCGCGTGGACCTCGGAGACCCTGGCGGCGCCCACGGAGTAGCCCTTGAGCCCGCATGCCTCGATCAGCCGGCCTGCCGAGTCGCCCTCGGGGTTGATGAACACGCTGCCCGCGTTGGGTGTCCCGACGGGCTGCGTCGACTTGCGGGACCGGAAGCGCGCGTCCATCGTGCGCCGGATGCGTTCACGATCGCCCTGCTCGAGAAGGAGCGAGCACTCGACGATCACTCCCCTGCCGGGCAGGCCGCTCGACCGGTACCCCCACTCGATCTCGGGGCCGCGCAGCACCGCCAGACCATCACCCGGAACGTACAGGGTGACCGACTCGACCCGCTCGCCGATCCACTGGTCCCTCGACCCCGCGTTCAT